>JBOEGA010000192.1:0-13629 GCA_050633205.1 Methyloligellaceae bacterium | reverse complement strand
GATCGTCACAATGGGGATGCGTGGAAGAGAGCTGTTAAGCATTGTGCCAAACCTGTTCACCGGCAATATACGTTGAGATCACTTTAATGTCGGCGATACTTTTCGCCTCGGTTTCCAGTGGATTGTCTTCAAGAATGACAAAGTCAGCATGCTTCCCGACCGAGATTGATCCCAGTTTATCTTCCATCCCTATCTGATAGGCCGCATCAATTGTGACTGAACGTAAGGCTGATATGGCGTCGAGGCATTCATCTTTTCCGAGGCAGCGACCATCATTTGTCTGTCGTGTGATTCCGGCTTTCATCAGCTCAAGGGCTGACGGGTCTGTCATAGGAGTATCTGCATGCAGACTTATTCGCATACCCGCTTTAACCGCGCCACCTGCTGGCATGTAGTGCGCAGCACGCTCTGGCCCAAACAGCGCATCTTCAATAGGGCCTCCCCAATGGGTGATATGATTGATAAAGAAACTGCATATCACTCCAAGATTTTGCGCGCGTTCTATCTGATCACTCCGCATCAAGGCACAGTGTTCAAGTCGGAAGCGATGGTCTGGGCGAGGTGACTCCGTTAGTATGTCCTCGATGAGGTCCAGAACCATATCGATGGTTCGGTCACCCTGGGTGTGAATAGTCATTTGCCAGCCTTGAGAAAAATAGTTCCGTACCATTTCATCGAAATAGTCCTGAGGGTAATTCAACGAACCGGTATGCCCAGGTTTTAAATCCATTCGCTTCAGCGTAATATCGTTTTCCAGGTAAGGTTGTGTAAGCCAGATATTACCGATGAACGGAGAGCCGTCGGCATGTATTTTAACACCTGCCATCCAGAGACGGTCGTCTCCCAATGATACTTTTTCAACAGCCATATCTGAAGTTGTTGCCTGTTGGTAGGCCGCAATTCGCGGCATTGGCCAGTCGCGGTTCAGGGCGTTCTGATAATACGCCTTATAGTACGGCATATAGAGATGTTCTGTTGTAGCTGTAATGCCGTTTTGAATGAATTCATTAATAGATGCTTCAAAACCTTCTGCTAACCTGACATCACCCCAAGCATCATAGAAAGTCTCTAGCGCTCGCCAGGTTATCGATTCAGCAATCTTGCCAGTTGGTCGATTACTCGCATCTCGCTCTATGATACTGCCAGTTGGCGTCTCGAAGTTTTCATCGATTCCACATGCATTAAACCCTGCAGAATTCATAAAAAGCGCATGACAATTGGATGTCTGAATGCCGACTGGGTTGTTTGGTGCGATTTTATCCAGCTGATCGCGGCTGGGAGATTCCATGTCTGGATGAAGCTGAGCATCAAGTCCAAAAAACAGCAAATACTCACCGGGCTCAGAGACTGCCACACGACGACGGATTTTCGCCAGTAACGCTGCGTATGTCGGCACTGTTTCTGCTCTGACATCTACAACAGGATTGCCTCTTGTCTTTGCGGCCCAAAGCGGATGGGAGTGTGCATCGATGAATCCAGGTAATAGAACTGAACCCTTCAGATCAATTCGGCGGGCCTCTGAAGAGAGCACGTTCTGCGCTTGGCTGATAGATCCAACGAATGCAATCTTTGCGTCCTTAACAGCAACCGCCTCAGGTGTAAATATTGAGTCGTCGACGGTGATAATATGCCCGCCGTAGAACAACAGTTCTGTCATTCGGTATCCGCCGTTGCGCTTTTAGTCACTGCAGAATAGCTGTCGCGCATTTTTCCTGCCTTGTTTTGTGCTGCCATAAATTCCTCGTTGCTGAACAAAGGGATAATTTTGTGGTATTTCGACATACCGGTGGCATCTGCCAGCATCATATTAGCCGCTACTGAGGTCATATCCGGCATTTCGTAAACGAACATCATATCGAATTCGCCACAAGTACCATATGCATAGAGCAACTTTCCACCCATGGCGCCGACAGCCTTTTCAGAAACTGCCGCCCGATCACTTGGACTCAGCAACATTTCTGATTTTTTATCATTTTCGTATTTGATGAATAATGCAACTGTTACTGTCATGTTTTATCTCCGTTTGCCTTGTATAATACGATCAAGAATCATGGCGCAGAATAAAATTGCCAAACCCGCTAGAATACCTTGTCCTTCAGATGCATATTGCAACGCTTCGAGTACATCCTGACCGAGACCCTTTGCACCAATCAAAGAAGCAATTACCACCATCGCCAGGCTTAGTAGGATTGTTTGATTTATCCCTGCCATGATCGAGGGCATTGCCAGCGGTATGTCAACTTTCCAGAGCAGATAGCGTTTATTTGCACCGAAGGCCATAGCTGCTTCCCTGACATGTTCCGGCACACCTCGAAGACCTAAAACTGTTAATCGTACGACCGGCGATCCTCCAAATATCATAGTTGCGATAATCGCTGCAGGCTTGCCTGTTCCGAAAAACGCAATGACGGGGATGAGGTAAACAAAAGCAGGCATGGTCTGCATGAAATCCAAGATGGGGCGGACTACTGAATAAAGTCGTGTGCTGCGAGCGCAGGCGATGCCTAGCGGAATACCTAAGGTAATCGAGATGCACGCTGCAGTACCGAGCAAGGCCAACGTTTGCATGCTTTTGTCCCAAAATCCGAGATAACCAAGATAAGCAAGTCCGGCTCCGGTAAAAATAGAAGCTCGCCATCCCGCAGAAAGACCTGTGAGAAGCAGGATAAAGCCGCACATAACCGGCCAGGGTGTTTCAACGAAAATTGTCTCCAATGCGTCTAGTACGTTGCGGATTGCATAGGTTAATCCATCAAAAAACCATTCCGAGCTAACTGCAGCACCTGCCATCCAGGACTTTATCGCACTAGCGACAGAGATTTGTATCTGTGGATCAGCAGGAAACGTGAGCAATGCAGGAAAGGAATTTGGAAAACCGAACTTTAAAGAGCAAGTGACATAAGTCACCAACGTCAGGGTAAATGCTAACGCCATTTTTTGGGTATTCAATCCAGAGCCCAAAGTACGATCAGATAACCATCGCGCAAAACGAGCTTGCAAGGCTGGATTTGCCAATATAGCCTGCGTTGTTTTAATGATTAGCAACGCAATAAAGCCAATCAGGATAAGTTGTGTGGAGGTGGCATTTGCAGCAGCGGCGTCCGCTTTGATAGCCTCTACTGCACCTTCCAGCGAGGCGATAGCATTTTCAAATCCAGCTACGCTATCGGGAGCATTTTTTTTAGCTTCAGCCAATTGCTCGTATCTTGATTTGAGTGTGGCCTCGATGCCTGGCAAACGAGCAAGAATGGGCGCGCCCAGATCACCCCAGATACCGCGAGCCAACTGAACGACAGCAAGGGTTTCTAAGGCTACAAATGGCAAGTAGTAGAACCACAGGCTGCGCATCCCGTACCAGATCGAACCTAAAAGGAATGCTGCCCAGTTCCAAGTGAAGGCGAATCCGTATTTTTCACCAATAGTTTTGAATTGTGTTTCATAGTAGCGCTCATTTACTGAAACAAATTCCTTAACGTCGGTATCATAGGAGGGTGTTATCTCTATAGTCGAAGTCATTAGTCTTCTGTCCCCATAATTACGCCATTCAAGATATCGTTTTTCGTAATCACACCCATGGTTCCAAGGTCGTCGTCTTGCACGAGTATGGCGCCGTCCCAATCGGAGGACTTGACGATGATTTGACGTAATGTGTCATTGCCAGATACGGACAGAACGTCCTTCGGCAGTTCACCGTATTTTGCTTCGTGTTCTTCGAGCGAACTGGCAAGGCTGTGTGCACGTATAAGGTTTATGCGAGAGATACCAGCAACAAAGTCCATGACATAATCGTCAGCAGGGTTCATGATGATTTGTTCTGGTGTACCAGTTTGAACAATGATGCCGTCTTTCATGACAGCTATGCGGTCACCTATACGAACAGCTTCTTCTAAATCATGCGTGATAAATAGCGTGGTTTTATTCATCTTCTTGGCCAGACGGATAAACTCGTCTTGCAATTGGCGCCGTATTAACGGATCTAATGCGCTGAAAGGCTCATCCATTAATAGAACTTCAGCATCGGCAGCAATCGCTCGTGCAAGCCCCACTCGCTGTTGCATGCCACCAGATAGTTCATGGGCAAATTTGTCTTTCCACTCAGAGAGTTCAACCAGGGCTAACGCTTCTTCCGCTGCTTTCCAACGGGCATTTTGAGACAGACCTCGAATTTCTAGCGGCATCGCAACATTGTCACGAACTGAGCGGTGAGGTAGAAGACCAAAGTTTTGAAACACCATAGCAATGTGTTCGTTGCGTACTTTAAGTAGCTCCTTTTCGTTTAGCGACATTATATCTACACCGCTCACTTTTACCTGTCCAGCAGTTGGCTTAAGTAGTCGATTAACGTGCCGAACAAGGGTGGATTTTCCGCTGCCTGAAAGGCCCATAATGCAGAATATTTCACCACGTTTGACTTGAAATGTGGCATCAGCGACACCTACCACGCAGTTGTATTGATCTAAAACTTCAGCTTTTGACAGACCTTCCCTCTGGATGGCTTCCATCGCTAGCTCTTGTTGCGTTCCGAAAATTTTCCAGACACCGGCGAGATCAATAACCGGATCTGAATGGTCTTCCTTTTTTTGATGCGTAGACAAACCGACCCCCTGGCTGCGTCTGCAGAGAAGCGCAAATAGTAGTGCATAATCCTGGTTGTAATATCACTGGCGTCTAAAGGGAGATCAAACGCCAGTGGCCTGCGAAGAGGGAGTGTTTACTTAAGACCCAACCAGCCATCGACACGGTCGAAGTTTGAAGCAACCCACTCACGAGCAACTTCTTCACTGGTTCGTTTTTTGACAACGATTTCGTGCGTGAAATTGTTTACAGTGTCGGTATCCAAATCAATCTTTGATAGAAACGAAGCAACTGAAGGCGACCTTTGATTCAATGATTTAGAGTAAGCTACGTGGATAGTTTTTGGCTTGTCTCCCGTGGTCACTTTCGAGTTTTCAAACCACTTTGGATCTTCCGCTGGCTGTTTCATATCATATTTTGCGGGGTCGTATGCGGGCTCCTCCAGACGAACCATGTCGAACACGAACCAATTGTAGTGCGGCGCATAGCAGTAGAATGCGTAACCTTCATTCTTGTTCAAAGCATCCGAGATAGAGGCGGTCGCAACTTCTTCTTCGGCTTCTATTGATGTAAAGAAATTGCCAATCCCGTAGTCGCGTACTTTAACCGTATTAATCTTTGTTGAAGCCCAACCCGGGGCGCCAACCCAGATATCACCCATTCCATCACCATCTCGATCCATCAATTTGGCGATCTCAGGTGTAGCTAGATCGAAAACAGTTTTTATATTGTTCTTGGCTGCGAATTCCTTAGGTGCGCAGAAAGCGGAAAAGCCTTCATAACTGCCTTCGCTGAGTGCCACAGTCTTATTAGTATCTACATATTCGTCTGTAAAGTTGGATTGATTTGGGAGCCAGACATCTGGGTGAACATCGATCTCACCTTTACCACGATCCATAGCTTTGAATATCACGGCATTGGTGCCAGGAACGAGCTCTGCTTTGCCTCCAAGCTTGTCTTCGATGATGACTTTCACTAAACCCGCCACCGCTCTACCGCTGGCCCAGTTAGGTTCAGCGACTCTAATAACCTCTTGGGCGAATGTGTTTACAGTTGTAGTCATGGCCAGTGTCGCTGACAGTGCCAGAATTTTGATATTTCTCATTGATTTCCTCCGGTGGTTTTGTCTTTTATTTTTATGACATGTTAAAGGTAATTGGTAACATGTCAATAATAAAATGTTAACTACCTCTTCTAACATGTCATAATGGTGTCAAAATAGAAGGAAAAGAATGTGGATTCGAAAGAAAGGGTATTGATGCTTATTCAGCCGGATAGCAATAGTTCGGAAGGTGAGCAAAATCTAAAAAAGCCTGCAAAGTTGAAAGATGAGGCGTTCGTCGATCTCGAGCGTATGATTGTCAACGGTATTTTAGAACCCGGGCAGTGGGTCTCTGAATCTGATCTTATTAGAGTCTCCGGGCACACCAGAGCTTCCGTTCGCTCAGCCGTTCAAAGATTGTCTGACGAAGGGTTAGTCAGCATTGTTCCGCGCCGGGGCGCGCAAATCTGCCCCGTGGATTTCACTCAACAATTTCGTTCGCTTGAACTCAGGCGAGCCGTCGAGACACTCATCGCTCGAGCTGCGGCTAAAAGAGCGAATGAGGAACAAAAGCTTGAGTTCGCAGAGATTTCTGAAGGCTTTAAATCTGCCGCGAAGGCCGGCAGTCAAAAGGAGATGACAGAGCTTGATTCTAAATGCTTTGCTCTAATGCTGAGTGCTGCAGACAATACGTTTGCTGCCAGGGCACTGACATCTGTAAAAGGTCTGTCGCGTCGTTTTTGGGTTCTCAATCAAGAAAAGTATGGCAATCTCGAGCTAATGGCCAAAGGACATTCCGATATTGCGAAAGCGATCTCTGAGGGTAATCCGGAGCTCGCGGAAACTGCCGTCGGTAATCTTATTGATTACGTTGAGAAATTTACACTTGAAGTCGTTGGATTTAGTACTCCGGATGGTGAGTAAGCACCATTATTTTTTATGTACTTCTTGCGTAATTAATTTGTGTTTGCCGAGAAAAACGATTGCTTGTTTAAGATTGACTTAACCTCAACAACAGCAATCGTTCTTTAGACAATGTTTACCGAGCTCTTCGATGCTTGCGCATTTCCAGTTCCGCCAGAGATTTCTCTGGGGCCTGAGATAGTGCTACACGTTCAACATCAGCTCGGATCAAGCCAATATCCTTTAACATACGATCGTCTAATCGAGATAGATGCCGAGATGCTTTTAGTCCTTCAGCTCTTTCCAATTGTTGTTCAAGATACTTCCCGGTCAGCTGCCTCAATGAATTGATCCATTGATTGATAGTGTCAAGCGGCTCCGATGAATTTTTACGGTAACTTTGTGCATCGCAGTTCATGGCTTTCTCCTGACGGTGTTTCCGCCCTGTTTGTGGCTTATGTATTAAGTGTGTAATGGACATTGCGGCAAATTGATGATTCAATCAAACGAAATAATATTCAATTAGCTTTCAATAAAATTGATAGATGCAGGAGTCAGCAATGGTTGCAATCACGAACACGCAAATGCCACTACTCGACCTAGATTTACTTAGAACAGTTGTTGCGATTGCAGAAACCGGTAATTTTTCCTCGGCAGCGGAGGTGACATTCCGAACACCTTCAGCGGTTTCTATGCAAGTTAAGAAAATGGAAGAATTATTGGGCAAAGCTGTCTTTAAGCGTGATTCACGTTCCGTCAGCTTGACCCATGAAGGCGAACAGCTTCTAATTCATGCGCGTCGTGTACTGGCGCTTAATCGAGATATTGTGACCCAATTTATTCAACCCGATGTTTCAGGTGTTGTTCGCTTGGGCGCTCCAGATGATATTTCTGAACGATTTTTACCAGGGTTTTTAAAATTATTCTCCGAAAGTCATCCCTGTATTACAGTAGATGTTGTGGTTGAGAATTCATCTCGTATGATCCGGCAAATTAAGGCGAAGGAGTTGGATTTAGCAATTATTACCTGTGATCCGGGCGGCGCAGAAGGTTTTGGTGCTGAGTCGCTATATCGGGAAAGATTGGTATGGGCTGGGGTAAGAGGTGGAATTGCGTGTGAACAAAATCCATTACCTGTTTCTGTTTGGGAGGAAGGGTGCGCTTGGCGAGACGCCGGGCTGTCCAGTCTTGAAAAAATAAAGAGGGATTATCGCATTGCTTTCAAGAGTGCACATATTTCCGGGCAAAAAGCAGCAATGCTGGCAGATCTTGCGGTAGCACCGATTCCGATCTCTTCCTGTTCGGATCAGATAGTGGTGTTAGGACAGGGGTGTGGTATGCCGGATCTTCCTGACTATGAGTTGGCCATGATAACGGCGAATGATGCTAATCCTGCGGTATATAGCGCAGCAGATCACATTCGAGCCAGTTTTACGAAGAAGCTGGAAGGCAATGTTTAGGCAAATAGATCACGGCAGTTACACACAGTTACGCAGGGTCAGTCTATAATCTTGATATTGTAATTTTTTTGTCTTTAACAGGCGTTTACATCACCATTCCTGATGTTACGCGAACAGGAGATTCACACGATGAACCGCTATTGGGAACAACTAATCAGAACAATGCTTGCCTCGTTTTTTATTGTGAGCTTGGCAGGCTGTATGGCGTCTACACGTACTATAGATACCAACAGTGAAGTTCACTATAACGCCAGTTATGATTTCTCAGACAAGAAGAAAATTGTTGATGACCTCACAGCCAGTTTGTTGAGCAGTGAAATAGCTTATCGCAGTGAAAAACCTATATTAATAGTATATACAGTGGCTAATGAAACATCAGAGCATATCAACACAGGCGGTATTACTGATGATATCCGACTCGCATTAATTCAATCTCAAAAATATCGTTTTATCAATAAAAAACAGCGTGAAAACATTGCTGAAGAGGTTGCCTATCAGACAGCTGGTCATGTTGCGGTAGCCGATCAGATTAAACAGGGCAAACAGCTCGGTGCGGACTATATTCTGTCAGGCACACTTCGCTCTATAGAAAAAGAGCAGTCACGTCAATGGCGCTTATTTGAGAAAAAGCTCGTGTATTACAGCCTAAATCTCGAAATGACAGATCTTGTGACAGGCGAAATTGCCTGGGCGGATAAGGTCGAGCTCGCGCGCGAATCTTCCAAACCCATTTTCAGGTGGTAATCTGCGCTAGGTGAAATCTTAGGCTGATGCCGATGACCATGTTTAACTACAACCGTGTCGTCCTGTTGTTATTGCTTTTACCAATGCTGGTACTGGCAGGTTGTGCGTCAACACCCCTATCAGAATCTCGCAGGCAATTTCACGACGGTAATTACGCGCAGTCACTACAGACCCTGGATGAAAAACGTGACCAAATTTCTGACAGAGACAGACTGTTGGTTTTTATGGATAAAGGATTGACGTTTCATCAGTTGGGTGACTATAAGTCCAGTAACCGGGAGCTGCTGAAAGCGGTCGAACTCATTGAAGAGCTAAATCGGATCAGCGTCAGCGAACAGTTGTCTACATTAGCCGTAAATGAATGGTTGGCAGTGTATCGGGGGGAATACAGTGAGCAGTTGTGGGTTCATACCTATTTGATGATGAATTTTCTGTTGTTGGGTGAGCCAGAGGGTGCTGCCGTTGAAGCAAGGCGTTCACTTAAAGTTTTGGGAAGTCATCCAAAAGCCTTGCATGATGCATTCTTTACCCGGGCGCTGATTGGGTTGAGTTTTGAGAGCGTTGGTCTGATCA
Organism: Methyloligellaceae bacterium; assembly: GCA_050633205.1. Taxonomy (GTDB): domain Bacteria; phylum Pseudomonadota; class Alphaproteobacteria; order Rhizobiales; family CBDHHC01; genus CBDHHC01. The sequence continues at coordinate 4,332 of JBOEGA010000192.1, read as the reverse complement.
ATGATGCCTACCTGGAATACAAAATACTGGCAGCGGCCATGGAAGACGCTTCACCTGTAGCGGGCAAGCTGGTCACTTATGCTACGCAATTAGGTTTGGATGAAGCTGTAGCTGAATATAAGAATGCTTTACCCGATGGCTGGGATGCGCAAGATGCAGATAATGGTGAAATCATCGTCTTTTTGGCACAAGGTGACATTCCCTACAAGTNNTTCCGCCGGATATTCGGTTTTCTTGGCCACAGTACCGCTCTTTTCAAACGTGGCCGATAGACGTCACTGTCGCATCAGAAAATTCATTCCCGCCATTTACCCGAGTCGTGTCGGATTTCGGTGCTTTGGCGCGCAGTTCTCTCTCCGCACGTGGCAAAACCATTGCAACCAAACAAGTTGCTCGTGCAGTAGCAAAACATTCAATTGTGAATGAGGTTGAAGATAATAACCCTTTAGTGGGTGGACTCCTGCAAATCGCCTTGTTTGCTCTCGAAGAAGCCGATACTCGTGGGTGGGATATCTTGCCGGGCCAACTTGGGATGCTGAGAATTTCATTACCTGCAGGTGAGCATGACTTGGAACTTCTTGATGGAGATACGGTGTTGGTTTATTTGCCGGGCGTAGTTGTTAAACCGGGTCAGAAAGTGTTCAGGAAGCTCAGATTATGAATGAGCCTCAAGATATTAAAACTGGCATTCGTATCGAACATATCGCTATTTGGACGACCGATCTGGAACGATTGAAAGCTTTTTATATGAGGTATTTCAATGCAACTTCTAGCGAAGTGTATGTCAACGCCGATAATCAATTCAGTTCCTATTTTATAACATTTTCAGCTGGTGCCAGATTAGAGCTCATGCAACACCCGGGAGTTTCCGCCGATTTGCGGAATTCGAATGAGCGGCCCAGTGGATATGCCCATATAGCGGTTTCAGTAGGGTCAAACAATGAAGTGGACATTTTGACAAGCAGGATGATCAGCGATGGTATCGAATGTATTGGTATGCCGAGAACCACTGGCGACGGATACTACGAGAGTGTCGTACTCGATCCGGATGGGAATCAGATCGAAATTACGTCGTGATTGTGCTGGATATCAATTGGATTACCGGTATTTTGTAAGGAACTGCATTCACAAATAGAGATAAGCAAGGCTTAAAACGTAATTATTGTGAACCAGTTCACACAAACCTTACCGACAAAATGAGATAGTTCTGTTTGGTTACAAAAGACACCAAATGAACGATCACTGTTAGTCTATCAGCGCCCTTCGGGGCGCTTTTTTTTATTCGGTGGTAAAACCGAACGCTTTATGACTGCCATCGCAAAAAGGCTTGTTATTGCTTTTTCCGCATCGGCATACACCACACTTCTCTCGCCTTCCAGCGGTTTTTCCATCTGCGGTTTTAAAGGTTAAGTCCCCCTTGATTATCAACGGGCCATTGGCTATCGCCTTGATGGTTATGAGGTTTTCAGCATCGGTTGAGCTTGAGAGCTCCGGTTCGGCGATTTTTCCGTCGTCAAAAGTATGCTTGTTATGGCTACCGTCACAGAACGGTTTGTTATTGCTGTAACCACAACGACAGAGTGTTAGACGCGTCCATTTAGCGTCATTCAACTCTAGTTTTCCGTGCAAAGCCAGAGGTCCGCCGGGAATAATAGTCGCGATCGCTGATTCTGGCGCCGATTCCTGCTTTTCACCGTCAAGTCGCTGGTAACGTAATGCACTGGATGGACACTTCTCTACCACAGCGATGATTTTGTCTAGCGGAGCACCACTCAGGTTAATGGGCGGATTCGCATCACCGTCGAAAACAGATTTTAGCTCGCGGAAACAAATCCCTGCGTGAGCACAAATTGATCCGTCAAAATCAACTTTGATTTGAGAATTTTCAAAACTATGTTTTTTCGCGCTCATGAGCCTGCCTCCAGTATTGATGTAATCAGCATGCATGAAAGAGAGGCTATTATTCAAGGTCTGATTTTAACGCATATAACCTTGGATTATTCGCTACTGTCTTTGCTGCTTGTATTACTGGGCGAGCATCGCAAGTTGGTTTTGCGCTTGATACTCATGAAAACGCGACATAACTTTTTTAACATATCGCTGAGTTTCACTGAATGGAGGAATTCCTTTGTACTTTCTGACGTTGCCTGGACCAGCATTGTATGCCGCTAGCGCCAGCTTGTAGTCATTGTCGAAACGTTTAGCCAGTTGCTTTAGGTAGCGTGCTCCCGCTTCGAGGTTTTGTGATGAATCAAAGGCGTCTGTAACGCCAAGCCATTTTGCCGTAGCAGGCATCAATTGCATCAAACCCATTGCACCAGCACGGGAGACTGCCTTGTGGTTGAAGCATGACTCAACGGAGATTACAGCTTTAATGAAGTTTGGGTTCAAGCCGTTCTGATAGGCATATTTGCTGATTTGGCGATGAAAGGAATATTCTAATTCAGCCACTCTTTCTGCAGAGTGGCCCATGCATGCAACAGTCGGTTTCGCCAATGAATTAGTTTTACTTTGTCTAGATGAAGCTTCGGCAATTGAGCTAAGCAGTAAAAGTCCGGTGAAGAAGAATAATCCCAGAACAGGACGTAGGAAAACCATAGATGTGCTGTTGAAGAAATTGACTTGACTCGATTTCATGATGCTGCTCCGGATTTATTATTATTATTTTTATTTGGAGTGCCATTTCCCTGGCAAGTGGGGCTAATTTGCCAGAGTTTGGAAAAGCAGCGATTGATAAGCGTCACATTTTATTCGGGAGAGTTGGGTTTTGTAGACAAAATCGTGACATAAATCAGAAAATCTTTGTGGTCTGAAAATAGTCTCGGCTATGTTGTTGATTAATTTGGTCAATGAGATGACGCCGACGGGGTGAACCAGTAGCGATGTTAATGTGATGGAGGTCGCATTTATGACGCTGATTTAGGGGCGTACTAAATTGAAGTGCAATTGTTCAGATTCACTGAATAAATAAGTACAAATTCATCGAATAAACACAGTAGATGGCATGTAGATTCAAGAATTAGCGAAACATCAGTTTATCCGTTGACGTTATAAACCAAAAATACGCAGACGGGATTTAGGGAAAAGTTAAGATACGATCCATCGGGAAAAAACGCCGTAAGCCCCCTTGGTGTCAAATGGAAAAGTATTCAAAAATGGTCTGAGTTGTATTATATTCACGCGAACACATACAGTCTCTAAATTTCGGCCGCACTCGGGATATCACCAAACAATTCGCAATTTTTTAGCCACTTTGAAATATCGCGGGTGAGGTAAGCATCGCCAACAACAGAAATAAGATTATCCTTTATCGCTGATCTGTAGTTATTGTAGCCCATCCAGATATCGGTCAAGGTTTTTACGCTACATGTGAAGTACACATCGATGTCTCTTCCTGGATCTGTCACACATAGGTCTATGGCTCCTTGCTCTATGACCATCCACCAGTCTGGATACTTTTCAAAGTCATCAAACTTAAAACGAACCACTGTGATTGCGCCGGGCAATTGATCTACAACAACACTTCGTTCCAAAAACAACATGAGTAACTCAACGTTGTAATCTTTTTCTGTTAAATTTGATTTAGCCCAGACAACGCCCCAATTGCCGAGAGCAACAATGGCGGGCAGCAACTCTTTGCAAGCTTGAGTTGGAAAGTATTCGTATCCCCGTTGTGCTGGTATTTTCTTGCGAACTATCAGACCGTTTCTCTCGAAAGACTCAAGCCTTTTTGACAGTAGAGTCGGGGAGATATGTGTCAGGCCTCGTTGCAGTTCATTGAATCGGGTGCTGCCCATCAATATCTCACGGATGATCAACAATGACCATTTTTCGCCAGTAATTTCAGTCGCTTTTGCAATCGGGCAAAACTGGCCGTATTCAGTCATCTGGTCAGCTCCTTAAATTCTGTAGTTGTTTAGTACATAAAGTGTAGTTAGATACTACATATTCCAAAGTTGTTTGTATATCTCTCTATTCCTAGACTTTCTGTGTCGCCGAAATTACGGCGTTTTATTAAAAACAAACAGACAGGATCAAACAATGGAATCTTTTAAAATCTATAAATCTAGCGAGCAACACCCCGCGCAAGAAATGCTGAAAGGAGTGGAGAACCAAGTCGGCTTTGTTCCCAATATATTCGCTGTACTGGCTGAATCGCCTGTTGCATTGGCTGCATTTACGGAACTCAATAACTCATTTGTACATTCTTCTTTTAATGAATGTGAACGAGAAGTTGTGCAATTGGCGACCAGTGTGACTAACGAGTGTAATTATTGTGTTTCAGGACACACGGCGTTTGCTTACCAGATAGGAGTCAAGAAAGATGTGACC
>JBOEGA010000191.1:0-4904 GCA_050633205.1 Methyloligellaceae bacterium | reverse complement strand
AGCAAATTATTTCCTCTCAGTTTATCCACTGTCCCTGTAAGCCATGATCCGTATGGAGCATAGCGGAATGCGGATCATGGCTTACAGGGGCAGCGGGTCAACTGAGGAAATGGAAATAAATTTGCTAGATTGAAACTGGAATAGAAATTGGGGGGTGATCACTTTCACAGGAAGTGCCTGAAAGACTTCCATCACAATTTTTATATCCTCAGCAAAGCTCTGCTTAAATTTCCTCGGACTGGTGACATTCGCACCAAATTGTTCCTGCAAGGCACTCCAGGAAATTTTATAAACCCTTGGCAGGTTCCGTAATCGGTAGGCTAGCCATAGAACCATGTCGATCTGCCGGGCAGATTGCGAAAACGCTTTGAGAACCTGCATGTCTATTGGAAGGGCATGCCGTTTCAAGGATTCATAAAACTTCTGATCAAGTTTCAGTGTGGAACTCCAGAGAGTTTTTTGATCCGGGCTTTGGGGAAGCCATATATCGAACGCTTCTATCGGTTGGGCGTGGAGCGTTGAGGTTTTATCACCATGCCATAGGCCGATCTGCATATGTGATGCTGCAAGGCGGTTTAGTTGCTCTTTAAACTGTATGATTGTTCCCCGCTTACCTCCGGTCACGGCAAACCCTAATTCGCGTATAAACGCGCTCATACTGTCAGCAATCTCTATTTCAGGACTTTGTTGGCGCATGGCCATGGTGCAAATATGGAGCAGGAGCAATCGGGCTTTCGGGCCATAAGGCAGACCTTGCTTCTGCATTTTCCCGGTCAGAGGGTCTTTGAGGTAGCCGGATTGGATGACAAGCGAGTTTCGGCCATATTCGCGCAGGAAGTCAGGCATATCATCAGGAGGTCTTCTGTATGGCAAACCACATAGAGCCAGGACACTATGAATATGGTGACGGTCTTCTGTTTCAGGCTTCTTCTCCTTTACCAGCTTTCTGGCTTGTAAGCGTCTCCGTTTGACAGGTGTGAGCTGGCGTTCATGATCACGCTCTTTTTGCGTTGTGACCAGATTATTTGCGACTGTTATAAATCCAGGACACCCACGCAGTTTTTCTAACTGTCTACGCAGGTCTTCATCTTTTATCAGAGTGTCAAAATCGTCCATAAACAGAAAATACGGTTTTGCGGTTTTTCTTAAAATCTCAAATCAGACTTTCTGTTCAATGAACTGATTAACCCAGCCCCTGAAAAGGTCCGTCATCTTTAGCCCCTGTTGCGCACATTGTGTTTTTAACTGCCTGTGCTCATCTTCTGTCAGGTCAAAGGATACACGCTTGGTAAGAGCATTTTCCTGAGCCTGTTGGGTAACCCATTCATCAGCCTTTTGTTTTGGGCGGGCGAAATTGACTGTTTTTTGAGACATGATATTTACTCCTGAGCAGAGTTGATAAGTGCGCTCGCCAGTTTTCTGATTTCTTCAGCTGCTATGCAATTTGGATCAGTTTCCAAAACGGTTAAACCTTGCGTGAAACTCTCAGCAAATATCACGCGTTGGCAAATGGTTTCCGGTAACACAGGATATTCCTGATCAGCAAAAGCATGATGCACATCCCGCCCGATAGCCGTATTTGAGATTTTGCGATTTACCGCAAATACGGTTTTGAGATTTTCTCGATAAACAGAAGCATCCTTGATGAGAGCCACGATATCATCCGTCGCCCAAACATCGACAGGTGAGGGCTGGACCGGGATCACAATCAGGTCACTCGCCATTATAGCCGACCGCGCCAGCTCATTCACACGCGGGGCACCGTCAATGATTGTAATGTCATAAGATGCAGCCAGTTTGGGTAGGTCTTTGTGTAGAGTGGGTTTATCCATTTTGACCACTGGAAAAAGCGATGCTGACTCCCTAACTGCGCTCCAGCTCAATGAACTTCCCTGAGGATCAGCATCGACAAGGAGGACATTGTAGCCTTGTTCGACGAATGCCCCGGCAAGGTTCACCGACAAAGTAGTTTTGCCGACGCCGCCTTTTTGATTGAGAAGTCCGATGATCATATGAGGGTATGATACGGGTTTTAGGTTTTGAGGGAAGGAGATTTTGAGGTGGTGTGGATATTTGGGGATATATTCTGTTATAATATTTCTATATTCTGGTTAGAGACTGTCTTTTAAGCATAGGGAGCTATCTTAGCGGAAGTATTATCCTATATAAAATCATAAATGCGGTGAATATTCCAGTGACTCAAAATTTGAGGTTTGAACATGCACAATATTAAAAAAATTGTTTTCAATGTTGTTTGGATTCTAATGCTTTTTTTATCATCACAAGCCAATTCCAGTTCAGTAGAAATTTTTCCAATCAAATTTAAAGAGCGATGGACACCAAAGTCGGCTATTTCAGGAGTAGGAATACGCGTCGGATTAATTTCTTTTCCAGAATATAATTCTCTAAAGAGAAGGAATGAAGCTTATGTTTATCTGTCCAGAGATTTTCAGGGTTTTATTTGTGTAGATATCTCCTCTATAGATGGTGTTTATAACGCTCAATTGGAATTTCCTCTTAAGAAGTATAAAAAAGGAAATTATAAAATAGTGTATCAGTCAAACTACTCGAGTCATTTGAAAAAGCAGGAATATAAAAACTTAGAAATTGCGATCCTTGCAACTTTAAGAAAAAATTGCGATAGAAAAATTAATTTCATCATACCGGCGAGCTGGGTGCCATTTACCAAGAGAGAACCTTTATTCTTATTGCTAAATACCAATGAGCTTGATGTAGAGTTACTTGTACGTTCTACAAAAAAGAAGGAAGTAGTAAATTGCCAGAACATAAAAACTTCGATTGCGGTGTCATATAACAAAAGTTGCCGAATTCCGTTTAACCTATCTGCTTCATCTTCTAAGATAGTTATAAAGAGATATAAAAATAAATTTAAACAGAAAATTTATAAAGGCTTAGATCCTGTTAAATTTCCACTATTTTAGTCTGGGGTAATATTATGTTGATTCTGTCACGTTATCGTAGCTACTTTATTAGTGTAGCTTTTTCTATACCATTTTTGTTTGTTTTATGGGCTCAATATTATCCTTGGAAGACGGGATTTCGTTTGAATGCGTCAGCATACTATATTCAATTTCATGTTCAGAATACAAACATACCAGATTGGCACCTAAAAAACGTGAATTTGGAATGTCAAAGTCAACTATGCGTAAATCAATTCGAAGGGATCCTAAAAATAAACAGGGGCGTGCTGGTAAGCTTTCAGAGTATTTCTAAATCTAAATTTGAGGTTAGATTGGAAGCTCAACCAAATAAAACCATCGGTACCCTTATAGACTCATCGGATGAGGTTCTGGGACAGCTGCCACAAAAACTACTTATTGAATATCATACCACTCCGATGTCGAAAGAAGGTCCTGTTTCATTTGCTGTTGCTGGGCGCTTTAAAGTGGGTAAAGTAATCCAAGCAAGAACTAGTTCGGGGCAATCTACTATTACCTCAGGGGTTTTAGAGGTATTTGGTCGACCATTTAAAGGGCGTGCTCCATTTAGAGCAATTGAATATCGATTACAACCAGGGGAAAGTGTGACTTTTGGTGATTGTGGAAAAGACTGTGGCATCGCGACAGGAGTTATAACTTCCACTGAAGAATCAATGCCTCTGTCTATTAGTCTTCAGGCAAAAGCTATAGAGGCGAGAATTAAAAGATTTGGTTCAAACCACTATTCGATAAGTCCTTCACTTTGGGATCGCTTAGTTTCGGACCCGATCCTACAAGCATTTGGGGTCATTTATTTAGCAATGATACCATTACTTGGGTGGACTGCATTTAGTGGTAGAAAGTAGAATGGAGAATTGTAAGGTGTATTTTTATGGCCTTGTATTATCTTTATCAATTGCAATCTTTATGCAAACCTCCGCTAACTCTCAGCAAGTGTTAGTGCAACCAAGCTCCAATGTACATGCTCAAGGGCAAGGTGTATTGCGATTTGGCCCTCAAAATGATTGCTTTGTTGTGTTACCCTCACATGTAGTTAAAAGTAAAAAAATTGCGGACAATTCATTTTCCAACAAAGGTACAATTACGGATTTCAATGGGAGGGTATTTCCTGTCCTTCTTCAAAAGGTTATTAGGGGAAATTTTCCATCTGGTGCCGCTGTTGACTTAGCTATTTTACGTGTTGAAAGTTATGAAAATTTGTGTTTTGAGCGTTGGCGCATTACTCCAGAACTTCATTTGCAATTGAGATTGATTCAGAACTTTAATCACCAAAAGAACCTTGTTCGGCTTCGTGTCCTTAGAGCCAATGGAACGCTTTTCTATAAAGATCTTAAAGTGATTAGCAGAGACGCTGAAAGTTTATTAGTGGAAACAACCGACGCAATGTTTCCGTTGATGAGAGGAGACAGTGGCGGTCAGGTTTACATAGGTGCTAGATGGGGTGGGATGTTGCTCAATGTTGAAAAAAGAAAAGGCAAAGTTGTCGGACATGTTCTTCTCCAAAATTTTGTCTGGCGCGCTATCTCACATTTTTTTCGTGACTCAGATAATTATTTTGGCCCCAATAGAGATAACTATAGACAAAATCAAAGGTATAATCCACCTGGCCCAATAATTAGACTTAAGTAAGTAGGTAATAGAATTGTTATATCTATTAGAGCTAATTCACCTGTACAATTGTTTTTCTGAGAGTTTTAGGTCTAACAATTCTTAAAGATTTTTCGATTACTTATCAGTTTATTAATGTCACGGCTAATCTTAACACAGCTTCTATTGATTTCGAGGTTTTATTTCTAACGGATTTGTTAATAGCATATGCATCTTGTTTGATGGTTTGAACGATTTACTGACCGCAACCCGACACCGACCCTCAGAACATGGCAACAATGCGACATATAATGTTAGCCCGAAGCTATTTTTGGGGTAACCGTCCGGCCTGACACG
>JBOEGA010000190.1:5335-5530 GCA_050633205.1 Methyloligellaceae bacterium | reverse complement strand
TTTCCGGCATGCGCCAATAGCCCTGAAATACGTTATTGCCACGCACTTCAATGATGCCGATTTCTTCCTGGCCGAGTATTCTCCCTGTTTCCGGGTCTGTTATGCGTGCTTCAACGCCCGGGAGCGGGAAGCCAACAGTTCCGGCACGGCGTTCTCCGTCGTAAGGATTTGATGTGTTCATATTGGTTTCTGTCA
>JBOEGA010000190.1:2738-5230 GCA_050633205.1 Methyloligellaceae bacterium | reverse complement strand
TAAAGCCGGGCAGGAAGATCATTGTACCGCCGGCCAGCAGTGATACATTGGTCGCAACGAAAAGGCCGTGGGTGTGGAATATCGGTAGTGCGTGAAGGAGCGTGTCCTTTTCCGTAAACTTCCAGTATTCGATCAGGCTTTGAGCATTTGACAGCAGGTTGAGGTGGCTCAGCATTGCACCTTTGGAACGGCCGGTAGTGCCGGATGTATAGAGAATTGCGGCAAGGTCGTTTTCTGCTCTGTCAATTGTATCAAAGCTGGCTGGTTCTTTAGCGGCAGCTTCAGTCAGGGAGCCACTGCCATCTGCGTTCAGAGTGTGAAGCCCTGCATTATTTTTATCAGCTATTGGAGCGAGTGCAGCTTCACTTTTTGCGTCGCATATGACGAGCTTTGGTTCGGCATCTGATACAAAATATTCTATCTCGGATGGAGTATATGCTGTGTTAAGGGGAAGGAACACGGCGCCTGATTGTATACATGCGGCATATACAGCTAATGCTTGTGGTGATTTTTGCACCTGTACAGCGACACGATCGCCGGGGGTGACGTTTGATTTGGTGAGTGTATGGGCAATCTGGGCAGTCAGTTCCAGGAAGTGACTATACGTGATTACAGCGTCATCTTTCGTGACCAGGAAGGGCTTATCGGTGCTTTCATGGTTCTGAAATAGTGCATCAAAAAGAATATTTGCCACGGCATAACCTCACAAGTGTTTTATTTTTAGATTTGTGCGCATTATTGTCCGGCAAAGAAGGCAAGGGCAAGATATTTCTGTACCTTGCCCACCAGAAGTCCGTTTTTAGAGAAACAGCGTATTATTGACCAACCTGGCCAGTGCTGGAGACGATCTGGCCAGTATTCAGGCGTATGAGACCTTTGGCTTCCAGCTTGTTATGACTTGTGGCCCCTGCTTTCATCTGAGTTCCCAACGGGGTGAAACGGCCCATAGCGTATGAATATTCTTCATTTTCGAAGGACAGCTTACCATCCACATATACTTTCAGGCTATTCTGTGCGTAGGCTTTGGCAAGCATGTTTTTGCCTTTGATGTGTATTTTNNGTTCTGGCAGTGCTTTTCTGATTGACCTTGATATTTCCTGTAACCTCTATGTCTACCCTGTTTCCTGCTTCAGCAAAACCTTTCAGGATTTCACCGTTGTTGATGGAATACTGACCTACTTTGGCATAGTTGTTTGTTCTAACCTGTCCCGAAGCCGAACTGACATGTGCGTAGTTATTTGCCAGAGCCTTTGCCGATACTCCACCTCCCATTGGTGCCCCAAAGCCATTTCCGAAACCTCCGGCTGATGCTGTAGCGGTGAATGTGATCAATGCTGTGACTGCAGTTGCTGCTATTTTTGAAAATCTGTACGCCATTACTCTAAATCCTTTTCCAAAACGGGACATCTGTTAGGGATTGTTCCAAGTTTCGGGCCAGTTTCAGATGGTGTAGTCTTGACGTTGCTGTTAGGGTTAATTTGCTGAAATACAAACAAAAAAGGCCGCAGCGCGAACGCTACAGCCTGGAGTTTATTGTTATTGTTTATGGTTATTATGGGGAAGATCAGAATATGAGGGGGCACTCAGATTCTGACGGGGGATTCCGCCATTCCGCTATTATTAGTAGCGTTTGTTTGTGATGCCAGATGCACCGAAAGCGCCGGAGTTGCTTTGTATATTCAGGCTTTTAACATTTTTCCAGTTTGTAGAGATCTGGTTGATTGCACCTGACTCGCCACCGATTTTTGTGAAGCCTGGTCTTTCAGAGCGGTAAGTGCTGTTGTACTGCTCAGAAGAATTTGTTGAATTGATATAGCCTTTGCTGCCGTATTGGGCGGAACCATTAACATGGCCAGTTGCGCCGGAAACGTTACCTGCAAGATATTTTGCTGATCCGCCAAAGTGGTGGTTGTGGCCAAATGCGAATGCAGTGCCTGCTGATAGTGTAAGTGCTACTGTAGATGCGATTGCGATACGTGCTGCGAATTTCATTTTGATAACTCCATAACAATAAACTTGATGGTCACTAATGTACTGAATAGAATTTTATTTTCAATTCTATTCGTTTGTTAGTAATAACAAGGAAAGTTAATCTTCAAATAGAAACAATATTGCTTTGTTTTGCTACCTGAATGACCTGAAATCGGTCAGTTTTATTAAGGAGTTGTTTGCCATACGGAATGGGAGAAGAGAGGATTACTGGATAATGTTGTTAAGGGGTATGTTTACACGGCCTCCAAGGGAGAATGAGAAGGCATATCCATCACCTATAGATGTGCCGATATCCTTGCCATTTATATCCAGAATACCGCCACCTGCTTTGTCATCGTCATTATATTGCATTTTAGGGGCGTAGGAATAGTATTCAGCCTGGCCGGACAGGCTGAAGTTACCCCAGCCCAGATCTTTGGTAAGGTCCATTTTCAGAGAGCCTATAAAGGCTTCCTGCTGATAACTGTCTTCTGCTCTGCCCCGGTCAAGGGCATAGACAC
>JBOEGA010000190.1:0-2712 GCA_050633205.1 Methyloligellaceae bacterium | reverse complement strand
CCTACAGGGTAATATGCCAGATAAATACCCTTGTAGTCGGTATCCGCATAGTACAGTCCGCCTTCGGCTGTCAGGTCAAGGTGTATATCCTTGCGGAGTTGATGGCGTTTCTGATAGGAGGCGTAAACTCCCCAATAATGTGTACTCAGGGTTTCGTCATAATCTACAGGATCCGGGACGCTGGTATCTATTGCGAAGAGGTCAGTTTTCTCCTCAATTCCTTTTACAGCCAGTCCAAATTTCCATGGAGATCTGATATTCCGGGGGCTGCTGTCTTTCAGACTGCCTGTTGCCAATATACGCATAACAGGAGCTTCTACAGATATACCCCAGTGATCAACCGCACGTTTGGTTGTCGATAACAGACGGCCGAAAGCGCCGGTATTATTGTCATCTCCCAGATTTGCATCAGTGATATTGATGAATACACAATCATAAGCGAGGGTGTAGTTACAAGTGGTGGTGTCTTTAGTGCTGTAGTGACCATAGAAACCTTTGAGGACAAGTTTTTGTGTTGAAGCGTCATAAAGGCCGGGAGCTGCCATCTCTCCCAGATTGACGGAGATTTTATAACCATCGATGTGGCCATCATGATTTTCACCATGAGCGCTGGTTCTGGTAAGGAACGGGTCGGTTATAGCCACCATATCCATACTTGGAAGAACCATATAATTATATGCAATCTCCGTGGTTATCAATTTGCGCTCCAAGGGGAGGGCTTTCAGCTCATTCCATATGGAATGCCATGGCTGGCTTTGTGCACCATTATATTTTACCCGTAGGCCGAGACCCAGCTTTACATGTTCAAAACCTGTCTGGCTTGCTTCTTCCTTGACCTGAGACCAGAGGGAGTTGAAGTAAAACTGTGTTTTATTGTTTATGTCGTATGTTGTTTCACTCTGATAGCCGCGCTCCCGGAAAGATGTGACATCTCCTATATCTGTAGAGCGCTTCTGGTAGATTCTGAAGGTGGACTGTGTTCTTGGCGTTGCTTTATATTGCAAGAGTATGCTGTGGGTTGTGATTTCGCTTAACCGGGACTTTGCAGCAGCTGCTTCTCCCAGTTTGTGATCAACTTCGTAGCTTGCTCTGAAGTTACTGACAGGTGCCCAGCTAATTCGTGCATCAAGATAGTCTGTGTCATAGCGGGATACTGTTGTGTCATCAAGGTCCCGCCTGGTGTAACGATATCCGATATCGGCACGAACGCCCGGTATCAGGTTCACCCGTACTCCGGCTATTCCCCAATATTCCCTTGCGTCTCTGTTTACGGTGGCGGCTATTTTCTGATCAATATAGTTTATGGATGCAAAGCCGCCTTCTATATATGGGCTTAGTATTGAACTTCTATGAACAAGAATGCCTGCTGTCTGTTCAGAACGATGGTGATTATATTCTGAATTAAAATAAAACGGGCGATCCGCAGAGGATATAGAGGAAGGTATGTCCTGCTGGCTCAAATAGCGTATCTGGTTTGTTACACCGCTGGCATATGTTTCAAGAAAACGGTTCTGGTACTGGAGTTTGTAATAGGCTGCTGTAGATTCGTTCGTGGTATAGCTTACCGCGTCATGGAGATGGAGTGCTCCTGCGCTGATTTCCAGACCTGATGCCAGTTTTTTATAAGTGTCCAAGCTTATGCCTGCATCCCAACGTTCATTTCTGTCAAGGCCTTCAAATTGTACACGTTTGCCTTTCAGGGCAATTGTTGTGGCCTGATTAGGTTTGACGAAGCCAAGGACTACGGATCCGTCTATTATGCCATAAGCCGAGGACGGTTCTGAAAAAAGATTGTCGACATTTGAGTCATAGCCTGTTTCTGTACGGATTGTGGGGCTTACTATTATGCCGTCAGAAATAACATAGCCGAGATCTTCAAGGGAGCCTGAGCCGGGGCGATTGACTTTAAGGCGTGACCGGCTGTCCTCGTAAGTTTTCCCGCGCTGCTTGTTTGATATAACTGTTTGTGCAGATACAGCACTGGCGAGCAGGGCAGTAGAAACGCCTATCGCAATTGCTGATATCTGTTTATTTGCCACCTGGCAGCCTCTTGATCTGTTGTATTTGTTACTGACTTTATTGATAAATACAGAGGTATATTCAAATGGTTTATGGTTAATTATTGCATAATCAGTGCATCTGTTTGAGGCATACTAATAAAACAGCTCTTCTCACGGAGATTTTTCTTTTTGTAATTTTCTTTTAGTTTAAGTGACTATCCTCTCAGGTTATTGAGGTGCTTTAATTTGAGGGGAACAGTTGCTGATAGTAATAAAGTCGTGGAATCCGGTTCCTAAGGAGGGCATGCCGAGTTGTTTTTTCTGATGAAGGTGGCATTTCATAATCAGACTGTAAAATTGATTCGTTGNNTGATTTGTGCTAATTCAACCTATTGAAAACACCTTGATAAATGCGCTGGGGGACTGAACTATGGACTATATTCTGGGTCTGTTGACTCTACCTAACCTGCTGACACTGGCTATGCTTATTTTACTGCAGGCAGTGCTTGGCTTTGATAATCTTCTATATATCTCAATTGAATCTCGCCGGGTTGCTCCTGAACATCAGTCTACAACACGGAAATGGGGCATTGGTATTGCTATTTTCCTGCGAATAGCCCTGCTGTTTATTTTGCTGGGAGCAATTGAGGCGTTTAAAGAGCCGTTCTATAAAATCAGTTTTGCGCCAGTGATTGAAGGAGATGTGACTTTT
>JBOEGA010000189.1:0-620 GCA_050633205.1 Methyloligellaceae bacterium | reverse complement strand
TCTTGATGAGGTTTTAAAATCCAATATAAAACCTCATATGCTTGAACTCGAAATAACAGAAAGTATCGCCATGCTTTCTGGTGATCTGGCTGTAAAAATCCTGAATGAGCTGAAAAGTACAGGAATCAAGCTTGCAATTGACGATTTTGGAACGGGCTACTCTTCACTTCAAAGACTGACAGAATTCCCCGTTGACTGTTTAAAAATTGATAAGTCCTTCATTTCTGCGATTGAGGGAAGTCCTCGTGATCTATCAATTGCAGATACGATTATAAAACTGGGAAACAACTTTAACCTGAAGATTGTCGCTGAAGGCGTTGAAACAATTGAACAACTCAAAGCTGTCAATGGTCTTGGCTGTCATATTGTTCAGGGCTACTATTTCAGTGAACCATTGTCAGCTTCAGAATTCAAGCTATTTCTACAAAACTTTACCCCTGACAAGGTCATGGCTCGCCTAACAGCCTAAAGCAGACTGGAGCCTGAACTCTAACTTGTTCAGCTTCAGTATTGGACCAAAAAAACTAAAAATACAAAATATTGAGTATCAAACACATGAAAGCCGCCCTGGTTACCCAAGGCGGCTTTCATGTCATAAAGAGAAGTATAAATTATCTTAC
>JBOEGA010000188.1:0-13772 GCA_050633205.1 Methyloligellaceae bacterium | reverse complement strand
TCTGACGGGCTGATGCTGCAACGACACGCATTCCGTAGCGGCCTGTGGTTCGTATTGCCAGAGAACCACCTGTCATTTGTAATTTGGCCTGCCGGGACGCCAGTGCGAAAACTTCGTCGACGGTGCCGTTCAGAAAATTGGGTATTTCGAGATTTTGTGTGATCCAGCCTTCGGCGAGAAATCTGTTAGCAAAGGCCGGGTCAGCAGGAGCATAATCAGCCTTTATCTTTGTCCAGTCTGCGTCGAGTTCTTCTGCTACCAGCATGGCGAGGCCGGTATGGCTTCCCTGACCCATTTCCAGGTGAGGCATATATGCTGTTATGGTGTCATCCTCAGCTATTTTTATCCAGCCTGCAAGGAGGGCTTCACCTTTTCCCGTCACAAGTTTTTTTGCATGAGCTTCAAAGCTGCTGCTATACAATCTGTAACCAACAACTACGCCGCCGAGAGCCGCAGCAGCGCCTATTAAAAAAGTTCTGCGTTTCATGGTTCCGTTCTCCCCTATGCGCCCTGATTAAGAGACTTTATTGCCTGCCTTACGCGTGGATATGTTCCGCAGCGACACAGGTTGGTAATTGCTTCATTGATTTCTTCATCGGTAGGGTTTGGTTTTTTTTTGAGGAGGGCGGCGGTTGCCATGATCATGCCGGACTGGCAATAACCGCACTGGGGGACCTGGCTATTGATCCATGCTTTCTGAATTGGATGAAGTTCCCCAGCCGGCAGGTTTGCTTCTGTGGCGAGGCCTTCGATTGTTGTTACCTCTTTGCCTACTGCTTCTTCCACCGGATAAGAGCATGATCTGACAGCTTCGCCGTCAATCAGGACGGTGCAGGCACCACATGCACCAACTCCGCATCCAAATTTGGAGCCTGTTAAAGCAGCATCTTCTCTCAGAACCCATAAAAGAGGTTTGTCCGGCTGTACCTCAACCGGGCGCGACTTACCGTTTATCTTGAGTTTCAACATAGGTTTCCCTTTATTTCATAAAAAACATGCAATTACTTTGCTTCCCTGTTGCACGGAAATCCGGCAGGGGATAATGTTGACGGCGTCATTAACTAATCTTCATTAGATAGTGAGGATATGGACGGTGTCAATATAGCTGTTCGATTTTTTGAGCGAAAACTGGTTTATGGAAGATAATAAAGATAGCGAAGAACGAAATTACCACCATGGGGATCTGAAGACGGCGCTGGTTGATGTCGCACGAAAAATGCTTGAAGAGAGTGGGCCCGAGGCAATATCGTTCCGTGAGATTGCCCGGCAGGTGGGAGTTTCAAGAACAGCTCCGTATAATCATTTTCAGAGCAAGGAGCATTTGCTTGCTACTGTAGCGGCTGGAGGCTTTCAGGAGTTTCTGGATTATAACTGCGGTGTATCAGAAGGTGTTGAAAATCCTGAAGAGCGCATTGTTGTGCTTATGGAAGGTTATGTTGAATTTGCTTTGAAGCATCCTCAACTGTACAGGCTGATGTTTGGGGTTGGGATAGCGGACTGGCATGATTATCCGGAAGTGAAGCTAAAAGCCAAAGCTGCGTATGAGCCAATTACGCAGGCAATCGTCCAGCATTATCAAAACAATGGGGTAAATAATGAGGAAGCGGTGGAAACTGCTGCAGTTACAGTCTGGTCCACATTTCATGGCTTTGTGATGCTTGTGCTGGATGGGAAACTTAACCCCTCCTATTATTCTGCGGAAACAACTCAGGCTCTGGCAAAGCGGTTGTCTAAATGGTTTATTGCCGGCCTTGATGCGGGATTTGAGGACTTGCAGAAAACATAGCACTCAGGGCCATGTTTCCTGTATGTTTTATGTGCGGTTGCTTACAGCTTTTCAGCTTTTATAAGTGCTTTTGATGCCCAGTAGCGTTTGAGGAATCTCTGACCTGTAGAAAGAAACGCATCTTTGGGAACGACCTGAGTTTCCTTGAAATATCTCAGCCTGTTCATGGCATTTTTGCTGGGCAGGTTACCGATCACTACCGCATACCAGCCGTTATCTGTCTTGATGACCTGAGTGCTCGGGAAATGCTCCAGAAATCCTGTTGCAATATTTTTTGCCTCCATAGGATCTTCACGACTGGCAACAACAATCCATCTTTTGTCGGCACTTAGTGTGAAGTCCTGATAAAGAATTTCTCCTTTGTCATCGTCTTTTTCAGTACTGGCGACCTGACTGTTTTCTCGGCTAGCTCCCTCATAGAGACCTGCCTGCTTTAGCCTGCCAAGATTGATATCTATGACAGCAGGTCTGGTGGCGGCAATAATCTGTTGTTCTTTTTTCTGCTGCTCAAGTTTGGACAGTGAAAGGTCGACAGTTTTGGGGCGAACAATTTTTGTTTTCTTTGGCGGGTAAAGTTTTGATAAATCAATATTGATTACCGGGATCGCAGCTACAGTTGTTTCTTTTTCCGGAACTTTCTTTTCCGCAACAACTTTCTTTTCAGTTTTTTTCTGCGGATATAACTTTGAGAGATCAATATCAATTATTTTCGGCTCAGGAAAATTTTCCACAGCAAGCTCATTTGATGATTTTACATTTGAAGCTGCTGCTGTTTTTTTAGGAGTAACGGCTGTTGAGGCCGCCGAAGCCTTTTTGGATTTGCTTCCCCAGTTGTATAGTTGAGCCATTTTCTGCGCATGACCTATTGTCAGGAAACCGCAGAAACGCCAGTCTTTATCTTCCAGAGTTACGAATGCATAATTGGATCTGTCACGTTCTCGAACAAAACGTTCGAAGGTTTTCCAGCTGTTGACCTCGCGCATATCGCCTGAAACCTTGACGACAGCGGCGGTTCTGTTAGGGCCTGTGTCAACAAATTCGTAATTTAGTTTTGAAAGATCAATAAGCTTTCTTACGGCCTTGATCTGATCCTCACTATTGGCTGTGTCGGATTCGAAACCTTCGGGGCCAAATAGAAAGCGCATCAAAACCTGTTTTTCAGGAGCTTCATTACTGATAGTCCTGCACATTGCACTTGCTACGTTCTCCTTGCTACCTGCAGTTAATGCGGTGATATATTTTTTTACTGCACCTTCTTCCGGGCTAGCCGCTTCTACCGCTTGCAGAGGGAGGAGGATCATGGGGATTAATGCCAATGCGTATCTATTCATTCTCTCACTCATATCTGTAAATGTTATCCATTGGTGCGCAACATATCATGCTACCTCAGTGTGGCGTATTAAACATAGTTAGTATGAAAAACTGCAATATTTCTTTGTTATGGAAATTAGCTAGGCTAATTGCTGACACAATGTCTAATTGTCACCACAATCAATCAGATTCGACTGTATTTACGACAAATTTCCACAACCCGGTGAGGTTATGAAAAATAACAACCGAGGTGCTGGAGTCTGCATAATTCAATGGTCGGTGATATGGAATTCAGAAGCTGAATGCAGTATGTAGTTCCGGGTGGGGAAGGCACTGTCTCTATGTGGTTATATAAAAACAAAGTGTATTTTAAAACAATCAGTTGATATCTATCGTTTATACGAATGAACAATTTACCGGGAGTACTGATAATTCCATATTACCCATAAAAAATAATAGTAATGTTCCGGAAGTATGGAAAAATCCAGTGTGTAGCATCCTGAACCAGAATGATCTGACTTATAATAAGAAATAGAACCCGGGAGCAGGTCGTGCGCAGGCAGTGTTTTATCTATTCTTTTTTCATCATATGTTCTCTGGTTGCGATGGTATTTACCAATAATGCCAGTGCACAGGTTCTGGATTATGAAGTGATCCAGCCTAAATTACCCAAGAAAAAATACAAAAGGTCCAGAAGCTCCTCAAAGCAGCAGAAGAGAAACAGTAAATCTGCACGGATGAATGCGCTGCGACGGGGAACCAACAGTAATACTGTACGGATTGTTGTCGGAGGAGAGTCTGATACGCAGATACGCATTGCGCAGGATCTCAAAAATGTACTGAATGAGCAGGAAACATCAAACAGGATGGCTCTTCGTATCATACCGCTTATGGGGGAGGGCGGAAAACAGAATGTTCTTGATGTCATGTTTCTTCATGGTGTTGATCTGGCAATTGTTCAGACAGATATTCTTGCCCATCTTCGCGGTGAAAACTGGAGTATGTATAATGATATCTTTGAGCGAGTACATTATATTGCAAAGCTGTACAATGCGGAGTGGCATGTTATCGGCAGCAGGAAAATCACCAATATCCGTCAGCTGAACGGAAAGACAATTAATATTGCGAAGCCCGGGAGCGGGACGCATATTACCAGCAGTAATATTCTGGAATTACTAGGGGTCAGGGTTAAGTATACACATTATGCACATACGGTTGCCCTTGAAAAACTGCGGAAGGGTGAGCTGGATGCGATTGCCTGGATTGGTGGTGCACCGATTGATACAATCAGAACAATCCGGTCAGATGAAGGGTTGCACTTTATTCCGGTAACTTTCTTTAATGATGATTATTTTAAAACACCATTGAAAAATGTTCTTGAGACATTTTACCTGCCAACTCTGCTGCAGCACGAGCAATACCCAAATCTGATTAAAAAAGGTGAAACAGTTCCTACCGCAGCGAATGGTGTAGTGCTGGCTGTATTTAACTGGTCGCTGAGCAGAAATGAAAAAAGAAAGCTCAAGGTGAGAAATTTTATAGAGCGTCTTGTCGGGAAGTTTGACAAGTTTATGGAGTCAGGAAGGCATCCGAAATGGCGTGAGATCAATCTTGCCAGCACCATACCGGAATGGAAACGTTCGGATCTGGCGAAAGACCTGATCGGGCAGGGAGCAGAGAAAAACGCTGTTGGTGTATCCTATAAGGTTTTTCTGAAAATGCTTGAGTTGAAATCTGATGCTGATCCAAAGGAGCTGTCTGAAGATGAAAAGATGAAGCAGTACCAGAGCTTTCTGAAATATCTGCAATCACGGTAGGTGGCTTATTGTTAGTGTCGAGCTCTTTGTGCATTGTTATGCCCCGAATTTCTCCGGGGCAGGAAATTAATCGGGTAATCGAACAGTGAGTTCAATTTCTATCATAAAATCCGGACTTGCTAAAGCAGCGACACCAATACCTGTAATTGATGGCATGGCACCATCGAGCATTTCGAGAACGATGGGAAATGCTTTTTCCATTTTTTCGTTATCCAGATCAGTGATAAAGCAATGAAGAATTGCAATATCCTGAGGTGTGGCGCCCAGTGCATCCAGAGCAGCTTTAGCATTTGCAGATGCTATTTTACTTTGAGCGGCAATATCCAATGGTACCGGGCCTCCATCCGGTGGTATTGCAACCTGTCCAGAGACATAAGCCATTCGGCCGGGTTCAACGATGGAAATCTGTGAGTACCCCATGTTTTCTGAATTTGGCATAGTGGGAGGGTTCAGGCGTGTGATGTTTTTCGACATATGATCCTCATGCGGATGGTTGGCTGGAGGTTAGTTGTAGTAATTTTAGATAGTTATCTTTGTTGTAAAAGCAATAGCCTAAAGGCCTGAAGGTGACTTTTTTGTGAATGATGTGCCTTGTAATAGAGATCTGAGTTTTACGGATAGAGAGTTGGGTTACATTAACCTGCCCGAAACAGGCGAACTGCCTCGTCGCACTCGAACAGATAGAGTAAATTCTTTAAAGCCTTGCCGCGTTCTGAAATCAGCATTGGGTCTTTGGATATGATCAGTTTTGCATCATCGCTTGCTGCTGCAAGAAGGTCCTTGAAGTTAGGAAGGTCTGCGAGTTTGAATTCGGGTAAGCCGCTTTGACGGGTACCCATAATTTCTCCGCCACCACGGAGCTTTAAATCCTCTTCTGCAATAATGAAGCCGTCTTCGGTACTGCGCATGGTTTCAAGACGGGATTTTGCGGTTGTGCTTAAGGGAGACTGATACAGCAGGATACACGAGGACTGGGTTTCGCCTCGGCCGACACGCCCCCGTAGCTGGTGCAGCTGGGCAAGACCAAAACGTTCTGCATGTTCGATCACCATAATAGATGCATTAGGAACATTTACGCCGACCTCAATGACAGTGGTAGATACAAGAATGGAAAGCTCGCCGGATGAGAACTTTGCCATGACTTCGTCTTTTTCCTTGCCCTTAAGCTGCCCGTGAACAAGGCCAACCTTTTCATCATATCTCTGCTGAAGGTGAGCAAAACGTTCCTCCGCAGCTGCGAGATCAATCTTCTGGGAGCTTTCGACAAGAGGGCAAACCCAGTAAATCTGGGTGCCTGTCTCAATAGCGCGGGTGATACCTGCATAGATGTCTTCTATGCGTTCAACCGGCACCACTCTGGTGGCAACGGGTTTACGGCCGGCGGGTTTTTCTGTCAGTCGGGAGACTTCCATATCGCCATAATGGGTGAGCAACAGAGTTCTTGGAATTGGGGTTGCTGTCATTACCAGCATATCAGTTCCCGCGCCCTGTCCTTTGCTTTGCAGGGCCATGCGCTGGTGGACACCGAAGCGGTGTTGCTCATCGATGATTGCGAGGGCAAGGTCTTTGAAGATAACATCGCTCTGAAATAGCGCATGAGTGCCAAGCAGAATATCCGTATCACCGGATTCCAGCCGTCCCAGTATATCCTTGCGTGTGCGGCCCTTTTCACGGCCTGTCAGCAGTTCGACTTTCAGACCGACAGCATCTGTGAGGGGCAGCAGTGTTTCCATATGTTGCCGCGCAAGGACTTCTGTAGGGGCCATCATGGCAGTCTGGCCACCAGCTTCAAGGGCAATGGCCATTACGAGCAGGGCAACAACGGTTTTTCCGCTTCCTACATCCCCCTGAAGCAGGCGCAGCATTCTGAAGGGCTGAGACATGTCTGCAGCGATTTCTTTCAGGGCTTCTTCCTGTGAGCCGGTAAGAGAAAAGGGCAGGGCTGCACGGATTTTGTCTGAAAGTGCACCAGTGCCGACCAGAGGGCGGCCTTTGGTTTTTTTCAGGTTTTCCCGGACCATAGCCAGAGCAAGCTGGTTGGCCAGCAGTTCATCAAAGGCAAGACGGGTTCTCGCAGGGCTGGTTACGGCGAGATCGGTCTCGACTTCCGGTCTGTGAAGGCGTCTCAGGCTGTCATTGAATGTGGGCCATTTGTGCTTATCCAGCCAGGCGGCATCCTGCCATTCAGGCAGATCCGGCATATGATCAAGGGCTTTAAGGACGATTTTTCCAAGTACCTTGTTGCTCAGGCCTGCTGTAAGCGGATAAACGGGCTCAAGCAGGGGCAGGGTCTCGAATTCCTTTTCAGTGACCACATGGTCTGGGTGGGTCATCTGCATCTGGTCGCCATAGGCTTCTACCCGGCCGGATATATAGCGGGTTTCGCCAACGGGGAGAATTTCCTGAATGAAAGCGCTTCTCATGCGGAAAAACACGAGCGTGATCTGATCAGATTCATCCTCACAGATAACCCGGTGTGGAGCGCGTCTGTTATTCGGGTGAGGGGCCTTATGAGACAGCACACGGACCTTCAGGGTTACAATCTGGCCTGGCATTGCCGCAACCACTTCAGGCTGGGCGCGACGGTCTACAACACCTGTCGGCATATGCCAGATGAGGTCAATGACCCTTGGTACATCCAGATCAGAAGGAGTACGCAGGAGCTTTTTCAGCAGTTTGACATTTCTTGGTCCGACACCTTCGAGGACTGTGGCCTCAGAGAAGAGTGGGTTCAGTATTTCCGGGCGTGTACTCATATCTGGTTTTAGACCCTAATCCGGGAGGCAATTTTTCCCCTATAATAATCAGCAAAAGCTGTGGTAAAAGCCAAAACCTGAGTATTTCCACCAAATAACGTCTTATATTGGGCTGACATCCGCCCGTTTTGGCGTCATACAGGTGATCACAAAATAACATTCGGAGATTTTGAGCCCTGATGTCTGCAGAAAATGACGAAACAGAAATTCGTAAACGCCGTGCAATTTACCGCGCTAATCATCGTGGAACAAAGGAAATGGATCTGATTGTCGGAAAATATTCAACAGAACTTATTCCCGGCATGTCAGAGGATGAGCTTACGGAAATCGAAGAGTTTCTGGGACTTCCTGACAGAGACCTTGAGGCATGGATTATGCGTAAAGAGTTTGAAGCTGATAATGATTATACCGATTTGATCGCGAAGATACGTGAGTTTCACGGGTTGGTAAACTAGGTTTGGGTTTGGTGAATTAGGTTTGGTCTAAAATGAGCGTTAAAGAGCGAATTCAGAGTATATGTCATGCAGCAGGCTTTGCGGCTATCAATGCGGTGCCGGAAGGTTTTGATGGCTATATACTTGGAGAAATGGCCAAATCTGTTTTTGCTGAGGAGGAAGAAGGCAAGGCGGTTCTCCATATTGCCCGTGATGACCAGCGGATGGAAGCAATTGCAGGGGCCCTGCGTTTTTTTGCTCCTGACGTAAAGGTCGTACAGTTTCCGGCATGGGATTGCGTTCCTTATGACCGGGTTTCACCCAATCAGGATATTACGGCAAAGCGTCTTACTGCTCTCGCCCGCCTGTCAGTTTCCAAAATCAAAGCTCCTACTATTGTTCTGTCTACGGTAAATGCCGTTCAGCAGCGTGTTCCATCCCGCAAGTTTATGCGCCAGACCATGGTGCGGATTGCGCCGGGTAATGGCATTAATATGGAAAAGCTGATTGCGCGTATCGAAGCTATGGGCTTTGTGCGTTCTGGCACTGTTATGGAAGTTGGCGAATATGCTGTGCGTGGTGGTATTCTGGATTTATTCCCGACAGGGCACAGCAAGCCGATCCGTCTCGACTTTTTTGGGGATACTCTTGAAAGCCTTCGCCAGTTTGATGCCGAGAGCCAGCGTACAACCGGAAATCTGGCTAAAATCGTGCTTATGCCGATCTCCGAACTGGCTTATGGCAAGAGTATTACCAGTACTTTCCGTCAGAGGTATGTTGAGCTTTTCGGTGCGGTCAAGGAAGCTGATCCGCTATATGAAGCCGTATCCAGCGGCAGCCGTTTTCAGGGCATGGAGCACTGGTTGCCATTGTTTCATAATAATCTTGAGACATTGTTCGACTACCTCCCTAATGCGCTTGTGAGCTTTGATAATCTGGCAGAAGACGCCCGTAAACGGCGGATGGAGCAGATTGTTGACCATTATGAGTCGAGATATCTTGCGCTGGAACAATCAAATTTTGGCGCTGCACCTTATAAGCCTGTCCCTCATGAAATGATGTTTCTTTCTGAGGAAGAGTGGAACACCAATCTGGAAGATCGCCGGATTCGTACATTCTCTCCATTTGAAACGCCGGATGATCTGCGCGGGATTGAGACCTTCTCCTTTGAAGGGCGTCATGGGCGTTCTTTTGCTGCTGAGCGTAGTTCGGATGCGGTGCATGTTTTTGATACGGTAGTGAAGCATATTGCTGACCTGCAGCATCGTAGAAAAAAAGTGGTTGTTGCCTGCTGGAGTGTTGGTGCGCGTGAGAGGCTGGGGCATCTGCTATCCGAGCACGGGCTGAAGGCAATCAAGAATATTGAGAGCTGGCAGGGCGTTGACAAGCTGGTTGGAAACAAGGTCGGGCTTGCTGTTCTTGGTATTGAGACAGGATTTGAAACACCCGACTATGCTGTTATTGGCGAGCAGGATATTCTCGGTGACCGTCTGGTTCGGAGCCGTAAAAAAGCGAAGAAGGGGGCTGATGTTCTCTCTGATGCGGCAAGTCTCAGTGTTGGTGATTATATTGTTCATGCGGATCATGGTATTGGCCGTTTTACCGGGCTGAAGACGATTGAGGCTGTTGGTGCTCCTCATGACTGTCTGGTTCTGATGTATCATGGTGATGACCGCCTTTATCTTCCTGTTGAGAATATCGAGCTTCTGACCCGTTATGGTTCAGATGATATGGTTGTGCAGCTTGACCGCCTCGGTGGTTCGGCATGGCAGAGCAGAAAAGCCAAGCTGAAACAGCGTATTCGGGAGATTGCAGATCAGCTTATCAAGGTGGCCGCTGTGCGCGCTTTGAAAGAGGCCCCAGTTCTGCAGCCACCAGAGGGCGTGTATGAGGAGTTCTGCGCGCGCTTTCCGTATGAGGAAACTGAGGATCAGGAAACCAGTATTCATGCGGTGATTGATGATCTGGCGAGCGGTAAACCCATGGATCGTCTGGTCTGTGGCGATGTTGGTTTTGGCAAAACCGAGGTGGCTTTGAGATCTGCTATGGTTGCTGTTATGGCAGGTAAGCAGGTGGCTGTGGTTGTACCCACGACATTGCTGGCCCGGCAGCATTATACGACCTTTGTGGAGCGGTTTAAAGGATTCCCAATCAAGCTGGCTCAGGCTTCGAGACTGGTTGGTAACAAAGAGCTGAACAAGGTTAAACAGGAAATTAAAGAAGGCCAGGTTGATATTGTCGTTGGTACTCATGCGCTGCTTGGAAAGGGGATTGAGTTTAACGATCTCGGGCTATTGATTATTGACGAGGAGCAGCATTTCGGTGTGCAGCATAAAGAACGTCTGAAGCTGTTGCGTGAGGATATTCATGTGCTGACCTTAACTGCTACGCCAATTCCGAGAACGCTTCAGCTTGCTCTGACAGGTGTACGTGAGCTGTCCCTGATTACAACGCCTCCGGTTGACAGACTTGCTGTGCGGACATTTATTTCTCCGTTTGATCCGGTTATTCTGCGAGAGGCGCTGCTTCGTGAGAGATATCGTGGTGGCCAGAGTTTTTATGTCTGCCCGCGTATATCTGATCTGGCTGAAATTGAAGAGTTTCTGAAAGAGCATGTGCCGGAACTGAAGGTTGCCAAGGCTCATGGCCAGATGGCACCCGGTCAGCTTGAAGATATCATGAATGCTTTTTATGACCGTGAATATGATGTGCTTCTGTCCACCACGATTGTAGAATCCGGGCTGGATATTCCGACAGCAAATACATTGATAATTCACAGAGCAGATATGTTTGGTCTTGCTCAGCTTTATCAGTTGCGGGGACGGGTAGGGCGATCCAAAACACGTGCCTATGCATATTTCACGATACCGGCTGACAAGAAGATGACGGATACGGCAGAAAAGCGCCTTAAAGTGCTGCAGTCTCTTGATACGCTTGGGGCAGGATTTAACCTGGCCAGCCATGATATGGATATTCGTGGAGCTGGTAATCTGCTTGGAGATGAGCAGTCCGGGCATATTAAAGAAGTTGGTTTTGAGCTTTACCAGTCCATGCTGGAAGAAGCAGTTGCCATGCTGAAAGGTGGTGGTGAGCTTGAGGTTGAAGACCAGTGGTCGCCGCAAATTGCTATCGGAACGGCTGTGCTTATTCCTGATAAATATGTTCCTGATCTTCAGCTCAGGCTTGACCTTTACCGCAGACTTTCCAAAGTCGAAGACCCGACCGAGCTGGAAGGCTTTGCCGCCGAGCTTGTTGACCGTTTTGGTGAAATGCCTGATGAGGTTCGTTATCTTCTTGAAATTGTCAGGATCAAGTCCTACTGCCGTCAGGCCAATATCGAGCAGGTTGAGGCAGGACCCAAAGGTGCAGTTGTTACTTTCCGCCGTAACGAATTTGCTAATCCTGACGGGCTTATTGCTTTTGTAAATGAATGGAGCAAAACAGTTAAGATTCAGCCGGACCAGAAAATTCTGTATCAGGTTCTGTGGGATACTCCTGAAGCGCGATTGAAAGGTGTGAGGTCTCTGGTGAAGAAGCTGGCAGAGATTGCTGCTATCCGGGCTGAAGATGCTGCAGCCTAGCAGATGCCTGTCTTGCTGATGATGAGTTATTCTCACTGCTATGATGAATATTAGTCACTTTATCTGTTCCTGCCTGGAATGATATTATTTTGCTTCTGATAATATATATGCAAATGCATTTATAAAATATATGGAGCAAGATATTATGCCGGGTAGACTGGAACATGTTATTGATTATCTGGATGAATTCTGGGATAGACATTCCTCCGGGATCTGGAATGAAAACATCACATGGGGGGGATAGCCGGTATTTTAACTATCTGAACGGATCGGGTAATGATGATGGTCTGAATGGTGGTGATCAGACAGACTGGATACTGGGTAATCGCGGGAATGACCTTATTATTGCTAATGGTGGTGACGATCTGATTGCGGGTGGTACCGGTAATGATCATATACTTGCGGGTTCAGGTAATGATCTGGTGAACGGAAATCAGGGTGTCGACTTTATGGATGGCGGTCCGGGCTCTGATATGTTTTTCGGAGGTAGCGGGGCCGATATTTTTTCGTTTGGAATTTTACCTTATGAAGGGTCAAGTGGCAGTATGCCTTCAGATATTGATGGGGATATTATTGCTGATTATAATTATATTGAGGGGGATGTTATTCTGATTGATCGCGTAGATCTGATCCATAATATTACGCAGGTTGGAAGTGACGTGCATATTGTTGTTGACCGTCTTGGTGATTATACCCTCGATAACCGGATTATTGTTCAGGATAGTACGGTAAGTCTTGTCAGTGATGGTATTGTAGATCTGGGGCTTGTGCCAAATTTCTGACCTCTATGGATAGTGCCTTATCCTCCTGAGCCTAGGCAACAATCATTTCCGCGGGCTTTTTCTCTTCCTGGGCAGGGCCTTCAATGGGCAAGCTGATGGTTAAGGTGCTGCCTTTGCCCAGCTCGCTTTCCAGAGAGAAGCTGCCCTCATGCTCTTCTACAAGGGCTTTTACCAGATTGAGGCCGATACCGGTTCCGGCAATTCCGGTCGAAGTTTTTGCACGAAAGAAGCGTTCTCCGATATTTTTGAGGTCTTCCTTATCTATTCCCAGGCCATAATCAGTCACTGAAATAATAACCTGATCATTTTCCTCGTGCGCATTGACTTCTATGTCTGGTGAATCCGGAGCGTATTTTACGGCATTTGCAAGCAGGTTTGATACTATCTGACCAACAGCGGGGGTGTCTGCCATAATTGTTTCGGGCAGGTCAACAGCGTTCAGTCTGATGTCATGCCGTTCAGATACTTCGTCAAGCGATGTGCAGATATCTACGAGAAGCTTATGAATATCGCAGGGCTCAATGGTTATCTGTATTTTACCGGCTTCCATTCTGGCTGCGACCAGAGTGCTTTCCATGAGGCGGGTCATACGCTGAACAGCGTTGCGTATTTTGCCCATGGATTCCAGTGTTCCGTCAGGAGTTAACTGGTCTTTTTTTGCCCGTCTGGATAATTTCTGTACGGCGAGGTCTATGATGGCAAGGGGTGTGCGGAACTCATGAGATGCCATTGAGATAAACTGGCGTTGCAGTTCGGAGAGTTCTCTTTCTTTATCAAGGGCCACTTTCATTTCTTTTGCCCGTGCGGCTTCCTGGGCATATCTGATGACTTTTTCTGCCTGCTCAGCCTGAATGTTTTCCAGTCTTTCGCGCTCGGCTACATTTTTTTTGAATACTTCAAGAGCGCGGGCCATATCGCCTAACTCATTATCCTGATTGGTATACAGGACATTAACTTCTCCCTCTTCTTCAACCAGCCGACGCATTATTTCGATCAGATTTGCCATAGGTTTTATAAAGCTCTGGGCGATTATTATTCCTCCTATAAAGGAAATGCCAGCACCTGCCGCAATAACAATTAAAATAGTTTGAAGGCCGATTTCGGAAAAATTCCGCTCCTGTGTGATCGAGATCAGATAGAGAGAGGTTATTACTATCGTCACAGCAAGTATTGAAAGAAATGTAAAGGAAATCAATAGCCTGGTTTGCAGACGCATGTTGCGAAAAGTAGTCATATATTGCGCCTTGGGTAAAAACAGGACCTTTTAGCTGATGGTTCTATATTTCTACCTGATTAGCTTTAAAG
>JBOEGA010000187.1:0-404 GCA_050633205.1 Methyloligellaceae bacterium | reverse complement strand
GTAACCGTCCGGCCTGACACGCCTTGCGATTTTCCCCTGCTCTGCCAGACTGACACTTTGTTATCCAATTATTAGACCTAATAATAGACCTATCATAGTGCCACCATGCAGCGTATTGAAGTTATCACAGGTAAGGAGCGTCGTCGGCATTGGTCTGACGAGGAGAAGCTTCGCATTGTTGCTGAAGCTGAGGCTCCCGGAGCTATACAGAAGGACGTTGCCCTTCGTAATGATGTTCACCCCAATCAGATTTATCTCTGGCGGAAAGCTTTTAAGAAAGCCCGTAAGCCGTCTCCTGAAACTGGCAGCACTTTTTTCCCGGTAGAAGTTATTACAGACCGTAAAACAAAGCCGGAAAAACAGACATCCCCTCTTGAAGTTGTCCTGAATAACGGACGGATTAT
>JBOEGA010000186.1:0-7177 GCA_050633205.1 Methyloligellaceae bacterium | reverse complement strand
TTGTCGAGGCTAGTACACCTAAAATACAAAGTCAGTAATTCTGCTATAGAGCTTTATTTTCGTAATCTTTTCTGACATCTTCCGAAACCGGAGAAATTTCTACAGACTCTCCACAACCACATGCACTTGTCTGGTTAGGGTTATTAAAAACAAATCCCGAAGAAAGCACATCAACCTTGTAATCCATTTCTGTACCAAGCAAAAACAGAATAGCCTTTGGATCAATAAAGATTGTTACACCTTTATCCTCAACAGCTTCATCAAGCGGTACAACTTCTTCAGCATACTCCATGGTATATTCCATGCCTGCACAGCCGCCGTTTTTGACACCAACTCTCAGTCCAAGTATCTTTTTATCAGATTTTGCAATGATCTCTGAAATGCGCGTTGCCGCTGCATCTGAAAGTGTCATGACTTTGGGTCTTACAATTCTGCTTGCCATAGCTCTAATATAATACTTTCACCGCTAAATTTCACTAGTAAAACATGTTCAACGCAACACGTGCCTCATCAGACATACGGTCCTGCGTCCAGGGAGGATCAAAAACCAGATTTACGGTCACATCAGCTACACCGGCAACCGAACGTACAGCATTCTCTACCCAGATAGGCATTTCCCCTGCAACAGGACACCCAGGTGCTGTCAAAGTCATATCAACAACGACATTGCGATCATCATCAACATCAATCCTGTATATCAGGCCCAGTTCATAAATATCACATGGTATCTCAGGATCGTAAACTGTCTTGAGAGCGGCAATCATATCATTTGTGAGCGTTTCAATTTCTTCTTCGCTCAATGCCGTCGTCTGGTCAGTAGAACTGGCTTCAACGCCCTGCTCTTCCTGTTTTTTTTCTGGCATATCATCGCTCATATCATTCATTTTACTCACCAACCTTACCCGAAAAAACTTTCTGCTTTTATGAGAGCATCCGCCAAAGCATCAACTTCTTCCATTGTATTATACATGCCAAATGATGCACGACAGGTTGACGTAACCCCAAAGCGTGCCATCAAGGGTTCAGCACAATGAGTTCCGGCCCTGACAGCAATACCATATCTGTCAATAATTGTACTGACATCGTGAGCGTGAGCGCCCTCAACTGAAAACGACAATATCGCACCTTTTCCTGGTGCATCGCCATAAATCCGAACTCTGTTCAAAGCTCTTATGCGCTTATGGGCATAGGCAATCAACTTGTCTTCATGAGCCGTTATTTTTTCACGGCCCACTTCCATTATATAGTCAACAGCAGCACCTAAACCAATAGCCTGCACAATTGGTGGAGTACCAGCTTCAAAACGGTGAGGTGGCTCAGCATAGGTAATTTTATCCATACTGACAGTGCCAATCATTTCACCACCGCCCATATAGGGTGGCATCCGCTCTAGTAGTTCTTTCTTTGCATAAAGAACACCAATACCGGATGGACCGTAAAGTTTGTGGCCCGTCATCACATAAAAGTCCGCATCCAGGTCCTGCACATCAACAGGCAGATGAACAGCTCCCTGACTACCATCAATCAATACACGAATATTTCGAGAATGAGCTAATGCAATGACTTCTTTAATAGGCACGACAGTCCCCAGAACATTAGACATATGCGTAATCGCAATCATCCGCGTTTTGGGAGACAGACACTTTTCAAACTCATCAATGCTGAATGAACCGTCATCTGCAATAGGAGCCCATTTTAACACAGCACCACTGCGTTCACGGTGGAAATGCCATGGAACTATATTTGAATGATGCTCCATTACAGAAAGGACAATTTCATCATCCTCGCCAATAACCATTCCGCCATATGACTGCGCGACAAGGTTTATTGCTTCCGTCGCATTCTTGGTGAATATGATCTCGTCATTTGAGGGAGCATTCAGAAACTTGCGAACACTCTTACGGGCATTCTCATAACTTTCCGTTGCTGCATTACTCAGAAAATGAAGTCCACGGTGTACATTGGAATATTCTTCAGCATAGGCCTTTTGAATAGCATCCAGAACAGCTTTCGGCTTCTGCGCTGAAGCGCCATTATCCAGATACACCAGTGGCTTTCCATGTACTTCACGAGAAAGTATTGGAAAATCCTGACGAATGCGGCTGACATCATATTCGCCGTTACTCATCATACCTCACTTTTGGCAGTGCCAAGCCAGTCCACCACGATAGCAGACAGACATTCACGAATATCTTCATTTTCAACCAGTTCAAGAGTTTCACCAGTGAAAGCCTGAATAAGAAGAGCTTTTGCCTGTACCTCGGGGATACCTCTGGCTCTCAGGTAAAACAGAAGATCTTCATCAATCTGACCGGAAGTAGCACCATGACCACAAACCACATCATCAGCGAAAATTTCCAGCTCCGGCTTTGCATCAAACTCGGCATCTTCAGATAACAGAAGCGCCTGAGCCATCTGCTTGCCATCAGTCTTCTGCGCAATTTTCTTAACCATTAGCTTGCCCTGGAAAACACCCCGGGCTTTATCAGCCATCACACCTTTATAGTGCTCACGGCTTTCGCAATGCGGCACCGCATGATCTACAACCAGCGTAGTATCTGCATGCTGCTTGTCACGGCCAAGAAAAACTGAACCAAAATTAATTGAAGCATATTCGCCATCAAATCTTGCATGAAGCTGATCACGAGATAAAGCTGCACCGGATGTAAGCTGGAATGGGCTGTACCGGGCCTTCTCCCCGATAGTAACCGTCCAGGTTGACAGGTGACTGCCGGTAGCACTTTCTGTTTGAACCTTGATATGGTTCAGTTCAGCACCATTACCAAGCACAGTTTCTGTAACAGTATTGGTCTGAAACGCAGTATCACCAAGCGTTACGAACTGCTCCACAATAGTTGCACTGGAACCCTCAGCAACCGAAATGATATTCCTTGTGTTAACTGAAGAAGCTTCACTGCCACGATTTATAAACACAATATGGACTGGCTTATCAATCTGACTGGAAATCTGAACAGCAACCCCGTCAGTCATAAATGCAGAATTAAGTGCTAGTGAGGCATCATTCTCTGGAAATGTAATTGCTTTTTGTAGCTGCTCAAGAACCCAGGAAGGTTTTTCCTCAAAAAGATCATTCAGTGACTGAACGTCTATTCCATTCCCATACCCGAACTTATCAGCACGGTAACGACCATTGACAAAAACCACACGATAGCAATCCAGTTCGGCAAAAGAACCGCAAGCAGCTTTCAGTTCAGCATCTGTCAGATCCGCCGTATCATGTTTTGCAACAGGATAGGCTTCCTGAAATGCTGCACGCAGATCAGTATATTTCCATTCCTCTACACGGCGGTTTGGCAAACCGATATCTTCGAAACGTGTAATAGCTTTAGCGCGTACCTCTTTAACAGACGCATCACCAGGCAGTGTATCAAGAGCAGCTTTAAACTGATCTGAATACTCCTGCTCGGCTTTTGTTTTTTTTGCTTGTACAGCCATATTCATTGTCTGTTTCCTTGCACTTACGCAGCTTCGCCACCGAAATTCGCATAACCTGATTTCTCAAGCTCAAGAGCCAGCTCTTTACCACCGGTTTCTACAATCTTGCCTTTTGACATGACATGAACCTTGTCCGGAACAATATAGTTCAACAGGCGCTGATAGTGAGTAATAACCAGCATTGCCCGGTTTTCGTCTTTAAGAAGGTTTACACCTTCAGAAACAATACGAAGAGCATCAATATCCAGACCTGAATCTGTTTCGTCAAGAATGCAGAAACTAGGCTCAAGCAAGGCCATCTGAAGTATTTCCAGACGCTTTTTCTCACCACCCGAAAAACCAACATTCAACGGACGCTTCAGCATTTCCATCGTTACATTCAAAGTTGCTGCTTTTTCTTTTACGATACGCATAAAGTCAGGAGTGGAAAGTTCGTCCTCATCTTTTGCTTTGCGAAGAGCATTCATCGCAGTACGAAGAAATGTCATTGTAGCAACTCCAGGTATCTCCATTGGGTACTGGAATGCCAGGAAAACACCAGCTGCTGCACGCTCATCAGGTTCAAGCTCAAGAAGCTCTTCACCGTTCCAGCTGATAGAACCTTCTGTCACTTCATAGTCTTCTTTACCGGCAAGTACATATGACAGCGTAGATTTACCAGATCCGTTAGGCCCCATAATTGCGTGTATTTCGCCTTTAGGGATCGTCAGATCTATACCACGAAGGATTTTTTCGCCTTCAACTTCAGCATGTAGATTTTTAATTTCAAGCATTTTATATTCTCTATTCGTTACGATTAGGGGCAGATTTTTGTATGCCACCCTTTATTTGATCCCCGATAACATTTCCACTGTTTGCCCAGTGATTTAAGCCGCCACTTATCACCATCACGAACCACAACAGCACGGTATCTTTCACCATCAGTATGATCATCAAGATACCCGGTCATCTCAAGACGGATAAGAAAAGACTTACCGTCTTCATTTTTCGTCAGGTTAATATTGACCTTGGGTTTGCCCTCAAGAGCTTCCGGAAAGCCTTTATATAATGAAGCTATCAGATCTAATGGCGTTTCAGAATTTTCAGGCTTCCAGTTAGTTACATCGATTGGCCTGAACCCTTGCTGCGCAGAAGCTGCTGTCGTTAAGCCAGCTAAAGCCACAATTGTCATTAGTATCTTTAACAGCTTTCCCATATTGCTTACCCGACACTTCCTTCAAGGCTGATCCCAATCAGCTTCTGCGTTTCAGCCATAAACTCCATTGGCAGATGCTGCATAACTTCGCGAACAAAACCATTCACAATCAATGCAACAGCTTCTTCCTCATTCATGCCGCGCTGCTGGCAATAGAACATCTGATCATCAGATATTTTGGAAGTCGTCGCTTCATGTTCAAAAACAGCAGTGGAATTTTTCGCTTCCAGATAAGGAACCGTATGCGCACCACAATTATTACCAATCAGCAGAGAGTCACACTGTGTGAAATTTCTCGCGCCTGTTGCTTTACGGTGTGCAGATACCAGACCACGATATGTATTTTGTGAATGGCCAGCAGAAATACCTTTCGAGATAATCCGGCTTGTAGTGTTCTTACCCAAATGAACCATTTTAGTACCACTATCGACCTGCTGATGACCGTTCGAAATTGCAATCGAGTAGAACTCACCAACTGAATTATCACCACGAAGAATACAGCTTGGATATTTCCATGTAATGGCAGAACCTGTCTCCACCTGTGTCCATGAAATCTTTGAGTTGTTACCCCTGCAATCACCGCGTTTGGTTACAAAGTTATATACTCCGCCCTTGCCTTCTTTATCACCTGGGTACCAGTTTTGAACTGTAGAGTACTTAATCTCGGAATCATCATGGGCCACCAGTTCAACCACAGCGGCATGAAGTTGATTTTCATCACGCATAGGAGCAGTACAGCCCTCAAGGTAACTTACATAGGAACCCTTTTCAGCGATAATCAAAGTGCGCTCAAACTGTCCTGTATTCATTTCATTAATACGGAAGTAAGTGCTCAACTCCATTGGGCAGCGAACACCTTCCGGAATATAAACAAACGAACCGTCAGAGAATACTGCAGAGTTCAGAGTCGCATAATAGTTGTCAGAAGTAGGAACAACGGTACCCAGATACTTCCTGACAAGATCAGGATGCTCTTTCAGCGCTTCTGAAATCGAACAGAAAATCACACCGGCTTTTGCCAGCTCTTTTTTAAACGTGGTTACAACTGAAACACTATCAAAGACTGCATCTACAGCAACTTTGGCACCCTGAACGCCTGCCAGAACGGCCTGCTCATTCAATGGAATACCAAGTTTTTTATAGGTTTCCAGAAGCTCTGGATCAACTTCGTCCAGGCTTTTAGGACCATCCATGGATTTTGGAGCTGCATAATAATAGAGATCATTAAAATCAATTTTCGGATGACTTACTCGAGCCCAGTCAGGTTCTTCCATTGTCAACCAGCGGCGATATGCATTAAGACGCCACTCAAGCATCCAGTCTGGCTCGCCTTTTTTCTCTGAGATAAAACGAACAATATCTTCGTTCAATCCCTTTGGCGCTTTCACCATTTCAATGTCGGTTGTAAAGCCGTATTTATATTGATCGACGTCAATTTCCTTAACCTGATCGATCGTTTCTTTTACTGCCGGCATGAATTTCTCCGTACTCTCTGTATAATCTAAGCCGCTGCTCGGCTATTCCTGAATTTCTTATAAATGTCAGTCCAGGCCGTTACAAACCTGTCGACATCCTGTTCCTTACTGTTCCAGCCAAGGCTTATCCGAATAGCACTCTGCAACAGATCACCATCAACACCCATAGCTTTCAACACATGCGAACTGTCAACTTTGCCAGATGAACATGCAGAACCTGAGCTTACAGCTATCCCCTTAAGGTCCAGAGCAATAAGCAGTGTTTCCGCTGTCAGTCCCGCAACTGCAATGCAGCTCGTATTTGGTAAACGTTCTATATTGTTCGCAAAAATCGTTAATTCCGGTGCTGCAACCAGTAACTCGCTTTCAAGCCTGTCGCGCAGCCGTTCAATTTCTTTTATGGCCCCCAGTTCATTGGCAGCTTCTTCAGCCGCAGCACCAAACCCGGCAATTCCGGCAACATTTTCAGTACCTGCTCTGCGGTTCAGCTCCTGCCCGCCACCCTTTAATACTGGCTGACCAATCACCAGCTTGCCCGATCCAAGTGCCAACGCACCAACACCTTGCGGGCCACCTGTCTTATGCGCAGATAATGATATCAGGTCAGCACCAAGTGTCTGACAATCAATTGCTATCTTACCGGCACATTGCACCGCATCAGTATGAAGTAAACCGCCATGCTCATGCACAAGTTCCGCAATAGCTGGTACAGGCTGAATAGCACCGGTTTCATTATTAGCCAACATTACGGAAACAAGAAATGGTGTATCTGGGTTTTCTTTTTTGAATGTCGTTAATATTTCCTCTAAATCAGAGAGAATAACCACACCTTCACCCGAGACTGGTAACTTCCGTATTTTGTCAGAACGAAACCGCCCACCCGACAGAACGCAGGGGTGCTCAATCTCGGAAATAAAGAGAACAATATCTTCAGGGTTGCTTCCCGGCTTATTTGCGGCCACCAGTTCAGGCGACAAAGCCGTCATATTTGCTTCAGTACCACCGCCTGTAAATACGATAAATTTTGGTGATACATTGATAAGTGCGGCCA
>JBOEGA010000185.1:0-19619 GCA_050633205.1 Methyloligellaceae bacterium | reverse complement strand
GGATGAAATTAAAAAGCTTCGTGAGGAAAATGAAATACTAAAGAAACAGCTGGAACAAAAATAAAAAGTGCCGGAACCTGGGGGTAAGGTTCCGGCATAGCGGGGGAGGGTATATTATATTAGTTCAAGGCATTAGCTGCGAGGGCGCCCGGTTGCAGTACATGTCCAGGGGGCATTAACATTACCGGCACTTCCATATACGCCACCGCGGCTATGAAATCTTTTTCCTCGATAGCTGCGTTTTCGTCCGATGTAATCGCAGGAAATATCCTTCCGTGCAGCTCTGGAAAAACTGGAGTAACGACGTCCATATCTGTCACTGACTGCATTCGTCCAGGCACGTACTGAGAGGCCCTTTGCTCCGGCACGGGAGTATGCATAACCAACTCCGGTGGCCAGTGGTTTAACACCATAATCAGGTACAGAAATAACTAACTTTCTGGCTGGACGTGCCAAAGCTGTACAGGTCCATGGAGATCTTACGTTTCCAAGTGTTCCAATGACACCACCACGTCGCAGAGAACGTTTTCGATAAACTCCACGGCCATGACCAATATAATCACATGAAACTCTTCTGGAGCGGGACTGGAAGAAATTAGCGTACTTTGGGCCATAAGCACGGCGTACTGCTTTGCTCCATGCACGAACAGCGAGCCTTTTGGCTGAATGGCGGGATTGAGCAAAGCCTATCCCCGTTGCTGCTGGTTTTATGAACTTCTTTGCCTGGGCTGAAGTGGATACGATACTTGTACCGGCTGTAACTGCCAGAGTTGCTGATAATGCTAAAGCAAATGTTTTAATCTTACTTTTAGAGCTTTGGATATTCATACTGTGAACTCCTGAAATTTGTGTTTTCATTAATCTTGAGTATGAATATAGGGAACTCTACTTGAACCTTATTTGAAGACAGCATTTATGTAATGTTCATGTTCTGGGGGGAGGGATTAAAGGATCAGGGCTTTTTTCGGAACTGAAGACTGTAGGTATCAAACCCCATTGATCGGAAAAAATCGTGAGCATCTGTATTTTTTGCCCAGCTTGCTAGAACAACCATGCAACCTTCAATCTGCGCAGCTTCTTTATCGGCATAGTCAAAAAGTGATTTTGCTATACCCAGCCGTCTGTATTTTTCATCGACTACGACATGATGTATATACAACCTGTCAGCCTTATGGGCAAATGCACTGGCTGGCTTTTGCTGATGCTGGTACCAGAGATAAGAGGTTATATTTTGGTTACATTCAGCAACCACTATCTTTTGCGAAGCGTCTTCAAGTACGGATTTAAAAAACGCATAAACCTGATCCGGTTCGGCATGAAATATAAAGTCATCGGGATATTGAACATGATGCTGATGCTGAACCTGTTTATTTAATTCAACGATAGCAGGTAACTCTAGTTCTGTAGCAGCTTTGATTTTTATATCCATAAGGAATTATATCATATATGCATTATAATGAAAAGTCAGGTCAACTAACCCTCAATTTCTTCCCGTAACATTTCCAGTTCAAGCCATTGCTCTTCTGCCGTTTCAATGTCCTGCTGTAGTTTGGCCAGTTCGTCGGTAGCTTTCTGGAATACCTCCGGCTGCTTTGTATATAGCTCAGGGTCAGAAAGTTTCTCCTGTAACTTGTCAATTTTTTCCTGCATGGCATCCATTTCCCTGGGCAGGTTTTCCAGCGCATACTTTTCTTTAAATGAAAGTTTGCGTTTTGACTTCTTTTCAGGAGCTGCCGGTGTTTGCGATTTGTTTTTTGATTTCTCCTCAGCACTGGCTTTCTGTTTCGCCTGAACACCAACACCGCGTTGGCTGACCATATCAGAATAGCCACCCGCATATTCCTGCCATTGAGCATTTCCCTCAAAGCCAAGTGTTGAGGTTACTATCCGGTCCAGAAAATCCCGGTCATGGCTGACGAGAAGCACAGTCCCTTTATAATCAGCCAGCAACTCCTGCAACAGGTCGAGCGTTTCAAGGTCAAGATCATTGGTTGGTTCGTCAAGGACCAGCAGGTTGGAAGGTTTGGCAAGTGCCCGCGCCAGCATCAATCGCCCCCGCTCACCACCGGATAAAGCAGTAATCGGTGTATTCGCCTGCTCCGGCGTAAACAGAAAATCTTTCATATATGAGAACACATGCTTGGGATTACCTGGAATATCAATCATATCCCCACCGCCACCAGTCAGCGCATCCTTCAATGACCAGTCAGGGTTGAGACTTTCCCGTTTCTGATCAAGGGTAACCATTTCCAGCGCAGTACCAATCCTGGCTGTCCCTTCATCCGGCTCAAGAATACCTGTAAGCATATTGATCAGTGTCGTTTTACCGGATCCATTTGGTCCGACGATGCCGAGCTTGTCACCACGGGCAATTTTGATAGAAAAGTCCTTGATAATATCAACGCCATCATAGGCCTTGGAAATGTTCTTGGCTTCAACAACCAGCTTGCCTGAAACCTCTGCATCACTTGCCTGAGTAACCTGAACATTGCCCGTAACATGCCTGTGCTCACGTCTCTGCTGTCGTAAGTCATGCAGGTTGGCCATACGCCTGACATTACGTTTGCGCCTTGCCGTAACACCATAAATAACCCACTGCTCTTCCGCATGGATTTTACGGTCCAGCTTATGCCGTTCCAGTTCTTCCTGTTCCAGAACTTCATCACGCCAAGCTTCGAAATGGGAGAAACCTCTATTCAGAGTACGGGATTGCCCCCGGTCTATCCAGACAGTGGTTCTCGACAGATTTTCCAGAAATCGTCTGTCATGGCTGATAAGGACCATTGCTGATTTAAGAGATTTCAGTTCACTCTCAAGCCACTCAATAACAGGCAGGTCCAGGTGGTTGGTTGGCTCATCCAGCAGCAATATATCCGGGGACGGTGCCAGAACACGGGCAAGAGCTGCCCGGCGGGCCTCTCCACCAGATAAATGGTTCGTATCTTCCTGCCCCGTCAAACCAAGCTGCTCTGCCAGATATTGTGCCCGGTAATGATCATCGCTCGGCCCAAGACCCGCCTCAATATAATCAAGTGTAGTCTTGAATTCTGTTAAATCCGGCTCCTGCGGCAGATATTGAATTGTCGTACCCGGCTGAATAAACTTCTTACCCGAATCCGGTTCGATTATCCCCGCTGCTATTTTCAGCAAAGTGGATTTACCTGACCCATTCCGCCCGATCAGGCAAAGTCGCTCATTCTCAGACACAGATAACTCTGCTCCTTCCAGCAAAGGAGTGCCGCCAAATGTCAGGTGAATATCTTGCAGGGTTAATAGTGGAGGAGCCATTATCTCTTGTCTTGTTATTGAATGAAGGGATTAGTTTCAGGGCCTAAGACATGATTGCTAGCCTAAAACAGCCAATATCTCAAACATTTCTTCAAAACTCTACATTTCATAATCCCTGGCAAATCTGTTGGACAGAAACAAATAAGATGCTAATAAGCAGTGATCGGGCCTTAACTTGCGTAAATTCTACACATTTATACAGTTAACACCCGCCCATATCCAGATTTGAGGAAATTCCGTGAAATCCTACGATGTTATAATAGTTGGCGCTGGGGCCGCAGGCCTTATGTGTGCAATTCAGGCCGGAAAACGTGGCCGTTCAGTATGTCTCATTGATCATGCGCAGACCGTAGGAGAAAAAATCAGAATTTCCGGAGGAGGGCGCTGTAATTTCACAAATACCCGCACGACACCAAAAAATTTCCTGTCTGAGAACCCGCGTTTCTGCATCTCTGCATTGAAGGGCTATACACAGCAGGACTTTATCTCACTGGTTGAAAGCCACGGAATTGCATATCACGAAAAAGCCTTGGGACAGTTATTCTGTGATGGCAAGTCAGTCGAAATCATCGATATGCTGAAAAATGAGTGCAAGGCCGCAAATGTAACAATCTGGCTTGAAACGACAGTAGATAATATCGAAAAAACAGCTACAGGCTTTGAACTGGAAACAAGCTCAATGCCACTCACATGCGAATCTCTGGTAATCGCAACAGGTGGGAAGTCGATCCCGAAAATGGGTGCAACCGGGTTTGGCTATGATGTTGCCGGGCAGTTTGGCCTGAAAATAATAGAACCACGCCCCGCACTTGTGCCATTCACATTTAATCAGGACATGCTGACAGAGCTGTCTCAATTGTCGGGGATTTCTGTTGATGCAACGGTCAAATGCAGGAAAACAGAATTCCGCGAAGCCCTCCTCCTGACACACCGTGGTGTAAGCGGTCCGTCAATCCTGCAGATTTCCTCCTATTGGCGTGAAGGAGATGAGGTTGAAATAAACCTCGCACCGGATATTGATGTCATGGAAAAACTTAAAACCGGCCGTCAGGAACAACCGAAACAGGAAATACAAACTCACGTTT
This sequence comes from Methyloligellaceae bacterium, assembly GCA_050633205.1. GTDB lineage: Bacteria > Pseudomonadota > Alphaproteobacteria > Rhizobiales > CBDHHC01 > CBDHHC01. The sequence goes on along the minus strand of JBOEGA010000185.1, from coordinate 15,246 downwards.
CCTATATAGTTCCCAAACGTCTGGCAGATTATATTTGTGACAAAACAGGAACCACAGGACGTATAGCCGACCTTTCCAATAAAAAACTGGAAGAGGTTGCCAGAGCGATTAGCGCATGGCGCATCAAGCCAGGCGGAACAGAAGGTTATAGAACAGCCGAGGTAACACTTGGCGGTGTGGATACAAAAGGGCTATCCTCAAAAACCATGGAAACAAATGAGGTTCCGGGATTATATTTCATTGGTGAAGTCGTTGATGTGACCGGACATCTGGGAGGATATAATTTCCAGTGGGCATGGTCGTCAGGATATGCCGCGGGACAGAATGTGTAAGGATATTCAATGGCTAAGTTTGTTGAAGACTTTGGAAAAGACCTGGATCAGAACCTTACGGATGGCAGGCTGGATGCCCCGGCTGTTCACAGGAACAGCGAAGCAATTCTCAAAGTTCTCAATGAACTACTGTCTGGCAGATCGGGGCACCTTATCGAAATTGGCTGTGGAACAGGCCAGCATGCAATAAATTTTGCAGGCTCTTTTCCAGACTTGAACTGGTGGCCAACAGACCCAAATCCCGGCCATATTGAAAGTGCAAATGCATGGCGTGCTCATACGGGCCACATCAATATTCAACCCGCTTCAATTCTTGATGCATCTGAGAACTGGAAAATTGGGAAGGGTGAGACCTTGCCTGCAACCGATATTACGGCTGTTTTCTCTGCAAATGTAATCCACATAGCGCCTTGGTCAGTTGCCGAAGGAATTATATCGGGAGCGGCTGCTTCTCTTGATGCTGACGGCATACTCATATTCTACGGTCCCTTCTCAAAAAACGGGGATATGCTGTCGGAAGGCAATATCAGTTTTGACAGGTCACTGCGTAACCGTAACTCTGAATGGGGCGTAAGAGATATCACTCAAATTGAGGAAGAGGCATCCAGACACAATATGCACCTCTCCCGCATTTTTGATATGCCGTCAAACAATTCAATGCTTGTACTAGGCGCGTTGTAGTACTGTAACCTTGTCTGTCGCATCTATTTTCTTTGATGGTCTCTTAAACTGCGTAATCATTTTCGCATACTCGGTTGTTGCAAGACGAACCAGATCCTGAGGCCTTTGCATCGACATATTGAGAATATTATCCACCTTTTCAATAAGAGGGATAATATTGTCACCACACTCTTTGATAACAAGAGAAAAGTCGATCATACGGCTGAAAAACTGGTCAATAGACGTACGTTCCCGGTCAATCTCGGATTGCAGGGCCGCTATCTTGGATAGAATAGCATCCCGCTTGTTGACATCCTTGATCTCCTGCCGAACGATTTTGCGGACAACCTCAAGGTGGCGTCCAATCACTTCCCTGAAATCTGATGACAGGTGAATCGGCGTGCCTTGCATACCATATCCTTCACGCTCAAGCTTTAGTGAGCACTGCATTCGGTAGGAATGAACCCGGTTACGGAACACATCAAAATGCGCTTTGAACTCACTGGCACTGGCCTCTGAAATATCAATAACATCCAGGTCTTTTATTTCATAAACACGGATAAAGGAAATGATAGCGCTGACATAAAGGCGTTGAGGCTCATCAAGAATATTGCGGGATATACGGGCAGATTGGGGACGGTCAAAATTCGCGGATTTACCGATGCTTACACGAACTCTTTTTTCAAACTCAAGAAAGGCTAGTTCTGGTATCTGAGGAAGGTTGGAGTAATCGAAGTCTAAATTCAACATGTCTGGACTTTCCTGTAAATAATGCATGGGGCGCATAAGTATAGAAAAGCTGATTCTGTGACGTAATGATGGCGTTATTTAAGTATATTTATGTATAAATTATTTATTCATAAATTAAACAAGTGTTCTATGCGACATTCTCATGTCTGGTATTTAACTTCTGATAGGCTTGTGCAAGTAACTGCCTGAACTCATCTTTCAGAGGTGCCTGCTTTGCAGCTTCAATCATAATAGATGAAAGCAACCCATAGGCTGCCGTCCAGCCATCACGGACAGTTGGAGTAAAATCGGCACCCAAACCCTTTTCCAGAGTCCATAATAAAGCCTCACCAACAGTCTGGTAATGCTGTTCGGTCACTCCATAGCCGTTATGGGCTTCACCAAGCTTCTGCACCACAGGAATAATCTTCTCTGGGGATTTCAGGCTGGTAACCACAGTACCTATAGCAGCCATAAGCTTGCGCTTCTGCTCTTTCATATTGCCTTTAAACATTGGTTTCAGTGATGGATCGAGAGTAAACAGGCGATCATAAAACAGATCAGCAGCTGCATCCTGAATAGCAGCAACCTTTTTAAAGCTGCTCTGTACAGCATCAATCTGAGCAGGCGTCATGGCCTATCCCCTCAATTTATTGAATAAGAAACCGAGGTAATACTACCATCATATTGTTTTTATATTGTTAATCTGGTCATAATATCGAAGCGATTCACTCCTGCATAAGAATGATCATTAAACTGGGAGGTTGATGTGCGTGGCTTGAAAATAAGAAAAATAGATAATTCTTTGGGGGTAGTGATCCCCAATGACATACTGGAACGCATGAATGTTGGAGAGGGAAGCGAGGTCTTCTTCGAGGAAACTCCTGATGGCGCTCTGAAAATCACTCCATATAACACCGAAATGGATCTTCAGATGAGAGCTTTGAGGATAGGTGCCTTTAAATATAATAAAGCATTGAAAGCGCTAATCAAATGAAAGAACCAGTATGGATATCCCGGACAGCAATAGAAGCTATTCACAATGAACTCATAGAAGAGTTCGATGGAGAACCGGGTATCCGCAGGGAAGAGCTGCTCGATGCAGCCATTTCCCGTCCGAAGCATCTGTTTACTCTCGGCAAGCAGAATTTATGCTTTCTTGCTGCCACTTATTCCCTGGGAATTGCCAGAAACATGCCTTTCCATGATGCCAATAAAAAAACAGCATTTATGGTGGCATATGTATTTCTCAGGATTAATGGAAGCGAACTAGTGGTGCAGAATTCCCATGTCGTCGAGGTAATAAATGATCTTGCAGCCGGAGTCATGAACGAAGAAGAGTATAAATGCTGGCTGGAGGAGCATCTGGAACTTGAAGTGGAAGCCTTATAGATCACAATGGTCCGCGTCTGACATATAACCTGCTGACGCTTCCATCATCATTGATCTGGTCATCCATATATCTGAATTTCAGATTTTCCAGTATACGAATTGAACCGGTATTTTCGCTGTATACACTCGCGTGAATTTCAGTCATGCCTAGATCAGTCTTGCACCACTTAACCAGAGCATTGGCAATTTCCTGTCCAAATCCCATCCCCCAGTAAGGGCTGTCCAGACCATAGACTATTTCAGGTGGGGTCATAGCCGGCCGTGAAAGCCCCGCCCAGCCAATCAACTCACCTGACGATCGTAATATAAGTGCTCCTGTACCGCTGCCATGTATAGCTACGTTTCTTCTGGAAAATTCAATCCATCGACTGACCAGCTCTTCATCCATAGGCTGCCCATCATCCACATAGGCAATAACATCCGGTTTGCTGACGATCTCGAGTAATGGAGAGAGGTCGTCAGGAGAGAGAGGTCTGAAAGTCAGCCTCTTTGTCTTGAAAAAATGACGTGGCAGGCGCTTGCTCAGTTTTAGGGTATGCTCCCTGTTGGCATATCCACCGCTTTTCTGCCAGGGGAGCCAGCGAATAATTGGCCATTCCTTTAGATCGCTGTAACTCCGCATCAGGCACTCCGTTAAATATTTTTTTGTTATTTATATAAGCTGCTTCTTCATCAGGCCAGAATTTTTCATAAGACCTTTGCGTAACATAAACGAAAGGTTAATGCGAAAGAATGCGGCGAAAATAAAGCTGGGAATGTTCAATTTGAATTTTTAAAAGACTTCCTGATAAATTCTTTGAAGACTTTCTGTTTTTGAAGAAATTTGCCACTCTTCTTGTGAATAAGATACAGCTTCTTGGAAGGCATTTTTTTGTCAGCCAGCAGGGGAATAAATTCGCCACTCTGCATTTCATCCTGAATAGAAACATCCAGCATCATTCCAATAGCCATGCCACTTCTGACCGCCTGGTAGACGGCTTCAATATCATTGGTGGTATGATGATGCCTGGAATCGGATCGCATATTTTGTTTTTTCAGAAACTGTTTCAGCTCCACAGACAGGCTTTCGGGAGACATCAGTATAAGTCTGTGTTTTGAAAGTTCGGAAAAGCTTTCAGGCTGGCCATACTGATCAAGATATTTCTGGGTAGCACAGATTGTCAGACGAACATCCATAAGGGGAACCGCATAGAGCCTGCTGCTATCATCTAGTCTCCCCAGTCGAAATGCAAAATCCAGCCCCGCTTCATGCAGATCTTCCACATGATCTGAAAAGTGAATATCAAACCGTATTTCCGGATATAGCGCAGAACACTCGGCAATAAGATCAAATAATGGAGAGCGTATCAGGGATTTTGAGATGGTTAGTGACAGCCTTCCTGTGATTGCCTCCTGCTCCTCCAGTAATTCGTCTTCTGCAACCGTAACAGCCTGTAAAATTGACTTGCATTGCTCATAAAAACGAAGCCCCGGTTCTGTCGCTCTGACATTACGATGAGAACGGTCAAAGAGCTGTGTTTTTGTCGAAGCCTCAAGTGCATTTAATTGCTTGCTGACCGCTGAAGGAGAAACATTCAACAGCTTAGCTGCCCCGCTAAGGCTGCCTGTTTCAACAACAGCTACGAATGTTGAATATTGAGAGAACTTCGCCATTTTGTTTTCCATTTGGTTAAAATATAAGGAGCCTATCGATACTTTTTTTCATACAAATATTTATATACCTTATCAGAAGTTGAAATGAAAAGAGGTTAATTCAATGTCAGGTAATGTTAATATTGAAAGCCGTCTGGCAAACTTGCTCAAAAGATACGGGAACGGAGAAGATGAAACAGCTCCGACAGGAAAACAGTGGGAAGCGCTGCTCAGCTTTCCATCAAATATTCCGGTCACTCTGATAAATTATTTTAAATTAAGGGAACGCGCGCAATACCCTGCGGGTCATGGTGAGGGGATGAATGTGTCAGGTGTAGAAGCCTTTACCCGTTATGCCGGGCTGGCAGCCCCATATGTAGAAAAATCAGGTGGAAAATTCCTTTTTATGGGGCCTGTTATAGGGAGTTTTATAGGGCAGGATACTGACTGGTCTGTTGCAGTAGTAGGGGCATACCCGTCACCTGAAGCTGCACTTTCATTATTCGAAGAGCCGGGCTATATCGAATGCTATATTCACAGAAAAGCTGCATGCGAGCGCCAGTATATTATGATTGCAACAGAGCAGCAGCCATAAAGGGGCTGCTAAAAATCAAAAAGATATAATGTTTTTATTACGCTTGGTATCAGTTTGTGTTATCTGCTTATAAACAGACAATACGGTCCCGAATAAGAGAGGCCGGTTACTGTCAATAAAGGAGGTACAAATAATGCTCTCGCTCTTAAAACAAAGAAATATCCTTATTTTGACAGTATGTCAGGTGCTCTTCTGGGTAACACTGATGGCCGGTATTGCCGTAACAAGTCTTGTTGGGCAAATACTGGCCAGCGACAATTTCTATGCAACATTCCCTGCAGGCTTTCTGGCGTTGTCAGGTATTTTTGTAACCCGTATTGCATCATCGCTGATGCAGAAATTTGGCAGAAAACTGGGTTTTTTAATCGGTGCAACCTCGGGGGTAGCAGGATGCGCCCTGTGTATGCTGGCAATACTTCAGTCCAGTTTTATTATGTTCTGTATCGGCAGCGCGATACTTGGAGCACACCAGGCTATCGGCCTTTATTACAGGCTGGCAGCAACTGATGCGGTTCCTATGGAGAATAAAGGGCAGGCAGTCTCAGTGGTAATGGCTGGCGGAGTAGCAGCCGCAGTCATCGCGCCGACATTATCACTCTGGTCACAGAAATTACTGATGCCCTATCTATATGCCGGAACCTTCGCAGTATTAGCTCTGCTTTGTGTCGCAATCTTTTTATTGCTGGCATTGCTTGAAGATCAGCAGGTCACAGAAGAAAATTCAGCCGGACAGGGAAGGTCTCTGGGCGAACTGTTCAGGCAGCCAGTATTGATTATGGCTGTAACAAATGCTGCTGTAGCTCAGGGGCTTATGGTGCTTCTCATGCTGTCTATGCCACTTGCCATGGTCGCCTGCGGGTTCGGTAAGGATGTGCCGGTTACGGTAATGCAGTGGCACTTTCTGGCAATGTTTGGCCCTTCCTTCTTTACTGGTAATTTGATCCAGAAATTTGGAGCAGCCAACGTAGCATTGGCCGGGGCTTTACTGCTGCTGAGCAGTATTGTATTCGCTGCGACTGGAATTACATTCTATAATTTTAGTGTTGCGCTTATTCTGTTGGGGCTTGGCTGGAACTTTATGCATGTTGCGGGCACAACAATGGTAACATATACACACTTGCCCGAGGAGCGCGGAAAAGTACAGGGGACCTCCGAGATGATAATCCTCTGTGTTTCAGCCTGTGCTGCGTTCTCTTCAGGCGGTCTACAGTCAGAATATGGCTGGACAGTAGTAAATATTGCAGCAGTTCCTGTAATTATAGTGGCAGCCCTGATCACATGGCGTTTCAGTCGCACTCAGGAATACAAGACTATTTGACGGGAAATACGTAGGTATTTATGCCATGTTGTCGGCTGGTGCCACAAACGGGACATAATCAAATGTACTTTTAGCAGAAACTGTTCGTTTCAGTGCAGCAACTGCAATAATAATAAAAGTTATGGATTATGTCTCGGGTTCAGAGTGACAATTGGCTGGGAAGACACAATACAGTATATCCAAGGTGGAGCGCATTTCAGAGCTTGCTATGGTGCGTTGTAATTGTAGTCACGATAATATTTGCGCAACAGTTTATTCTGGGAATGTATGTCGGTACCTATCATCCGGAATATCTTCAGAAGTTCAATAACAGCTATCCTGTTGTAAACATTGGTCGTCTGCAAAGAGATTTCCAGTATGACGGCACTTTTTTTTCACTCACCACGATTATACTTTTCACCGTTACGATTGTAATGTTGCTGGCTATCGTCAAGCTGAAAAAAAAGGCAAGTTATATCGACTATTTTGCAATCAGGTTGCCCGATTTTGCCTCTATACAATTTTGGGCTTTTGTACTGTTTCTCGTACTCTTTGCTGCCAATGCCTATGCGTTGGTTATTGGCAAGCCGGTTCCACCTGAGTTTCTGAAAAAGCTCTATATTTCAGCCGATCCCACATGGCTTTTGTTTATGTCTATAATCGTTCTTAATCCTCTTTTTAATGAGTTATTATTCAGAGGATTTGTGTTATCAGGGTTGGAGAATAGTGAGCTGACTCCAGTGGGTGCAGTGATAGTCACCTCATTTATATGGGCACTGGTGCATTATCAGCTGGATTTATATATGGTAGTTATAACCTTCGCGTTGGGAATAGTGTTCGGATTTTCAAGAATTTATAGTCGCTCAATTCTTTTGCCGATTGGTTTGCATATGTTTATGAATTCAGCCGCACTTCTTGTCGTGATAAACAGCCAGAGTTAGAAGCTGGAGCAATAAAGCCCATGGTCGCTGTGAATGAGAAAATTTCTCTGCTTCGTACTCTGTTAGGAAGCCTGGTTCTTATCGCCGGAACACTTGTTGTTACCGGAATAGTTCTCATTATTTATATGAAAATTCAGCAACACTTTCTGTCCTATCAGGAATATGAGGCCCTGGCCCTTAAGCCGGATTTCAATGGCGACTTTGTAACAGTTGCAGTTATTACCCAGTTCCTGGTGGTGGTACCTCTACTGATGATAGTCCTGAGATTTAACAGCACTATTGACCTTATAGATTTTTTAAAACTTACACCTCCATCCGGAAGAGATGTTGCTCTCTGGTTGGGTGTACTGGTACTCCTTCTCATATTATCGACTATCCTGTCAGGGATTGTTGGCCGTCCGGTAATACCTGAGTTTCTTATCGCAGCCTACGGTTCGGCAAGCTCAGTCCTGATTTTTACGGTTGCAATAGCTTTGTGCGCTCCCGTCTGGGAAGAGCTGGTTTTCAGAGGTTTTCTGTTCTCGGGACTGCAGTCCACAATATTGGGAACAGTCGGTGCAGCAATTATAACCTCGGCATTGTTCGCGGCCATACATACTCAATATGACCTGTATATCATGGTCGAGATTTTTATTATTGGAATTGTCCTGTGCATCAGCCGGCAGCAGACAGGTTCTTTATGGGTGCCTGTGATGCTGCACAGCATAAACAACCTGATAGCTGTAATCGCGGTGGCCAATAATGCTAAACTTTAATAAGCACGCTCTTCAAATATACGGTCAATATTTTCATCCCACACAGTGTTATATCTGTGAAGCATGATTTCCGCTTCTGTTTTGCCCGAGTCGACAATCTCCTGCAGTCCTGTCAGATACTGCCGTTCATCATCGTCAGATTTATCCCTGATATCCCTTGCTTTCAGGCCATCATCAGCAATCTTCAGGATCTCTTTGGCAAAATCCAGAACCCTGTGAGATCTGAAGCGCGTATTCAGGGCTGTTTTGGGAACATCTCTGCGCAAAAAATGTAAATCTTCAAAAGACCATTTCCGCACAAGAGCCCAGGCAGCCTCCAGTGAAGGTGAATCATATAACAGACCGACCCACAGGGCAGGCAGGCCGCATAACTGTCTCCACGCACCACCATCAGCACCACGCATTTCAAGAAAACGTTTCAGCCGTACTTCAGGGAACAAAGTTGTTAGATGATCCGTCCAGTCATTGAGGTTCGGCTTTTCGCCGGGAAGAATATCAAGCTTGCCCTCAAGAAAATCACGGAATGATTTCCCGGTGGCATTCAGATATTTACCGTCCCTGTATACAAAGTACATTGGAACATCCAGCGCATACTCCACATAACGCTCGAAGCTCATACCTTCCTCAAAAACGAATGGAAGCATCCCGGAACGATCAGGATCTGTGTCCTTCCAGATTTCAGATCGGTAGGACAGATAGCCGTTGGGCTTTCCTTCAAGAAACGGAGAGCTGGCAAAAAGTGCTGTTGCGATAGGTTGCAGGGCCATACTGACTCTGAACTTTTTCACCATATCCGCTTCGTCCGAGAAATCCAGATTAACCTGTACCGTACAGGACCTGTACATCATATCCAGCCCGAGCTTACCTTTTGTTGGCATATATTTCGTCATAATGCCGTAGCGGGCCTTGGGCATCTGGGGAGTTTCTTCTCTTGTCCATTTCGGAGATACACCAAGCCCAAGCATGCCAATGCCCAGGTCTTCGCCCACTTCCTTCACCTGCCTCAGATGAGTGTGCACTTCACTGCAGGTTTCATGAATATTTTTAAGAGGAGCACCCGAAAGCTCAATCTGCCCGCCAGGTTCAAGCGTAATAGAACCGCCAAGAGGGCATCCCGGCTGCTTCAGGCCGATAATATTCTCACCTTCCATAATGGGTTCCCAGCCAAAGCGTGACTGTAATTCAGTCAAAAGTGCCTTGACACCATCAGGCCCTTCATACTCCAGCGGGCTGTTATCGTAGGTATGAAAAGCGAATTTTTCATGCTCAGTACCGATGCGCCACTGATCTTTTTCTTTATTGCCTTGTTCAAGATAAGCAATTAGCTCATCACGTCCTGATATTTCTTCAGTCAACTGGTATGCCCCTTAGAATTGGAATGTGTGCCTTTCACTCCAGTTATCAGTCTACCTCATAATGGCTGCCGCAGACAGTTGGGTATTGGATGTAGGAGATATTTGTACCGATCATAATATAATTTTATGGGAAGTACAATTTTAATTACAAATGAAAATAGAAGTCTGTGTACGTCTATTTGTCCCAGTCACCAAGTACCGCATTTACCAGTGTAAGAGCTGCAATTGCGGCCGTATCTGCACGCATTATCCGTGGCCCAAGAGAAAGCGAAACTGCATTTTTCAGGCCGCGCAACCGTTCTCTCTCCTGAGCATCAAAGCCACCTTCTGGCCCAATCAATATCGATATTGGCCCCTTTTCCAGCATTGACAGTCTTTCAATCGGAGACTTGATCTCGGCGGCTTCATCACAGTGAACCAGCACCCTTTCACCAGTCCAGTTATCTAATAGCTTTGAAAGTTTAACAGGTTGATAAACTTCCGGAATATTAAGAATGCCGCACTGTTCAGCCGCCTCAACAGCATTGGCTTTCATACGGTCTTCTTTAACCCGGTCCACAATAGTTCTGTGAGTAATAACAGGCTTTAACGCAGAGACCCCAAGTTCAGTTGCCTTCTGAATCATATAATCCAGTCGGGCGCGTTTGACCGGAGCAAACAGATATTCAATATCCTGAGCTTTTGTCTGCTCTCTAACTTTCTCAATAATTTCAAGAGTACATTTGTTTTTTTTGCCACTTTCTATCGCGGCTTTCCACTCGCCGTCTCTTCCGTTAAACACATAAATGTTATCTCCGGCCTTCATACGAAGAACATTCAGAAGGTAATTGGCCTGAGAGGAATCGCATGAATATGTATGACTGGGAGAAAGGTCTGAATCGATAAACAATCTTTGTGCGGAGAAATCATAGGAGGCATCTCCGTCAGATCTGCTATTGGTCATGGAATTATGTCACGAGTAATTGAGAGCTGAACGAGTCGAGATAAATCTGGAATTTACCAGACTTATCTCTTACATCGTTTTCTATATAGGGAAAAGAAAAATAAGGGCCGATCGGTGACATTAGCGGTCGCGCTAACACAAGACTTGTGGTTCAATCGTAGAGATTAACCTCACGGCTCCCCCCGGATCCTTGTCGTCTGGAGCGCGTATCCACGAACCAACACTTTAGGAGCCCCCCGGTTCCGTATGTGATGGTCTGTCACCTGATCGGTCGAATTTTAATATCATAACCCAAAAGGATTCTGTAGTCTGTTTTCGCATTACAAGAGGATAGGTAGTGTCTTTATCACATTACTGTTACAAAACTGACACAATTTTCCTGAACCCATAAATTGTTATATAACAAATGCATGATTTGGGCTTATCACAAGGTTTAATAAATATGACACGGGTTGCAGATGCTCCTAAAGGGAACTGGGTCGATACGCTGGCGCCGGAACTGGCAAAACCTTATCTGAGACTGGCAAGGGCAGACCGCCCCATAGGTGTCTGGTTGTTACTCTGGCCTTGTTGGTGGTCTCTGGCATTGGCTGGCGGAACTGGAAATATCGCCCTGAATCTGTGGTTTATGTTACTTTTTGCAGTTGGTGCAACCTCTATGCGGGCTGCTGGTTGTGTCTATAACGATATTCTGGACAGAAACTTTGACGCAAAAGTTGAACGGACAAAAAGCAGACCTATACCCAGCGGTCAGGTTTCCGTAAAAAGCGCTGCAATCTTTATGGTCGCCTGTAGTCTAGTCGGGTTTCTTGTGCTTTTGCAGTTCAATTTTTATTCTGTGATACTTGGTGTCGCTTCACTCGGAGTGGTCGCAATTTATCCACTCATGAAACGCATTACCTACTGGCCGCAGTTTGTCCTGGGTCTGGCATTTTCCTGGGGAGGGTTATTGGGCTGGACTGTTGTGAAGGGGCAGCTGGATTACCCGGCATTCCTGATTTACCTGGCAGCAGTGGTCTGGACAATAGGTTACGATACTATATACGCCCATCAGGATAAGGAAGATGATGCACTGCTGGGGCTCAAATCCACAGCTTTACGCTTCGGAAAAGCGACACCCGTCTGGCTGAGTTTTTTCTATCTGGCGACATCAGCATTGCTTCTGACAGCAGGTTACCTGACAGGTATAGGTATATTATTTTATGTAATTTTTGTCGGAGCGACTTGCCACCTCATTTGGCAGATCAGAACCCTGGATATAAATAATGCTGATAATTGCCTTGAGAGATTTAAATCAAATAGAGATTATGGCGCTATCATATTTGCAGCGATAGTCTTCGGTCAGTTTTATTAGTCCCAGGCAGATATCTCCCGCCCGGAAACGCGCTTGGAAAGATCAAGCTGGCAGGTCTCACGGTAGGCTGGCAAAATTGCTTTTCTGGATGCCAGCATCTGCCTTGGATTACGCTGAAAGGCTGGTTTCATAATCAGTCGCCCGATAGGCTCGCTTGCTTCTTTCCATCCACCCTCAGGCGCAGGCAACAGGATTGGCATTCTTAACCTGCGCGACCACGCCTGCAGGCGGGCGCTGGTAAAATCCAGATCATTGGTTATATATAAGGGAACGCAGTAACGCTCTGTATCATGGTGCAGATTAATTGATACGGCGTAATATAACCCTTCACCTGATCCATAAGTACTGATACGCAATGCAATACCCTGAAACTCGCTCAATAGCAGGCGTTTTTGAGAAACAACTTTTCCCAAAACTACTCTTCTGAGCAATATTGATTGCGAACTGATTAGAACCTGGTCATGAACTTTAAGGCGCCCGTTGATAAACCCTGACCGTGGAAGCTTAAAGCTACTGAACAGATCAAATGGGCTAATGTCCAGACAGGCGGGTTTCCATAAGGAAACCACGCCTTGCATACTTGTTTGACGCTTCACTGTTAACTCCCCCGCGGCAATATCTTTTGCCGTCTTGAAGTATTATTTCAGACAAGCGTTCTAATCAGCTTAAGGAGAAGAGTTAATTTATTATTTGCGTGTTTATCAAAAATGAACGAAATGTTTGCTAATCTTGGAATATAGTACAGCCAGTCTGGCTCAATTAAATTTTAACGATAATCAGTAAAACCAAATGATAATTCCCAAACAAATGGAAGAGGACCTTCTTCTTCTGAGGCATTCAGTATTTGAAGCTGGCAAAATTGCACTTGGTTATTTTGGCCAATCACCTGAAACAATGACAAAAAACGACGGAAGCCCTGTTAGTGAAGCAGATCTGGCTGTCGATAATTATTTGAAGCAGCAGCTGATTTCTTCAAGGAAATCATATGGCTGGCTTTCTGAAGAAACAGAAGATAACCCGGAGCGGCTGAATTTGGAAAATGTCTGGATTGTGGATCCAATTGATGGAACCAGGGCATTTATACAGCAGAAGCAGGAATGGACTATCTCGGTAGCGCTGGTTTGTGGTGCCCAGCCTGTCTTGGCTATGGTTTATAACCCTGTAACAAAGGAACTGTATGAAGCTGTATCGGGGCAGGGTGCACGCTTAAATGGCAGCATTATAAAAGTATCAGAGAATAATGAGCTTCGTGACTGCGCCCTTATAGCTCCCGGGAAAATACGAAGCAGATTGCAGGAGGAGCAGGGGCTGGCACTAAAGCCGCCAAAGTCTGTAAATTCTATAGCTTATCGAATGTGCCTTGTCTCTTGTGGAAGGGTGGATGGCCTGCTGGCCAAAGCAGGCTCTTGCGATTGGGACATTGCAGCTGCAGATCTGATTGTTCGTGAGGCTGGTGGGTATCTTACTTCTTTTCTGGGAGAACGGCTTAAATTTAATCAGGCAGATGTTCGTCACAATAATGTTTTGGCTTCTAATGATAATTTACATAATAAGTTGTTGAAGATGTGCAAAAATGTTTCCTTCTAAGCCCGTAAAGCTCCCGTTTTCTGTTTTCAACAGCCATGGGTTGTAGTAGTAAGATGTTGTATAGACTAGGTAAAGGATAGGTCAGTACCATGGATGATAATACAGACGGTAAGCAGAAACTACATATGGTATTCGGTGGCGAGTTATCAGCTTTGGATAAAGTTGAATTTAAGGACCTCAAAGACCTTGATATCGTAGGAATTTACCCAAACTATGCCGAAGCGTACGATGCTTGGAAATCCGCTGCACAACGTACCGTAGATATAGCTAATATGCGTTATTTCATTGTTCATATGCACCGGCTGCTTACTCCTGATAGTTAAGGCAGCGCCTGCAGTTTTTTCCTGTCAGCATAGTTAAAAAGCATTGAAAAAATTATATTTTCTATGGTTCTTCTCCTGTCTGTCAGTAAAATATTAGATACAGAATTTATCAAAATAATAGTTGTCGGACTCGGTAGTTTTCACTGTTGGCAGCTGCGACCTTTTTGTAGTATCCTTAGGCCTCTGCCCCCCTGTGCTTACAGGGTTGAGAGCATTACGAATTGCATGATGTAACTGGCATCATGCCCCGTAAGGAGCATTATTCTTAGTCGAATGTTTAGCAAGATCATCAAGTCCAAATTCCTGATGAAAGCTGGTGGCAGTATGCTTGCTGCCTACATTCGTCTGGTTTACAGTACAAGCAGTAAAACCTTCGAACCTGAAAATCTTCAGGAATATTTGCTGAAATATGACCCCCTGATTTTTTCCATGTGGCATGGCCAGTTTTTAATGTTGCCGATGCTCAAACCATCTCATACACATGTTCGTGCTATGGTTGCCCGCCATTCTGATGCTGAATTTATTGGTCAGGCTTTGCTTAAATTCAAGGTTGAGCTTGTTCGGGGAGCAGGAGCAGGGGCCCGCAAAAAAGACAGGGGTGGAGCTACAGCTCTGAGGCAATCAATAACTTCTTTGGTAGAAGACAAAATTTCTGTGGCAATGACCGCAGATGTACCACCTGGCCCTGCCAGAAAAGCCGGAGAAGGAATAGTAAGGATGGCCCGCCTTTCTGGCTGCCCTATCGTTCCGGCGGCAATTGCCTCTTCGCGCTATAAAGCATTTAACACTTGGAGCCGTTTTACTATCAACCTTCCATTCTCCAGACTGGCCTTTGTAGCAGGTGAGCCAATATATGTAGCAGAGGATGCGAACGAAGAAGAGTGTGAACGCATCCGCCAGCAGGTGGAAAATGCTATGAATGAAATAACAAAAAGAGCCTACGAGAAAGCAGGGGCCAATCCAATGAATGCAACGCCATCAAGCGTTATTACAAATGATACATTACTGCCAAAAGGATTTGCGTTGAAAGGTTATGAAGTCGTCACCAATATAGCTACGCCTTTAGTACCTTATTTTCTTTCAAAACGCGCAAAAAGGGGCAAGGAAGATTTATCTCGTAAAAACGAGAGGCTTGGCCAGCCCGAATTAAAGCGCCCGGATGGAAAACTGATCTGGTTCCATGCAGCCAGTGTGGGGGAAACCAATGCCATCCTTCCCTTAATGCATCTGCTGAAACAGCAACGCCCTGATCTGTCGCAACTTCTGACCACAGGTACAGTTACATCAGCGAAGTTGGCGGAACAAAGAATACCTGAAGGTTCTATCCATCAATATGCCCCGGTCGATGCCC
>JBOEGA010000184.1:0-8348 GCA_050633205.1 Methyloligellaceae bacterium | reverse complement strand
TGCTGCGTTTGTTAAGTGTTTTACCTATTGAAAAACGGTGAGTCCTGCCTAACAACATAGTAATTAGCGCCTAATTGCTTAACATATTTTTGGTTTTCTATTTTCGCAATTTGAATATACCACTGGCTTTTAATAGGTTTGATAAAATCAGCGTGCTGTAAATTAGCAAACACGATTTCCTTGCTATTGTATTCACCTGACAAAATATCCGTTACTACTGCTCTGTGAACATACCAGAATGAAACTGGAATGCATTCAGAACCTTCAGGACAGTCATTAATAGCCGGATACAAACCTGTATATTCAGTTGATAATACCTTTACTACTAATAGTAGCTGACCTCCCTCCAATTCAAATCCTTCGACAATTTCCGGATCTGGTCCTTTATATACATTTGCACAAGCGGACAACAATAATAAAAATATTAAAGCGGAGGTTAGCTTCATACACTTAACAGTTTTAATCATTTGAANNGAAAGGTTCTTATATTTACATGGTGAGTATTTCTGCTCAAGTAATTTCATGAAAAGCCAATAATTTTTTTAAATTCAAACGCTTAGGGTGAGTTAGCGGAAATGCCACTCAGGAAATACAAGAAGCTCATCAACATATTTTGGATATGTGGAATTAGGCAACTATTTTTTAGTTGTTGTTAATCAATAAGTTAGAAGTGAAAACTGTAATACTCGGAATGGAGCGGCTGAAAAAGGTGAGATTTTTGGGAATCTTTTACACATTTAAGCGAGATCATTGAGTTCGTGGTTACTTTGAGATGAATTTGACGACATTATGGATTAGCTAGTCTTAGATAAACAGAGGGAAGGAAAAACAGGAAACAGGATATAAATTTTAAAAAATTAAAAATTTATATCCTGTTGAAGATCAACGTATCAATCAAAAACAGTTTTACAAAATCACTTCAATTAACTGCGGCCCTTTGTTGGCGACAGCATTTTTTAGTTGTGCGTTAAACTCTTCTGCAGTTGTTGCTTGCGTGGCGCTCATGCCCATGCCTTCGGCAATTTTCTTAAAATTTAAATCGGGATTTGAAATATCCAACATGTCCAAAGTTTTTTGATTGGGGTCATTGGCGCCTACGCGCATTAATTCAACTTGCAGAATTTGATATTTTCGATTGGCGAAAATAACGTTAACGATATCTAAATTTTCTCGTACTTGCGTCCACAAGGATTGGATGGTGTACATCGCGCCGCCGTCACCGTGTAGGCAAACAACTTTTCTATTCGGACAGGCGACGGCTGCACCGGTCGCGACGGGTAAGCCGAAGCCAATACTACCGCCCGTTAACTGCAACCAGTCGTGTGCGGGGATGCCTTCGGTTAAACCTGTAGCTGGTGCGCCGGAAGTCGCGGCTTCATCAACAATGATTACATTTTCTGGGAGTATGTTGCCGAGTGCGAAACCAACACTTTTAATGTTGAGTGCGCCGGTCATTAAATCTGGCCGCACTAATTCTTGTAAGCGTGGCGTGTATTTTTGTGCATTAAGTGCATCGACTAAATCTTCCAGTGCCGCGTATACATCTTCTGAATCTTCGGCTAACACGTCGGAGGGGCAACCTTCGGGTGCTGGGGTGCTGGGGCGATTGGGATAGGCAAAGAAGGCGACGGGAGATGTTGCACCGACGGTAATAATTTGATCGCAATCTTTAAATTGCATTTGTGCCATTTCAACGAAGTAGGCAACACGTTCAAACTTAACTCGACCAGCGCCGCGTTGAGTTCTTGCATTAAAACATTCGTGTAATACGGTTGCACCTGTCGCTTGTGAAATTTTATCAAGTAGCAGTGTGGCTTTTTCGTCATTGGCTTGGCCGCCGATGACGATGATGGTATTTTTTTTCGCTTTTAAAATTTTCGCAATATTATCGATACGGTCCGCAGAGACTTTCGGCGTGCTTAATGCCGGTAATGGATCGGCTTGTACTGTGGTTTCATTCCAGGCGCAATCGGCGGGAACAATTAAGTTGGCAATTTTACCGTGGGCTTGTGATGCAAATTGAACGGCTTCCGCACCATCCTTTGCGAGTTCATCCGCGGTCGCGCTCGACTTTAACCAATCACCAAAAGCATTGCCCAGCCCGGTAACGTCAGATTTTAAAGGTGCATCGTATTGAAGGTGGTAGGTCGCATGGTCACCAATAATATTTACCATGGGGGAGTGCGCGCGGCGCGCGTTATGGATATTCGCCGTGGCGTTGGCAAGTCCAGGGCCTAAATGCAGTAAGGTGGCGGCGGGCTTGCCGGTCATGCGGGCATAGCCATCGGCTGCACCAGAACATACGCCTTCAAATAAACCCAATATGGAACGCATTTTCGGTTCGCTGCCAATGGCATGAACGAAATGCATTTCTGAAGTGCCAGGGTTGGTGAAACAGGTATCGACACCGGCTTTTAATAGGGTTTGGATAAGACTTTCTGCACCATTCATTCTGAATCCTCGTAGCCGCTTGCATTACTTGAGTGCTGATCACTCGGTAGCGTGGGGTGATGTACTACCAACCTGCGTTGGCGATAACTTAGTTCAATTGATTAGATCAATTCATTAATAAAATAGGGCAGGCATTTTAAGCCAGATGAAGCATGGTTGCGAGTCTATAGGGTACCCTTTGGCAGGCGGCAAGGAGGGTGGCTGGTGTGTTAAGGCCTGGCGACCCGTTAAGAATGGTTAGCGAGGTCGTGAGCTGGTTACTTGTACAGTAGTCAGGTGCAATGTATATTGCGTTTACGGTTGATTCTTCATGGGCATTTTAAAAATAGAATATTTTCGGTTTACCAAAGATTAGTATTCGTATCCAGTGCCGCTTGTATACATGCCGCCAATGGTAATGATGACCCGCTACGAAGCCAGCAGGAGGCTTCTAGAAAATAACTACAGTGGATTCAAAAACTTTTAGTCGACTAGATTATGCAATTTCCAAAAGGCCACTTTATTTTCCTCGACCTCGAAACGACCGGCGGTAAGGCATCGGCGGATCGTATTACTGAAGTTGCGCTAATCGAAGTTTTCGATGGCGAGGTGATTGATCAATACCAAACGCTTGTTAATCCAGAAGTGCCTATTTCACAATTTATTACCAACCTCACCGGCATTGACGATGCGATGGTGGCGGACGCGCCGGTGTTTGCAGATATCGCGGAAGATTTGTTGTCGCGACTCTTAGATAAAACCTTGGTGGCACATAATGCGCGTTTTGATCATAGTTTTTTAAAGAATGAATTTCGGCGTTTAGGTTTCGATTACCGAACTAAAGTGTTGTGTACGGTGAAGTTATCTCGTGCATTAATGCCGGAACTCGGTAAACACAGTCTCGACAATTTAATTCACGTCCACGGATTATTCGTAGAGGCTCGTCACCGCGCGATGGGTGATGCAGATTTGTTGGTACAATTAGTGAGTAAGTGGACGAAAATATTTGGCGTGGAAAGTCTACAAAAAATTCTGCAATTGCAACTAAAAACCGCCAGCCTTCCTCCCCATATTAACCAAACTGAAGTTGATGGCCTACCAATCAATGCCGGTGTTTATTTATTTTATGACGAGAAAGATACGCTCTTATATGTCGGGAAGTCGGTAAATATCCGTGATCGAGTTAAATCTCATTTCACTAATGATCACCTTAGCGACAAAGAGCTGGAAATGTCAGTTCAAATAAGACGTATTGAAAGCCGTATTTGTGCGGGAGATTTTGGTGCGCAATTAATGGAAGCTAAACTTATAAAAGAGTTGCGGCCAATTTACAATCGCCAGCTTCGTAAAACTCAGTCGCCTTGGTATTTTGAGTTTTCAGAGAACAAACTGGGTTATCTCAACGTGGCGGTAAAGAGTAGCAAAATAATTTCACTGGAAAAGTTGCCGAGTATAGTCGGGATTTTTCGATCAAAAAAAATGGCCACAGAAACATTGCGAAAGATTGTTGATGACTACGCCTTATGCCATCGTTTTACCGGATTGGAAAAATCTCGCAGCGGCCCTTGTTTCGCGCACCAATTGCATAAATGTTTGGGGCCTTGTGCGAATAAAGAAAGTACAGAAAAATACAATGCTCGCGTAAGGTCAGCGCTCGACGCGTGGAAGCTGGAGCTTTGGCCACATCAAGGCTCGGTGATAGTAAAAGAAAATGTGCAAAATGATGTTGAAGGTAAAAAAAGTTGTGATCAATTCCATTTAATTTATCAGTGGTGTCACCTGGCTAGCGCTAGCTCGCTTGCAGAAATGAAAGCGATGCAGTCCGAATACGCAAATAACGCTGAGCTCAAAAAACTAAGTTTTGAGTACGACATTTATAAAATTCTGTCGAAGTTTCTAGTTTCTCCAAGCAGCAATCTGACTATTGTCACCCAGCAGATGTAGAGGCCTGGGGTGCCAATAGCATCATTCGCTTTCGAAGTATTATTCCTTGCTACTAAGTGTTCTGATGAATGCTTCTATTTCCGTTTGATTTCACTTCCCTGAGCCAATTGTTCTTAATGCCCGCCAAGTGAACGCCTTGGTCGTGTGAGGTGGATCTGGGAAAAGAAACGATTTGAATTTTGAGGGAATAGAGGCTAGCTTATGAAAATTAAAAATTTGATTGGGATACTGGGTTTATTGGTGGGCGGGTGTATGCAGTCACAAGCGGAAAAAATTTGGGTGGAGCGAGAAAGTTACCACACGGCGATAATTATCCCTCGAATTCTCGTGGTGGAAGCTGCGCCTCAGTTGGAAGCGATACTGGATGATAAACCCTTCGTTAGGTTTGGGTGGGGGGATCGAGATTATTATGGGTCTACTAAGAAGAAT
This sequence comes from Methyloligellaceae bacterium, assembly GCA_050633205.1. Taxonomy (GTDB): domain Bacteria; phylum Pseudomonadota; class Alphaproteobacteria; order Rhizobiales; family CBDHHC01; genus CBDHHC01. The sequence continues at coordinate 3,545 of JBOEGA010000184.1, read as the reverse complement.
CTCTTTAAAGCATTTAAAGCTTTAGCTCTGCCTTCTTTGTCGGTTGTTGAGGTATCGATGTTGGATAAGGTTGAGTCCGAGCATAGCGAAGTAAAAGAAATTGACACTGAAGCAATAGCGCTTGAAAAATTGATGGCCTTTATCGAAGGTTCCTTTAAGTTGGATAAAGAATCAAAACCGCAATTGGTCCGGGTTGAAGACAATGGGTTTCAGTACTACAAAGCGCGTGGTATTTATCACATGTTCAAAAATTGCAACAACTGGACGGCGAAAACGCTTAAGCGTTCTGGTTTAGACGTTCACTATCTAGCAAGTTTTTTTGCGGGTTGGGTAATGCGACAAATTTAAATCTCGAAGGGATTTTTTTGTAAGGTCGCGCGGGTCTCGGCGCCACAATAAATACACTTGTTGGCTTTCGCTGAAATACTTTGCGCGCACTTAGGACATTTAACTCTAGCTTGACTGCGCTGCTCTCTATTCTCCTGAACTTTTGTTAAAGCCAGTTGTAATTGCTCTGGTTTGAGTCCACTGGTTTTTTGAAGTAACAGCCACATTGATTCCGATAATAAGCTCAGTTGCTTAAGTTGCTTGCTCAGTTCATCAATTTTATTAAGCGCATCTGTAGAAGCGGACCCGGAATCGCTGGATGCTTTCTTTCGTGCTGATTCGGCGGCGATATTAGCTTGATAGAATTCAGGTGGAAAATTATCGTTGCTCATCACATCCCTCTTTATTTGTTTGTTGCTGTTTGTATTACGAAAGCCGATTAGCGAATAATAACTTGAAAATACCGTGTGCTCATCCATTCTTTTGCCTGAGTTTGAAATGGATTTTTCGCTCCCTTCGGGAGTTGTTGATCTCCACTAGGCTGGATTAGGATTGAAAAAAATCACTATTACTGTATTCTCCGCGCTTGGGCTAAATCCCATTAAGTTGTTGCTTGGTTTTATGGTTGGGATAAATCCCATCGCAATTGTTGCCCACAATATATTTCAGGCAAGCTCAGTTTCAAAAATAGTGCCTCAGCAAGATAATCAAAAGTTATTGGAGTAAGGATCATGACGGATTTAACCAGCCGGAAAAGTCGCTCGGTTCTCGCAAGCGACCTCACGGTTTCATTTGAATTTTTTCCACCCAAAACAGAAAAGATGGAAGAATCTTTGTGGAATTCAATCCGTCGGCTCGCGCCATTAGATCCTACTTTTGTTTCGGTAACCTATGGCGCGGGTGGTTCGACTCGCGAACGTACGCACGCGACGGTCTCGCGAATTGTGCAAGAAACAAAATTAAAGCCAGCAGCACATTTAACCTGTGTCGGCGCGACCAAAGAGCAAGTGGACGAGGTAATTCAAGATTATTGGGATGCAGGCGTGCGTCACATCGTCGCATTACGCGGTGATCCACCGGCAGGTGCTGGCGCAAAATACGAACCTTTTCCTGGAGGGTACGCGACAAGCGTTGACTTAATCGAGGGCATTAAAAAGATAGGCGACTTTGAAATCTCGGTATCGGCGTATCCAGAGAAACATCCTGACAGCCCAACCACTGAAGCCGACATCGATATGTTAAAAGCAAAAGTTGATGCAGGGGCGACGCGCGCGATTACACAATTCTTTTTCGATAACGATCACTATTTCCGTTATCTCGATAAGGTCCAAGCGAGAGGCATCGATATTCCTATTACGCCGGGTATTGTTCCTATCCCCAATATTCAACAAATATCAAAGTTTGCTGCCGCGACAGGTACTGATGTCCCCGAATGGTTAACCCAACGCTTTGAGGGTCTTGAAGAAGATCCCGATACTCATCGTTTGGTTGCCGCTGCTGTTGCCGTTGAGCAAGTGATGGAGCTGCTCGACAATGGCGTGACAAATTTTCATTTTTATACGATGAATCGCGCCGACTTGGTTTACGCTATTTGCCATATCTTGGGTATGCGCTCCGGAAAATAAAAAATAGCCAGTTAAAAAATTTTAAAGTTAAGCTAGGTTGTGAAACGCCTTAGAAAATTCGAAGAGTAAATTTATGAACAGAGAGCAACGCATCGCTGCGTTAAATAAAGTTGTAGAAGAAAGAATTTTAATTCTAGATGGCGCGAAGGGCACAATGGTGCAAACGTATAATCTGACGGAAGAAGACTATCGTGGTGAACGTTTTGCTGATTGGCCGAGTGACTTAAAAGGCAATAACGACCTACTGATCTTGACCCGCCCAGATATTATTACTGAGATTAATGATCAGTACCTTGCCGCCGGTTCTGACATTATCGAAACCGATACTTTTAGTAGTACCACAATAGCCATGGCTGATTACGGAATGGAATCCCTCGCTTATGAGCTCAATGTTGAGGGTGCTAAATTAGCGCGTGCCGTCGCCGATAAATGGACCGCAAAAACACCGGATAAGCCACGTTTTGTCGCTGGCTCGGTCGGCCCAACGAACAGAACCGCGTCGATTTCACCCGACGTGAATAATCCTGGATTTCGAGCGGTAACTTTTGATGAGTTGGTTGAAGCCTATGGTGAACAGATTCGTGGTTTGATTGAAGGCGATGTCGACATTATTTTAATCGAAACAATTTTCGATACCTTAAATGCGAAAGCCGCAGGCTTTGCTGCCAAAAAAGTTTTTAGAGAGACGGGCATTACTTTGCCGATCATGATTTCTGGAACCATTACCGATTTTTCTGGCAGAAACCTTTCAGGGCAGACTCCAGAAGCATTTTGGTATTCTCTGCGACATTTAGATCCGCTTGCCATCGGTTTTAATTGTTCCTTCGGTGCCGAACAATTACGCCCTGCAGTTCAAGCTATCGATCCCATCTCAGAAACCTTTGTAAGTGTTTATCCTAATGCTGGTTTGCCGAATGAAATGGGTGATTACGATCAAACGCCGGAAGAGATGGCCGAGTTGTTAGAGGACTGGGCGAAGCATGGTCTCATTAATATGGTGGGCGGATGTTGTGGTTCAACACCTGCGCATATTAAAGCCATCGCAGACGCCGTTGCGCCATACGCACCACGAAAAATCCAAGCGGTGCCCGTTAAAACGAGGTTGTCCGGACTAGAGCCGTTTGTTTACGGGTAGTTTTAAAAAGAGCGACTTTAGTCGTTCTTTTTAACAAAATATTTCTTTACTAGATAGCCTATCGTTAAATACTCATTTTTATAAAAACATTCACGAGACTTGTGATGACAAATTCTGAACAGAACGAAATAGCTGCATCAAATGCTGCGCAAAATTTTATTAATGTCGGTGAGCGGACCAATGTTACTGGTTCCGCGCGGTTTCGAAAGCTGATTGAAGCGGACGATTATACGACGGCAATTGATGTTGCTCGTCAGCAGGTGGAAAACGGTGCGCAGATAATTGACGTCAACATGGATGAAGGCATGTTGGATAGTGAGCAGGCGATGGTCACTTTCCTAAACCTGATGGCGGCAGAGCCTGATATCTCACGTGTGCCGATCATGATTGATTCTTCGAAGTGGCACGTTATTGAAGCGGGCCTTAAATGCGTACAGGGAAAGTGTATTGTCAATTCA
>JBOEGA010000183.1:0-7084 GCA_050633205.1 Methyloligellaceae bacterium | reverse complement strand
ACGTATGTGGAAATAAAGGACCCACTGAAGCCCGGGCTACTCACGTTACGACCTCGAACCCGGCTTTTGAGCAAATCCGAGGCTAGCCTGGGCGGACTTTTGCCTATAAGGGATTGTCCTGGTCCAGCCGTGTGAGAGTATAAAGAAAAAAACGTCCGTGCAGAGCGCTTAAGCACTGCAATTTATTTACTACTAGAAAGCAGCGCTTCTGCGCTCTGCACAGCCCTGTTGATAGGGTAGGGAACTAAAGCATAACTTCGCATCGGAAACGGTGGCGAGAGTAGTTTTGTTTGCTTGAAAAAAACAAAAAAGCTAAAGACAAAAAAACAAACCCAACATCCCATCATACCAGAATTTTAAAGGCCACAATCTCAATTTCTTCCAAAACGCCAGATCCTTTAAAATATCTGGTACCCAGTAACCGCTGGAGCATACGTATGCCATTGCATACACCTCATAATCAGCAATAACCAAAGGAGACTTTCAGCATTACGATATATACTACCTCCCACACGACCCCCACAAAAAAAGGCCACCCGATTTCCAACGGATGACCTTATCTTTTCAAATGTGATGACTTCAAAACCTACGCAGCATTCTCATCCAGCAGGAAACCACCGGATTGGCGGGTCCAGAGCTTGGCGTAAAGCCCGCCCTTCTGAAGCAACTCATCGTGAGTACCATCCTCAATGATTTCGCCATTATCCATAATCACCAGCCTGTCCATGGCAGCAATCGTAGATAATCTGTGCGCAATCGCAATCACAGTCTTGCCATCCATCAAGGTTGACAACTGCTCCTGGATTGCAGCTTCCACTTCAGAATCCAGAGCAGAAGTCGCTTCATCCAAAATAAGAATTGGCGCATCTTTCAAAATCACACGGGCAATGGCAATACGCTGCCTTTGTCCACCGGACAATTTCACACCACGTTCGCCCACATGTGCCGCATACCCTTTACGCTCCTTTTTATCCTCTAAACCAAGAATAAAATCATGAGCATGGGCTTTCTCAGCGGCAGCAATAATCTCATCAATCTTTGCATCTGGCGCTCCGTAACAGATATTGTCTTTTACAGAACGGTGCAGCAAGGACGTATCCTGAGTAACCATCGCAATATTGGACCGAAGACTATCTTGCGTCACTTTCGAAATATCCTGCCCGTCAATAAGAATACGGCCGCCTTCAAGGTCATGAAAGCGCAAAAGCAAATTAACAAGTGTGGACTTTCCTGCACCCGAAGGTCCGATCAGTCCCACCTTTTCACCTGGCCTGATATTCAGGGCCAGCTGGTCAATTATGCCGCTTTCTTTTCCGTAATGGAAACGGATATCATCAAAAATGATCTCTCCACGATCAACCTTAAGCTCCTTGGCATCCTCACTGTCAACAACAGTCAGAGGTTTCGAAATAGTCTCCATGCCTTCCTGTACCACGCCGATATTTTCAAAAATTCCTGTAAATACCCACATGATCCATTGAGACATGTTATTGATCCGGATAACCAGACCAATCGCCAGCGCAATAGCACCAATAGTAACAACATTGCCAGCCCACAACCAGATTGCAAGACCTGCTGTGCCGACAATCAAAAGACCATTAATGATCATGATCCAGATTTCCAGCTTGGAAATAGACCGCAACAAGGTTGTAAAGGCCTTGGTTTGCTTGTCCATGGTTTCACGAACATATTCGTCTTCCCTGTCAGCACTTGCAAACAGCTTGACCGTCAATATATTGGTATAGCTATCAACAATACGCCCCATCAAAGCCGATCTGGCTTCCGAATGATGCAGGGAAAGAACTTTGATCTTCGGCACATAGAAATAAATCAGAAAACCGTAACAGATAATCCATACTATCAAAGGTATCATAAGCCTTGGGTCATTCTCAAAGAACAGAACCAGAGCACCAACCGTGTACAGAAGCACGAACCAGATCGCATCAACAAACTGAAGAGCTGTCTCTCTGGTAGAATGTCCCGTTTGCATAATACGATTGGATATACGCCCGGCAAAATCATTCTGAAAGAACGACAAACTCTGCCGAAGTATATACTTATGCGTCTGCCAGCGTATCAGCGTAGTAACACGAGGAGCTATTGCCTGATGAGTTACAAGCACATGAAGGGCATGCAAAACAGGTCTGGCAACAAGAACCACAAAGGCCATCCACAAAAGCACCGTCAGATTATCACCGAAGAATGACTGCGGGTTTTTAGATTGACGCATCATATCAACCAGTTGGCCAATATACACGAATAAGGCTATTTCAGTTAATGCAGCGAAAAATCCAATAACCAGTATCCAGCCGAAATACTGCCAGACCTGATGCAGGTAATGCCAGTAGAACTTATGCAACTGGGTTGGTGGTTGTTGGTAATCACTCGGTTTAAAGGGGTCGATTAGTTTCTCGAACCAGGAAAACATGGCTTGCTCCACATAAATAAAAAATCAATTGAGATTGATGTTGAAAATAATGGGGTGTGCAGCAAGCGAAGAGGGTTTCATATCGAAACCTGTGGTTAGTTCGCTTGATACACACCGGTGACTGGAATAATCATCAGATGCATATATTTATCCTCCTGGGGATTAGGTTGGATCAGGCACATCAGCCCAAACGAGTTACGTATGACCTCAAAAGCGGCAAAAAGTCAACAGGGATAAACTAACAAAATATTGAAGACCAACCTTTGTCTGTGCTAATCAGTACGCTATTATTCAAGAATATCCGACGGTTATTTTTACCACATAACCGTAGACCCTCTTCTGATTTTTTTTCAAAATAACATATATGGGCATATAAAAAATGAGCGGCGACACACCAGAATTAGAGAATCGCAAAGAGATTGCAAGACAGTGGTTTGAGGGACTGCGAGACAGAATTTGTGATGCCTTTGAAAAACTGGAAGACAGTATACAGGGACCACTTTCAGACAGGGAACCGGGACGCTTCGTCAGAACACCATGGGACCGTGAAGAGTTCACAGGCATGGAAGGCGGCGGCGGCGTCATGTCCATGATGAAAGGCCGTGTCTTCGAAAAAGTCGGTGTCCACACTTCGGTCGTGCATGGAGAGTTCTCACCGGAATTTAGAAAACAGGTACAGGGCTCATCAGACTCACCAGAGTTCTGGGCAAGCGGAGTTTCTCTGATTGCACATATGCACAACCCCCATATCCCTGCAGTACATATGAACACCCGCTATATCATCACCGCTGCAAAAAACTGGTTCGGCGGAGGCGCAGACCTGACACCAGTCCTCAATGCAAGAAGAAATCAGGAAGACCCGGATACCACAGACTTCCATGACGCAATGAAAGCAGCCTGCGATAAACACGACCATATCGACTATGAATATTACAAAAAATGGTGTGATGAATATTTCTACCTGCCCCACCGCAAGGAAATGCGTGGTGTCGGAGGAATATTCTACGATAACCTGAGCTCTGGTGACTGGAATAAAGACCTTGCTTTTACAAAAGATGTCGGAGAAGCATTTTTAGGAATTTACCCGAAGCTTGTAGCAAGAAATATGGAAACACCCTGGACTGATGAAGAACGTGAAGAACAACTCGTCAGACGCGGCCGCTATGTAGAATTCAACCTTCTGTATGATCGGGGTACAATGTTTGGACTAAAAACCGGCGGCAATATTGAGTCCATCCTCTCATCCATGCCACCGGAAGTGAAATGGCCATAGAGCTGTCTTGCTAATCAGCCATTATCTGAAGAATCCAGAAAACGTCTAAGAGCACGGCCTGTTTCCTCTGGTTTATCAATCATAGGAACAGTGCCGCAGCCGGATAATTTCACCAGCACACCTCTGCTGAGAGCTCCGGCCAGCAATTCCGCACCTGCAATATCATAAACCTTGTCTTCAACACACCACAGCACCAGCGCCCTTTGACTAATCATTGGCGCCAGATCAATTAAAGGCGAAACCTTGCCGATAGAATCAACTGTCTCTTTCCATATTCGTATATTCAGCCTGAGAGAGGAGACTGCTTTTTCTTCTTCAGCCCGTAATATTGGCCTGTACAGCTTAGGCTTTCCAGCAGGAAACAGTATATTCACCCTGCGATGGAAATCCTGCCTTTTCTGCACAAGCAGGTAAGACTTAACCTCAGTTAAAACTTTTTCCGGCTCCCCCGGCAGGGCATAGCGAACACCAACAGCCCCTCCAATAAATGCAAGGCTACTTACATTATCTGGGTTACGAACAGATATCATTGCAGCAAGCTGGGCACCTAATGCATTACCGGCAAGGTGAAATTGCCCTAACTTCAGTGCATTAATGATGGAACTCAGTCGTTTAACCTGTTGCTCAAGACCATACCCACCTATGCTAAGGACAGAGTTATCCCCGTAACCTGGTACATCAACTATAATTACTCGATAGGAATCTTTCAGATACCTGACAATACGTAACCAGTTATCTTTACTGCCATACATACCATGAACAAATACGATCACTGGCCCTTGACCGCCTTCAAGATAATGGACATCGCCAAACTCTGTTTTGACTGTTTTAGCTTCCAGCCCTTCAGATGCACGCACAACCATAATAATCATTTTGGAAGTTACACCTGGAAAAAATTCTGAAAAACTCCACGCTGCCGTCATCAGCATCAATAATGCCACTGCCCCTCTAAACAAGATGCGCATGGAAACTGCTTTCCTCCTTTATTATTTTTATAAGGAGCCAGGCTCCCCTCGGTTCAACAGTAACAACAATTTTGAACAAGCAAAACAATCATAAGGAAAGATCAGTATAAATTAGTGCAGATGAGCCCCATTAGGCACATTTTTTTCAGGAATAGAAAGAACGATTGCTCCGTTTTCATCCGAAAATCCCAATACCAGAACCTCCGACATAAATGGACCAATCTGACGGGGTGGAAAATTGACGACAGCCATGACACGCATATTAATCAGTTCATCAGGAGAATAATTCTCGGTAATCTGTGCAGAAGATTTTTTCACACCAATTTCTTCGCCAAGGTTGATCCATAATTTATACGCAGGCTTACGCGCCTCGGGAAACTCCTCAACTCTCTCTATTGTCCCTGCCCGAATATCAACTTTCAGAAACTCCTCAAAACTAATCATAGATATCTTCCATTTCCAAATTTGATAAAAACCAGAAACCAGTATCTGGCCCATTATTTTCTGGCTAAGTAACTACAGACAACAAACAATGAGTTTTGCAATAAATAATTCCATAAAAACATAAATAAAGAAAATAATACAAGAAAAAATACTATTTTTGAGAATGATTTACTGTATCTTAAAGATCACAGAGATACATTTAAAAATAACCATATTTATCATAAGACCTTGATTTCATTAGGAAGAATACTTTCTCTGTCACCAAAGTCTAAGTGTTTTCTTATAGTTACCAACATGAAGTCAACTATAAGCACGAAGGGGAGAAGCTTCTTACAGATTTTATAGGCCGGAAACGATATAACAAATGCAGTAACTTTGTAGTTTTTATGCAAAGAAATATCAAGAACATATCGGCCAAAGTTAAATACATTTCGCAAACTGCACTGGCAGATGCCGACTAATAATATTCCGATTTCACCAGTTAAAGATGAGATTGGTTTGCGAAGAACAAATTCCTTGATCCTGAATTACAAACCTCGACAATATCGCTGAGGTAATATGAAGGCTCTGAACAGACAGCCCGTAATTCTGGATCACATTAGTTGTGTCGTAAGGCGACCGCAGATAGTGACCAGGAGTATACATGTCTACAGGTCAGATAACTATTGATCAGAAAGATCAACTCAACTCAAAACCGGCGCGTATTAACCGGGATGAGATGCAGGTTTTAAAAACCAGAGATAATATAACCAACATTTTCTATATTGCTCAGGTTTATATAATTACCATAGTGACTATAACTGCTACTGTTATAGCTTACTCCTGGTTTTTCAATGATAACTTAAGCATTTGGTGGCTGATACCAATAACAGTGATCGCAATAACAATTATCGGTGCCTCACAGCATCAGCTCGGTGGCATCACACACGAAGGCACACATTATACGCTTTTTTCTGATAGAAAAACCAGCGAACTTGCCTCTGATTGGTTTGGTGCATTTCCTATATATACGACAACCTATGCCTTCCGCCTGCACCATCTTGCGCACCACCAGTTTGTTAATGATCCTGAACGCGACCCTAATTTTGATCAGGCGGTCGATAGTGGCCACTGGCTGGATTTTCCTCTGACACATATGGAATTGCTTTGGGGAGCTCTAAAACTGCTATGGCTCCCAAATCTGGTCAGTTATATTATTGCCCGCGCAAAATATAGCGCAATTGGCATGGACTCTAACCCCTATTATGATCAGGATAAAACAGTTAATAGACTTGCTGTCCGTTGCGGAATCGCATTTGCAGTGCTTGTTCCTGTGATAACAGTACCACTGGTATTCATGGAGTTGTGGTTGCCTGTATTACTGATTCAGGTAGCGGCATGGGTAGGGCTCACAGTTTATTACCTCAACATCCCAGAAGATGATTTCCCCCAAAGCGTGATTAAACCTGTTATTTCACACAGAATAACAGCTATTAGCCGCTTCACATTTTTAGGATTGCTTTATGGTGCCATTTCTCTGACTGAATTCTTAACTGGTGCCCCGGCATGGAATTACTTCCTGCTGCTCTGGATATTGCCATTATTTACAACATTCCCAGTATTTATGATTTTAAGAGAGTGGCTCCAGCATGGCAATGCGGACAGGGGACGTTATACAAACACACGTATTTTTCTCGTAAATCCACTTCTAAGATACGCAATATTCCCGTTTGGAATGGATTACCACCTTCCACATCATCTCAATGCTTCAGTTCCGCATTATAATCTGAAGTCATTCCACGACTTGTTACTGAAAGATAAAAAATACAGTGAACAGGGCGTAATAGTAGAAGGTTGGGTCAAATCACCAAATCAGGCTTCAGGAAACCCGACAGTAATTGAAGTCCTCGGGCCTGAATATTCTCCGCCAAATGAAGATATTCATATAGATCCTGCTGTACTGGAACATGCAGAATTAAGTAATAAAGAAGCCGT
>JBOEGA010000182.1:0-11526 GCA_050633205.1 Methyloligellaceae bacterium | reverse complement strand
AACCAGCGGCCACGCTCGGTTTCCATCATCGCTTGTTCTATAGCCTCATACTCTGAAGGAGCGAGACGTGTTGGAGGTCCAGACTTGTTCATTTGCCTATGGATGATCTACTCGTAAGTTGCCAGAATTTGCTTCACCCACTTCTCTGAAGAACGTTATCTTGCCTGTCTCCAGTTATCTGCAGCATTTACCTGCTGTGTCAGATATGCGAAAACCTGCAGTAGCGCTCATACAGACTTGGATGAGAGTGCCCCAAAAGTTAATTAATAGATAAAAACATGATTCGCACCCCTTTTTGGGGAATAAAACAAGTATTTCCAAGTAAAAATTCAATTATACTTGATTGATGCGTTTGTCTTATGGCACCGGAACAATATTCATGAATAAATTTATGCTGGTTTTGTCGATATTTTATGGGGCGATATTTATTCATGTCGGTTTTTTTATGCCATTTTTTTCAGTATGGCTGGAATCAATAAAACTTAATTCTCTGGAAATTTCTATTATACTGGCAACACCGTTATTTATGCGGGTCATATTTACCCCCATTATCTCTTTTATCTCGGACCGGTCGGGAAATCATGTCAGGACAATACAGTTTTTAGCCTGGGGAACTCTGTTTTCGCTTTCCCTGCTGTTTGTTGCCAATGGCTTTCTTCAGATTTTGATTATCTCCGCAATATTCTCAATTTTCTGGACATCTGTCATGCCACTGGCAGAAGCAATTGCCATGAAGGGCGTGCGTAATGAAGGTCTGGATTATGGCAGAATGCGGTTGTGGGGATCGCTGACCTTTATATGTGCCAGTTCTTTTGGCGGGATTATTCTTGCAAAATATGGCCCCTCTTCTGCGTTGTGGTTGTTTGCCATAGCTGCCCTGACGGTGTTATGTGCGTCCTATACATTGTCTTCAGTATCGCCAGGAAACGGAAATGGTGAACAGTCTTCTGCGGAACCTGTGCAGGTAAAACATCTGTTCGAAATATGCCGGTCTCCTGTCTTTCTGTTCTTTTTAATCGGGGCAAGCACTATTCAGGCATCACATGCAGTTCTTTACGGATTTGGGAGTATTCACTGGAAAGCTCAGGGAATATCCGAAGGCGTAATCGGAGTGTTGTGGGCAATTGGCGTTATTGCTGAAACTGTTTTGTTTGCTTTTTCCAGCAGAGTTGTCGGTATTGTCGGGGCGGCTAATCTGCTATTGCTGGGAGCGGGGGCAGGGGTGATCAGGTGGACTATTATGGCCTTTGATCCATCTATGGCTGTGCTGTTTCCCCTGCAGGTACTACACGGCCTGACTTTTGGTGCGGGCCATCTTGGAGCTATAATTCTTATTGGAAATCTGGTTCCCGAGAGATATTCTGCGACGGCACAGGGCCTATATGCGGCCTTATCAATGGGATTTATAATGGGACTGGCTATGCTGGCCTCTGGTCCATTATATGATTTATTGTCTGGAGGCGCTTATCTGCCTATGGCCGGTGTGAGCCTGTTAAGTCTTATAACATTGGTGATTTTTATAAGATTATGGGACGAAAAGCATATTGCCCTGGATCAGGGTAAACAAAGCAGACTAAGTACTGCAAAATAACTTTTGCAGTACAAAAACTGAAATCGGGAAGTAACAGATCTCTTAACCGGATTTGGCTTCAACCTGCAGAATTTCATCCGTATCTGCAATATGAGTAACTTGAGTATCTTCAGTGGCCTCATCAACCTCTTCGACGACATCAAAGCGGATATCAAGGCTATCCAGAAAACCATTACAGGCATCAAGAAGCTCAACCAGAGGTGCTTTGCCGCCCAACAGGAAGTTTTCATCTACGGAAATACGTTTAGGATGACCCTTACTGGCCTGCTTGGGTTCTGTAAGCAGCTGACGTGAATCAATCAAATGCTGGTGGGTATGTTCACCGTCAAAAATGCTCTGTTCATTCATACCCAGAACAGCCTCGATATCGGCGACAGACTTGGTCGCAGCATTAAAGAGATCAATAACAGGTCTGAACTCAAGATCCAGATGCCTCAGGTGAATACACCAGTGACGGACCTGATTGATCTTGCTCAGAAACATATATTCATGGGTACGGATTTCATCCAGAAACTGATGAAATTCATCAAGACGATCAAGAATATCTTCTGTCGTTAAAGCAGAAGTCATTTCCTGGGAAGCATATCTCAGGTTAAAAATTTCTTCGCCAATATCTATTGCAGAGCAAAGATGATCGCTTAAGAAATATACAACCGATTGAAGTTGTTCACTATCTTGCATGTTGCTTCCTTTGAACTGCAAAGAGGAATGTCCTGATCGAACACTCCTCTTATCATGATTCGTGATTAAAAGTGGAGACCTAAAACTGTATTACAACAAAGGTCCCTAACTTAATCTTAAGAGCAACCGCTGGTTGATCCGCAGGTATCGCATTTCAGGCAGGTGCCATTTCTGACCAGTGTGAAGTTTCCACAGTCAGAGCATGCTTCACCCTCATAGCCCTTGATGCGAGCCTCCGCAATCAGGCTGGTTTTGTCCGGATCGCCAAGTGCTGTAACCCCTTCATCAGGTTCTTTGGAAATGTCATAGGCTACTGAACCAGACATCATCGTCATTGCGGCTGAGGCCGTAGCTGCATTGGACTGGCCCTTATCATTTGCAGGAGTTGCAAAGCTCGCATCATTTCCACTGACCATCATGACTTTTGAGTTCAGGGTACCGCGCATAAAGCCTTTACTCATATAGCGATCCGCTTCAATAGCGGGTGCAGTATCTGTATCGTCATCCCCTGACCCGACCACTGTATTGCCAATTTCAGAAGGATCAACATGGGCCAGATCGTTGCGGCTGAGGTAAGAAACAGCCAGTTCCCGGAATACATAGTCCAGAATAGATGTAGCATTGCGGATCGTATCATTACCCCGAACCATACCGGCTGGCTCAAAGCGTGTGAATGTAAAGGCATCCACATACTCTTCAAGCGGAACGCCGTATTGCAGGCCAAGTGAAATAGCAATCGCGAAGTTGTTCATCAATGACCGGAAAGCCGCACCTTCCTTGTGCATATCGATAAAGATCTCTCCAAGACGCCCATCTTCATATTCACCTGTACGAAGATACACTTTATGACCGCCAACACTTGCTTTCTGAGTGTAGCCCTTCCTGCGATATGGAAGTTTTTCACGTTCCGCAATCAGGCGCTCACGTTCAATTATCCGCTCAACTATCCGTTCTGCGATAACTTCTGCACGTGCACCACTGGCTTTATTGGCATGTATCTGGTCTATAACATCTTCCTGATCATCCTCATCATCACCCAGAACCTGCGAGTTAAGAGGCTGTGACAGCTTTGAACCATCTCTGTAAAGAGCATTGGCCTTCAGTGCCAGTTTCCAGGAAAGCTGGTAGGATGACATGCAATCTTCAACAGTGGCATCATTTGGCATATTGATGGTTTTTGAAATGGCACCGGAGATAAACGGTTGAGAAGCTGCCATCATACGAATGTGGCTCTCAACTGAAAGGAATCTCTTGCCTTTGCGCCCACAAGGGTTTGCGCAATCAAATACTGACAAATGCTCGTCTTTAAGTGCTGGAGCCCCTTCGAGTGTCATTGAACCACAGCAATATTCATTTGCCAGCTCAATTTCTTTTCTGGAGAAGCCTATTGCTGTTAATACATCCATCTCGGGGTTATTGAGCGTTTCGTCGTCCAGCCCCAGAACATCCTTGCAGAAGTCTTCGCCCAGGCTCCATTTATTAAATGTGAATTTAATATCAAACGCGCCTGCCAGAGAATCCTCAATGATTTTGATTTTTTCGTGAGTAAAGCCTTTTGCTTTCAGTGTTTCATGGTTTACGCCCGGCGCATTAACCAGCGTGCCGGTTCCCACTGCATAGCGGATAATAGCTTTTATCTCATCTTCAGAATATCCCAGCTTTTCAAGTGCTTCAGGAACGGTCTGATTGATGATTTTAAAGTAACCGCCACCGGCTAGCTTCTTGAACTTAACAAGAGCAAAATCCGGCTCAATGCCTGTTGTATCGCAGTCCATAACAAGGCCGATCGTGCCAGTTGGAGCAACAACAGTTGCCTGCGCATTACGGTAGCCATGCTCTTCACCAAGGCTCAGGGCTTTATCCCATGCTTTACAGGCACGTTCGATAAAGTCCTGACGAGGGCAGGATTCATGATCCAGCGGGACAGGAGCTGTAGACAGTTTTTCATAGCCATTACGTTGACCATGAGCTGCACGTCTGTGATTGCGGATAACCCGAAGCATATCTTCGGAATTGTCTTCATATCCGTTAAATGCACCAAGTTCTTTAGCCATTTCAGCGGAGGTTGCGTAGGAGACACCTGTCATGATCGCTGAAATCGCACCACACAGGGAACGGCCTTCTTTTGAGTCATATGAAATACCCATAGACATCAGCAGGCCGCCAATATTGGCAAAACCCAGCCCAAGAGTTCTGTAGCGGTAGGAAAGTTCTGCAATCTGTCTGGAAGGGAATTGCGCCATAAGAACTGAAATTTCAAGGGCAATAGTCCACAGACGTGAAGCATGTTCCAGAGACTTGATATCAAACTCGCCATTCTTATCGCGGTAAGCCATAAGGTTCATGGAAGCTAGGTTGCAGGCCGTATCATCAAGGAACATATACTCCGAGCACGGATTCGATGCCCGGATTGGCCCTGACTGAGGGCAGGTGTGCCAGTCATTAATTGTTGTATGGAACTGGATACCCGGATCGGCACATGCCCAGGCTGCGTGACCAACCTGTTCCCACAGATCTTTGGCTTTTATAGTTTTTAATGTTTTATGTGAGGAGCGGCTTTTCAGTGTCCAGTCTCTGTCTTCTTCGACAGCAGCGAAGAAATCATCTGTCACTCTCACTGAGTTATTTGAGTTCTGGCCGGAAACTGTACGATAGGCTTCTGAATCCCAGTCAGTATCATATACAGGGAATTCAATATCCTTGTAACCCTGACGGGCGAACTGAATAACGCGCTGAATATAGTTGTCTGAGACCTTCAGTTTGCGAGCAGCACGGATTTCACGCTTTAGAGCCGGGTTTTTATTTGGATCAAAGCAGTCATCTCCAGAGCCTTCGCAGTTCACACAGGCCTTCATAATAGCACTGAGGCGCTCGGAGCAGATTTTTGAGCCAGTGACCAGAGCAGCAACCTTTTGCTCTTCAGCGACCTTCCAGTTGATAAATTCCTCAATATCAGGGTGGTCGATGTCAATCACAACCATTTTTGCAGCACGGCGTGTTGTACCGCCGGATTTGATTGCGCCAGCAGCCCGGTCGCCAATTTTAAGGAAGCTCATAAGGCCTGATGACTTGCCGCCACCTGACAGAGGTTCGCCGGCAGCACGGACATCCGAGAAGTTGGTGCCTGTACCCGAACCGTATTTAAAGAGGCGGGCTTCGCGAACCCATAGGTCCATAATTCCGTTCTCATTCACCAGGTCATCATCAACTGACTGAATAAAGCAGGCATGAGGCTGAGGGTGCTCATAAGCCGTTGCAGACTTTGTAAGCTGGCCATTCTCATAATCTACGTAATAATGGCCCTGACCCGGTCCATCGATGCCGTAGGCCCAGTGCAGGCCTGTATTAAACCACTGAGGGCTGTTAGGGGCTGCCATCTGCATGGCAAGCATATAACGCATTTCATCGTAATAGGCCCGTGCATCGTCCTCAGAGGTGAAATAACCACCTTTCCAGCCCCAGTAAGTCCAGGTTCCGGCCAGCCTGTCAAATACCTGTGTGGCATCTGTCTCGCTTGAATACCGCTTATCTTTGGGGATTTTTTTCAGGGCCTGTTTATCCGGGATAGAGCGCCATAGCCATGAAGGGACAGCGTTTTCCTCGAATTTACGCAGCTTTGCAGGGACACCGGCCTTACGGAAATATTTCTGGGCGATAATATCCGCAGCAACCTGGCTCCACTGTTCAGGAACATCAAAATCTTTCAGCGAAAATACTACAGAGCCGTCAGGGTTACGTATTTCACTGGTCGCTTTGCGAAATTTGATTTTGTCGTATGGTGATTTGCCTTTTTCAGTAAAGCGCCGTTTAATTTGCATAATAACCCCCAAAAATATCGCGCACAGATGCATGCCGCAGGCGTATGTGCGTCTGCGTTGTTTAGAATTAAATTTTGTGAAACGTCTCCCGCTCTCACTGTATATGTCCTTGAAGTGAGAAGACGCATTTACCGATCTGACCAGTTATGTGGTCATTGTTGTGATGCTTTCATAAATTCGAACAAAGCTTACAGATGAAACCAGAGTAGCTGGCAACATATCTAAGCTTTGCGTATACCCGCTTTTGCAGAACGAGGCTGCCGTTCAGATGCCTTGTTTCTGACTAAAACGACCATAGCGTGATTCGTTTCCAATCATCAAGCAGTAGTGTTTTGCATAAATACATCACTACATATTGTGTATTGAAGGTGAATAACCTGTCGAACAAGCTGTGGATATAGTGGGATGAAATTGTGAGTTACGCTTTTTTTGGCGGAATTTGGCGGCTTTGTGTCGATCACTAATTCTAACTGATTCCTGAATAATCCGGCCTGTCCACATGCAGAGGGCAGTGATAGTAGCTCCTCTAAAACAGATCTTATTCACAGTTAGTTTTGAGAGCCTTCGTAATCGGCAGAAAAGTAAGGAATTCTGCCATACAATTTTTATGGCAAAATCCGATTTTTTTTGTGGAATAAGTTCAGGGGAAAAAACTTATCCCCCTGTAACACTCATATGCCTGGAGACGGCAGGAGCTTTCGTTTCCCGGTCTATAATGAAATCATGGCCCTTCGGTTTTCTGCCGATGGCTTCATCAATGGCTGCTGACAACAGCTCGTTGGATTCACTGGCCCTGAGTGGTGCCCGCAGGTCAGCCGCATCATCCTGGCCAAGGCACATATAGAGTGTACCTGTGCAGGTCAGGCGGACTCTGTTGCAGCTTTCACAGAAATTGTGCGACATCGGCGTGATAAAGCCCAGACGTCCACCAGTTTCCTTTATATCCACATAGCGGGCAGGACCGCCGGTCTTGTAGGGATTATCTGACAGTGTCCATTTCTGCTCCAGCCTTTCGCGTACAGTCGAAAGCGGCAGATACTGATCAACCCTGTCCTCACTGATGTCACCCATAGGCATGGTCTCAATAAGTGTCAGGTCCATTCCCTTGTCATGACACCATTCGAGCATATCCTCTATCTCGTACTCGTTGGAATCTTTCAGAGCAACCATATTGATCTTGACTTTCAGGCCGGATTTTTGCGCTGCTTCAATACCATCAAGCACAACCTGCACATCTCCCCAGCGGGTAAGTTTTGCAAACTTTTCCGGGTTGCGCGTATCCAGAGATACATTGATACGGCGAACGCCATGCCTGTAAAGATCATCAGAGAAGCGTTTAAGCTGGGTACCGTTGGTTGTGATTGTCAGTTCTTCAAGGTCATTGCCGATATGTTTGCCAAGATTTTCAATCAGGCTCATAATATTCTTGCGGACAAGAGGTTCGCCGCCTGTCAGGCGGATTTTGCGCACGCCTTTTTCCATGAAGGTTTCGCAAAGCCTTTCCAGCTCCTCCAGTGTAAGCAGGTCTTTCCTTGGCAGGAACGTCATATTCTCGGCCATACAATATACACAGCGCAGATCACACCTGTCTGTAACTGATACGCGAAGGTAAGAGACCGGGCGGCCAAATGGATCAATGAGGCTGTTATTATTCATGGTAAAAAATACTCTTTGTCGGGCGAATGCTTCCTATTGTTCATATACATTATATAGTGTGTTTTCTTTGATTTATATCACCTGAATGTCCATAAAGTGAGGAATTCCTATATTATAATAAAAATTATTGAACGGTGATAAGATATTTAAAGCCGTTGATACGTATGCTGAAAAATATTATTCCAAATATAGTTATCCAGTTAACATAGTATAGAGTATCCGTGCGTAGTTTTTATCCGTGTTTTTCGATATTTCTGGCAATATTGATTATGCTTACACCTGATAAAGCCAGTTCATTTGACCCGGAAATACTGAAAGGACGCGTGGACTATACATCCGGTGTCGATATTTCAGAATACAGCTACTCGGCATATGGGGGGATATCTATTGCCCCGATGGGTCTGATTACTGAGCCCGGATTGCGCATAAAACTCAATATCGGGGCAGGACAATACCATTATGACGGAACGAAAAATGATGGTATGGCAACAACTTCCCAGATGTTTACCGGCCGCACTACAACTATAGATCTCCTCGCGGGCTATTCCTTCAAAAAATATGACTGGATAACAAAAGCCTATATCGGAGTGCAGTATAACAACCATTCAGTCACACCTGACGACCCCGAAAATCCTGTTCAGGGAACAGCCGCTAATCTGAAGATTCAGCTAGAAACCTGGAAGGATCTGGGAAACAAAACCTCATTTTCAAGCCACGTCAGCTATACGTCAAATCACGCCGATTACTGGTTCCAGTCGCGTCTATTCACCGAATATTCACGCCGATTCACGCTCGGTCTCGAAGGTGCCGTTTTCGGCAACGAAAATTACTCTGCCACCCGCTTCGGAGCCCTCGGCCGGATGAAAACAGACTTCGGAGATGTGACCCTGTCAGGTGGAATAAGTGCGAGTAATGATGAGGATATGAGTCCGTATCTGTCGCTATCGATTTATCAGAAATTTTAGGGAGGGGAGTGCCTGAAACCTGATATCAAAGAATAAGAAGCAAAATATATAAGAAAGTTACGGTTTAAATTTTTCATAAAACAAAACTGTACTTTTGTTCAAACGCCGGTTCCATTTGAGAGTTTCCAGTTCCGGTTCTGGTAAAAATTCTTTGACCCTGCCCAGGCACAGATATCCTATTAAACGATGATTTTTGGGTGCATCCAAAATGTCTGCAACTTTATCCGGATCCAGAATACTGACCCAGCCCACTCCTATGTTCATAGCCCGTGCCATCAACCACATATTCTGGATTGCGCAAACAACGCTGTATTCTCCCATTTGTTTCATGGTGGTCTGGCCTAATACAGGCTCATCAGAGGGGATATAGAAAACTGCTATATTGACAGGTGCTTCAACGATACCTTCAAGTTTCAGTTTACTGTATTTTTCTGCCTTTGCATCTTTGAACAGATCTCTGGCTTTATCATTTTCAGCCAGAAAACTTTTTTGTATTTGCTTTCTGGTATCAATATCCCGAATAACGACAAACTTCCAGGGTTGTGAGTATCCTACTGATGGGGCAGTGAGGGCTGCATCCAGAATACGATGAACTTCCTCTTCAGAGACTGGTTCGTCAGAAAAGTTGTTGCCCCGAACATCCCGCCTGTTGCGCAGGATCTCTTCAAGTTTACAGGCATCTTCTTCGTTAAAATACTGGGTCATTGCAAGTACCAGGTCTGAATTTCTCTGAAATCTTCTATATGGATTATCCGCAGAATGTTTCGTTTGTAACAATGATCATATTGAGGTTTTACGGAGCATATAAGTATCCATTATCCAGCCATATCTGCTGCGGGCATTTTCACGCTGATCCTTGATATTTTTACAGACTTCATCAAGAGGACCGTTGATAATAATCTCTTCCTTCATTCCCAGATAAGCGCCCCACCAGATGTGTAACTCTTCTCCCAGAAGACCTTCAAAAGAGCAGTCTCCATCAAGCATGACAATTACTGTATTAATCTGATCTGACCACCCTGTATCGCGAAGTTGCCGCCCTGTTGTAACTATAAATGGTTCTGCAACTTCGTTCAGTGTAATTTTATGTGCTGCGGTCAGGGCCTGAATGGAGGTGATACCTGCTATGACATGTATGTTGAGATCCAGTTTTGCTCTGGCTCTTTCAGCAATTCTTATGGTGCTGTCATATAATGATGGATCGCCCCAAACAAGCAGAGCAATTTTTTCAGCATCGGGTTTCCGGGAAATTGCGTTTAACCAGATATCCGCAATCTCATCATGCCATTTATCAACACGTTCTTTATAGTCAGGTATGTTTTTATCTCTGACAGGCAGGTCAATTTCGACAATTTTGCTATCTGCATTGTCAACCAGCTCAAAACAAATCTGTCGCCGGATTTCGGCCAGTCTGGATTTATCTTCACCCTTAACCGGGATCAGTATCAAATCTGCCTGATTTAAATATCTGACAGCTTCCAGAGTCAGATGCTCAGGGTTACCAGTACCCATACCGATTAGAAATAGTTCTGCGATGGAATTGAACCTCTGGTTGACTTAGTCTGTCGCAAGGTGCATTCGGAAGAATGAAGCACAATAAACCTGCAATCAAATGAGAAGCCGGCATATATTTAAACAGCCGCCTTCCCGCTAATCTGTCTTTGAAAAATCAGCCTGCGTTATACAGGCGAGGTTCAAATACAGATGTTTCTTTAAACTGTTTCAGGGACTTAGCCGCTGCCAGTATTGCTATATCAGCGACAGGTTCCACAAGGATAACAACCATATAAGCTGCACCAAAGACGCTCACTGCATTCCATGTTTCTACGGTCAAACCTGATCCGTAAAATGCCCAGAAAGCAACCCAGGCAATGACACCGCCCTGATATGCTGCTGAAAGTGCAAGTGTATCGCGGTAACGCAAGTCTACATATGCAGTATTAGTATCAATGTATCTGGAAGCGATAGAGTTCACCAGAAACAGAGGAACAAGAAGGGTCGTAACATTAATGCCGTACTGTGGAAGATCAGCCGGCGCAAACAAAGAGCCCTGAAGCAATAGTCCCAGAGCCAGTCCAAATGCTGCAGGAGCTGCACCAAATATTAAAAACAGGGTCGCGCCCAAAATAAAGTGAACTTCAGAAACACCTATAGGGTAGTGCGGCAAGACTTCAAAGAAGCAAAATACCAAAAGGGTACAAATGGCTGTTCCTATAAGGAGTGGAGCAAAACCTTTTTTGGCAAATGCATCTATTGCCAGTTTGATGGCATAGGCGCCAGCACCCAAGGCGGTTGTGTAACTCAGTGCGATTTTCGCACCATCTACGATTCCCGGTTCAATATGCATATTTAACTTTCCTAATTGTCACACCCGACAATAATGAGGGTCAGGACCCTGGTTTATGATTTAAGGATGGTCGGTCTCCTGGCTCACAAGTCATTGTGTATTCTCTGACACCTTCCCGGTACAAATCCAGTGGTATTTTTCAGAGACACTCATTGCTTACAGTCGCGGGGGCGGCCGGGGCTATCCACAATTATTAGCATGGTTTCCCGTTCCCGTTTAAGTTCTGAAAATGAATTCAATACGAACACCAGTCCTTACGCGTGAAGCATACAGCTTCACCTTCTTGTATGTCAATCAGATAGGGAGAGGGAAGATTGTTACAAATCCAGCAAAGGCCCGAAAATAATAGTAACAGGTCCGGTTCCGGTATCATTATTCAGAATTTCCTCAAGCCCGGACATGGTTGATCTGATAATCTTTTGCTGTGGTGTGGAAATACTCTCTGCCATTATGGCTGATGTATCGGCT
>JBOEGA010000181.1:0-4881 GCA_050633205.1 Methyloligellaceae bacterium | reverse complement strand
CGAAGGCAGAGGTCAGAGGTTCAAATCCTCTCGGGTGCGCCAGAAAAATCAACGGGTTAGCTGCTTCTAGCAATGGTAGTATTTTTCTCTAGCAATCATATAGCAATCACAAAAGTTAGTTTTGACTATCCAAATTTCATTGAATGGATTTTATTTATGGCTGGGATTATTTACGTCGCTTCAAATATTGCGATTCCGAATATGGTGAAGATTGGCAAATGTGGAATTGATCAGCTCAAGGCTCGAATGCGTAATCTCTCCGGGACTAATGTTCCGTTTCCTTTTGAGTGTTCATACGCATTTGTCGTTGATGATGAAACTTATGTTGAAGAATGGTTACACGAAATATACCAAGACTCACGAGTGAACAAAGCGCGTGAATTCTTTCGTGTTACTCCAGACGCAGTTGCCAAGGCTCTTATTCCGTTTAATCCTCAGGAAATTGGTATAGATGATGATTATGCCTTAGGCGATTTGGATCGTAAAGAAACGCTAAAAGCGGAAACACAGCAGTTGGAAAAGGAACATATCGATTGCATTATTGCTGCAGTCAATGAGGATCTTCATCCTAATGCAATTGAGGAAGTTTTCTTTGGTGGAAACTGTTGGCGCTCTTTATCGATCGCGGAAGCTAAACGTAAGGTTATCAAATGGTTTGCCCTGTATAAAACCAAGCCAGAAAGACAAGTTACTCATTATGCCAAAATATTAGAGATTGTCCCTGTACCAGACGTTGAAGGAAAATGGCAGATTAATTTTGATGGAAAGCCAATTGCTATAGAACATCCGATTGATCATGGGGATAGTGCGGCCCCATTAATCCAGGGGCCGAGATATTGCAATAAAAGTGACTTGTTGAGCGCTGGGAGTTTGACAGAGTTGTTTTCTTCTTAAAGGTTGAGTTGCCGATAACTGCCAGCAGCTTCCCTGCTGTGGATTCTGTAAACAAGCATTGAAAACATTGCCTGAACAAGCCAGTATGCAATGAATCAATTACTTAGAATGTTTTAGGGTTATTAAATTGGCTTCCTCCATTATTGATGAATATTTATCGAAAGTTCAGGAAATCTATAAGACAGGTGAAGCGACGGAACACTCCTATCGCTCCGCACTTGAATTGCTATTTACGCAGCTTGATAGAGATATTATAGCAATCAATGAAGCAAAAGCTGTGAAAGTTGGTCGTCCTGACTTTGTTATCAATCGTGGTGAGATTACTGTCGGTTGGTGTGAGGCAAAAGATATTGGTCTGGATATCACTCCCAAGTCTATGAAAGACCCGAATAAGGGGCAATTTGAGCGATATAGTAAGGCGTTTCCTAATCTGATTTACACTAACTGCCTCGACTTCAGATTCTATAAAAACGGAGAGCTTGTCAGAGAAATTTCCATTGCAGATTTTTTAATGGGAATTCAGCCAAAGACAGATCAATTCGAAGTACTTGAAAATCAGTTGAAGGACTTTATTGCAGAGCGACTGCAAACTATCAGTTCTTCTCGTAAACTGGCTGAAATGATGGCAGCCAAGGCGATTTTGATTAAAGATATTTTGCATAACTCACT
Source organism: Methyloligellaceae bacterium (assembly GCA_050633205.1). Lineage (GTDB taxonomy): Bacteria > Pseudomonadota > Alphaproteobacteria > Rhizobiales > CBDHHC01 > CBDHHC01. The sequence goes on along the minus strand of JBOEGA010000181.1, from coordinate 3,318 downwards.
CAAGGAAGATGATGCTGAAGAGACTGAACTTTATACTCAGTACAGAGCTTTTAAAGAGCAGCTCATACATGACCTGTCTGTTGAGGAGTTCTCTGATATTTATGCAGAAACAATTGCCTATGGGATGTTTGCAGCAAGGTTGCATGATGACACTCTTGAGGACTTTTCTCGTCAAGAAGCATTGGAACTTTTGCCAAAATCGAATCCTTTTCTGAAAAACCTGTTTTCCTATATCGCAGGGCCAACATTGGATCATCGGATAAAGCGTACAATTGATGAACTTGCAGATATTTTTCAGGCTACAGATTTAGGTGCTCTATTCAGGGACTTTGGAAAGTTTACACAACGCAATGATCCATTCATTCATTTCTATGAAACCTTCCTGTCTGAATACAATCCCAAAAAGCGTAAAGCTAGAGGTGTTTGGTATACACCTGAAGCTGTTGTGAATTTTATAGTCCGAGCAGTGGATGAAGTTTTACAAACTGAATTTGGGTTGCCAATGGGGCTGGCTGATACTTCAAAAGTTACCATAGATTTTGATACAGGCCAGCGGGCTATGACAAAAGACGGTAAGCGATTTTTAAAGTCCGGAAAAAATATCATAGAAAAAAAGGAAGTTCACCGAGTCCAGATTCTTGACCCTGCTACGGGTACGGGTACTTTCCTTGCAGAAGTGATTAAGCAAGTAGCACCAAAAGTTAAGAACATTGCTGCAGGAGCCTGGAATTCCTATGTGGAAAACGACCTTGTACCACGTATTCATGGTTTTGAGTTGCTCATGGCTTCGTATGCCATGTGTCATATGAAATTAGATATGGTGCTGACAGAGTTGGGGTATGTCCCTACCAGCTCAGCTAAACGGCTGAGCGTCTTTCTGACGAATTCTTTAGAAGAGGGGGAGCCTGTTAATCAAACACTCCCTTTTGCTCAATGGTTATCAAATGAGGTTAAGCAAGCGAACACAATTAAGCGTGATATGCCGATTATGTGTATTATCGGCAATCCCCCTTATTCGGTTAGCAGCTCAAATAAGAGTGATTGGATTGAAGGGCTAATGGCCGATTACAAAAAAGATCTCAATGAACGCAATATCCAACCACTTTCTGATGATTATATTAAGTTTATTCGCTTTTCACAGCATTATATAGAAAAGAATGGAGAAGGAATTCTAGGCTTTATAACAAACAACTCCTATCTGGATGGTTTAATTCATCGCCAGTTTAGGAAGTCTCTTTTAGAAGCATTTGATAAGATTTATATACTTGATTTACATGGCAGTGCAAAAAAAAGGGAAATTTCACCAGATGGTACATCGGATAAGAATGTTTTCGATATTCAGCAAGGTGTAGCAATTATTATTGCTGTGAAAAAAGCTGGAAATTCAAAAGAAAATGCTGCAATAGCTGACGTTTATTTTGTTGATCTTTGGGGGTCCAGACTAAGCAAGCAAGAATATTTGTTTGTAAAGGGGCTTTCAATATTTTCAAACCAAGCCACAAATCCTAGTCCAGATGATTTTACTTTTAAACCAAAAACTGGAGATCCAGAATCTACATATTATGATGGCTTTCAAGTTACGGAGCTTTTCTTAAAAAATAATTCAGGGTTTGTTTCTGCCCGGGATCAAGTGCTAGTTGGTTTTGACAAGAAAGATGTAGAAAAAGTTCTTGATGACTTTTCTGCATTGGAAGAGAATGAATTCCGTAAACGTTATAATAATCTTAAGGACAGCCGAGACTGGACTTACAGTGGGGCAAGAAAAGACGCTAAAAATGCTACGGTAATTGATACTGTATATAGACCCTTGGATATCAGATTTATACCGTTTACTTCTTCATCAAAAGGGATTTTGTCTTATCCAAGATATGAGATTATGCACCATATGATTTCTGGAGAAAATGTGGGGTTGTGTTTCAACAGGCAAATAGAAGTGCAGCGGCCATTCTTTGATGTGTATGCTATTTCTACAGTTTTTGATAAGCACGGCCTTAGTTCAAAAGAAAATAATAGTATTGCACCGCTTTATCTCTATCCCCAAGAAGATGAACTTGACCAAACCCGTAGAGTCAATTTTGACGAGAAGATCTGGAAAAAAATAATCAAACTTGCTAAGGACGAAAATCGAGGGGAGCCGGATGAACTAGCTATATTTGACTATATTTATGGTGTTCTGCATAATCCAAACTATCGGGAAGCCTACAAGGAATTTCTTAAGGTTGATTTCCCCCGCATTCCTTATCCAATGTCATCAGATATGTTCTGGGATATATCAGAAAAGGGGGCACGGCTTCGCCGATTACACCTTATGGAAGGTGCAATTATCGGAGAAACACCATATCCATTTTCGGGAGTAGGTGACAATAAGGTCGATAAAACGAACTTTGTTATGTTACCTGAAGAGGAAAACGGTAAAGTCTATATCAACACAGAACAGTATTTTGAAAACATACCTCAAATTTCTTGGGATTTTTATATTGGCGGTTATCAGCCTGCGCAAAAATGGTTGAGGGATCGGAAAGGCAGGGAACTGTCCTTTGAGGATATTATGCATTATCAGAAGATTATAAAAATTCTCTCTGAAACTGATCAGATTATGAAGACGATTGAGTTTCCTATAGAAGTATCAAATGAGGGGAAATAAAAAAGCCAAAGAAATTCTTCTACATTAGAGATCTTCGTTTTTGTTTCCTTACTCCAGTATTCCCAATGCAAATTTTGCTTCTTGAGCATAATGCATAAGGCTGAGAATTGCTAAGGCAGAATATAACCCAAACTCTTGTTCATCTGTCATATCTTTGGGGCGTCCTTTTTTCTCATAAAAATCCTCCATGTTTAACAATGCGCCTAAAGAGCCCTTTACTGAATAAGATCTTTTGCGGATACTATCAGGTGACATTTGCGGCATGCTCCAATAGGCCAGAGCTGAATTGATGATTTCGCATGCGTTTTCAGATGGTATACCTCTGTTTCGCAGGTAAGTATAATATCTGGATGCTTCGTCTTTTAAAGCTGCATAGCGATGATTGTCTTTTGGTCGACCCTTGGAGTTTGTTTCCAGGGCTCTATCAATAATGGTGTTTCGTTCGCATCTTCTAAGGTCTACGAGAATATCTCTTAGTTTGTATACTGCTGCTGCGCCGTACACCATTTTATGGGGAGGTGGACCTTTTTCCAGAAAGTTATTTTGTTTGGCATTTTTGGTGAGATTTTCCAAATCAACTTCTCTCCCGTCTACCAGTTCAATTGCAAATGCCAAGCTATCAAGCCACTTGATTAGCATTTCCAAGAAATCATTGATCAACCCCCAATTTCTAC
>JBOEGA010000180.1:16461-16771 GCA_050633205.1 Methyloligellaceae bacterium | reverse complement strand
AGCTATGAGAGAGTGTATTCTTTCGTATAAGAAACAGTATATATTCTAAATATTGTTACCCTGACTTTTTACATTGTGTATTGCGGGAAGTTGCGCCTCTTGGCAGTATTTGTCCGGATTTAAATGCCCGGTCTAACCTGCGATTGCATTCACGTCTTGCCCTGTTACAGGCCCAGCTTTTCTTTGCTGCATGACCGACACCACGTATTCCGCTGATCACGCGTCCATCTTTTACAGCTTTATAGTAGCATCCTGCAGCGCTTGCTGTTGTGCTGAAGCTGACAGATGAAATACTCATACAGATAAGAGC
>JBOEGA010000180.1:15976-16429 GCA_050633205.1 Methyloligellaceae bacterium | reverse complement strand
TACCGAAATCAATGGAATAAACTTTTTTACCTGTGCCGAAAGCAGAAATGCGGTGGCGAACCAGGATGCGCTCTTTTTGGGTGCGACCAATTGTATGTCCATCGGCAACGATAGGTCCTTTTAGAGCCAGAAGACTTCCCAATCCCCAAATCATTTTCAATAGATATTGATGGTCGGGTTTTGAATTGCTGGTTTCTATTTCCATAAAGCCAAAATTTCTCATGCCAACAGTTCTTGCGATCAACCCTGGCTTGCCATCCTTACCTTTTGCTCCCCCCATATAGGTCTTAACCCAAAGCATCATTGGCAAGTAGCCGGGGCCCATTCTTTTTGCTTCTGACAGGAACAGAACTTTTGGCATAAGCATCTCGGAGCTGATCAGGTGAACAGCGTATGCATCAGGGCTTTGAAGGATTATGGATGTGAGTTTAGTCATGGCAATATGGGCGGACA
>JBOEGA010000180.1:0-15939 GCA_050633205.1 Methyloligellaceae bacterium | reverse complement strand
CGGGAGACTTCCTGTTTTGCGGTTCGCCACCACCATGTTCCTATGGCTGCCTCATCGATAAATTTTCTGGAAACCGGTTTATCTGATGTTGATAAAGACAAGAAAAGAGGAGCTTTTTTGAATGCCGCATCCTGAATAGAAATTGATATTCCCTCTTTTGTAATAGTTTTTTTGACCTCATTCGGAGCTGGCCAGCTTTTTTTGAATTTAGAGAATATACCATCCCATTCCGGAAACTGGTTCTTTTTGAATAAAACCAGCATTGAGAGAGGCGAACATTTTGGCTTTTTTGAAGGCGTTTTCTGCGCATACACATCACCAGTGCCTAACAGAGTGATTATAGTGAGAAGCAGGAAAGGAATGAAAAGATTATATTTGTGAAGTGCTTTGCGCATTACACATTCTCCGTGTGTTTATATTTGTTTTTATGGACCAACCTTATCGGGAGTTTAATCCGAGCGCCTGTATACACGCAAGAACCTTTATATGACAGGGGAATTGTTTACGGTGACATGTAAATATTCTATTGTGTATGGCAGTGCAGTTTCATAGCTGAGATTATAAAATGAAAATTAAATCCCAATGCCATCGCACGGACCTGTTTTTTGAGGAATATTCCGGTGAGATAACCGAGCAGGAAAACTTTATTATTATACGCACCCCAAAAAAGCCAGATTATTACTGGGGCAATTATCTTATTTTTCGAGACCCACCAAAGCTGACTGATGTAAATATATGGACGAAGCAGTTTGATGATATTTTCAAATCCGTGGAAGGTAATCAACATCGCAGTCTGAGCTGGGATGTTGATGGCATGGCGCCGCCGCTGGAAAGAGATGTAATTAATGCATTTGAGGCGGCGGGGTATGGTTATATACCGAATATTTCTCATGAGCTGGGTGATTTGACTGCATATGCATTTATGAATGATGATATTGAAGTCCGACCCGTTTCAACTGATCAGGAATGGGCGGATGTCTTTGAAACACAGTATTTATGCTGGGTTAAGGATTTTGAACCTGTTGGTTTCAGGCAGTTTAAAGAGTGGCAAGTGAGGCGCTGGCAGGAGCTTGTCAAACTGGGGAGAGGCTGCTGGTTCGGGGCCTATAAAGAAGGTCAGCATGCGGGTAATGCCGGAGTTTTCTGGAGTGACAGTTTTGCCCGTTATCAGAGTGTTTCCGTGCATCCTGACTACCGCGGGATGGGAATATGTGGGACGCTTGTTCACAATATCAGCCAATGGGTTGCGGCAAACAAGGAAGTGCAATCCCAGGTTATTGTTGCCGAAGAAGACACAAGTGCAATGAAGATTTACCAGTCTCTCGGTTTTCGGCCGAAGGAGCGGATTGAACAGTTTTTTATGTGTGAGGATTAACCGGAGCAGTTTTCTCAAAGATGTGAAGAGCCTGCTATTGCTTCCCTAAAAGTGTTTATGATATCAGCAGAGTATAAAACTGTTCCGCTGTTTAAGGGGTTAGCTGCCATTATGGATATCAATGTTGATAGCCGTTTGCCAATACTTGTGTTCGGCGGCCCCTACTCCAATTTTCAGGCACTTGAAGCAATGCAGGCCATTGCAGCCAGGCATCGTATTCCACCTTCACAGATTATCTGTACCGGGGACCTTGTGGCTTATTGCGCTGAACCGGAAGAGACCGCTGTTGCCTGCCGTGACTGGGGCATCCATATTATACAGGGGAACTGTGAGGAGCAGATTGCAGCAAATGCGGATAATTGCGGTTGCGGATTTGAGGATGGCACGAGCTGCTCGGTATTATCCAATAGCTGGTATGCTTATGCCCAAAGCCAGATCAGTGATAAGACGAGGAGCTGGATGGCTGGCCTGCCAAAAGTTCTCAGATTTGATCTCTTTGGCAAACGGTGCAGTGTAATTCATGGCGCTTATGATGAAATAAACAGGTTTATATTTCCTTCTACGGCAGCAAATGAGAAATGCCTGCAACTTTCAGAAGCCCAGGCTGATATTATGATTGCGGGACATAGTGGCATTCCCTTTATTGAGCAGACAGATCAGGGCATCTGGTTTAATCCGGGTGTTATCGGGATGCCTGCTAATGACGGGACTACAGATGGATGGTATGGCATTATAGATGCAACTTCAGAGGGTATAAAGTTTTCTACACACCGACTTCAGTATAACAGCGGGCTGGCTGCAGAGCGGCTGTCTGTAAAAGGTTTTGCTGATCCATATGCGAAGTCGCTGGTATCCGGTATCTGGCCATCGGATGATATGCTGCCGAATTACGAGAAGTCTGTTGCTGGTAAAATTATAAATAAAAACAGCCTTATAGCTTTTAATTCCGAGGACATAAACTTCTGCTCATGACATCAGTCACAGCAATTCACAATATTGTCAGACCACCTGCATTTTGCTTGTTTGATATGAAATTGCCATTGTATGTTATATCATAAAACATACAAATTCCGGAGCTTCTCGAATGTCTACCACACTGATTACACTTGCTGTCATTACGGCGGCAGTTGCTATTTTAAGTATTCTACTCAGTCCACGATCCAGAACAACGGGATCATTCTATCAGGGCCATAATGTTGAAGGGAAAGCTCCCGGCATTCTGACTTTGACTTTTTCACAAGTTACGACCTGGATATTTGCGCGATCAATTATGAATGCTGCGATACTCGGTTATTTCTACGGAATTGCAGGGGCGTTGGCTTATGCGGCTTATTATTTCTCGTTTCTGACCGGAGCGCATATTATTTCCAGCCTGCGTTTCAAACATGGTTATGGCAGCGTGCAGAGTTTTCTTTCCGACCGTTTTGGTCTGGCGGGAACGGCCAGCTATAATCTTGTAATTGGTGTCCGTCTGATTTCCGAGGTTTTTGCCAACCTGCTGGTTATTGGTCTGATCTTCGGGGCTGAGGGCACGCTTTATTATGCGGTTCCTATTGTTCTTGTGGGCCTGGTTACTTTTGGTTATGCGCTTATGGGCGGGCTGAATGCGTCAATCCGCACTGACTTTTACCAGATGTCTATCTTTATTGTTCTGCTAGCAGTTCTGATGATCGTTGCCTTGACACAGGGTGGCTTTCAGGTTCAGTCGATTATTGAGTCCAGTGCGAATACTGATGGTCCGGGCTGGGTGTTGCTTGTGGTGGCACTGCTGCAGGTGTGGAGCTATCCGATGCATGATCCGGTTATGATGGATCGCGGTTTTATTGCTGACCGTCGCACGACAATGGCCAGCTTTTACAATGCAGCCTGGATTTCCTTTATCTGCATTATGGCTTTTGGACTACTTGGTGTATGGGCAGGACTAGAGAAACAGGCTGGAGAAAGCCTGATCCCGACATTGACACGCCTGCTGGGCGAATGGCCTATGCTGATGTTTAATGCGGCCCTTGTTATCTCGTGTATGTCTACCCTGGACTCTACATTCTCCAGTGCGGCAAAGCTGACTATCATTGATATGAAAGTCGGAGAGCCTACAGTCAAGAACGGACGTATCGCGATGTTCTGTTTTCTTGTGGGCGGGATGGCCATGGTCTTTCTTGGTTCGAAAGATCTGTTCTCAGCGGTGGCAGTTTCCGGTACAGCATCCATGTTCCTTGCTCCGGTGGTGTTCTTCTCGCTCTGGGGTAATCAAACGAATATTCCGGTGTGGAGTTATTTAACTGCGTTTTTTGCAGCTATGACGGCTTCGGTTCTGTATTTCACCGAGACATCGAAATATACACAGCTGCTTACTCCTCTGACTGGCCTGACACATAAATATTCCATTCTGCTGGTGCTTTGTGTTGCGGTTCTGATTATCGGCTGCGGTGCATTTGCGCTTGGTATGATTACCAATAAAAGACAGGGAATGGAGCGGGCCTCCATGGCTGGCTAATATCTTTTGCATGAGGCGGGGCTGTGATAATATAGCCCTGCCTTTTTTGCACTCAAGATACTGGACACCATCCACAATGAAACTGATTGTACTCTATGGCCCTCCTGCCGCCGGGAAATATACACTTGCCAAAGCCCTCTCCGAGCATACCGGCTATAAATTATTTCATAATCACCTGACAATTGATTTGCTGCTGCCGCTGTTCAAGTTTGGATCGCCGGGCTTCTTTGAGCTTAGCGGAAAGATGCGGCTGGATATTTTTGAACTGGCAGCGAAGCAGGATATTCCGGGGATTATTTTCACCTTTGTTTATGCGAAGGGTGAGGATGATACTTTTATCAGGGAACTGGTTGATCGTGTAACTTCTCATGGTGGTGAAGTTATATTTTTTCAGATTCACTGTGAGCGGCAGGTACTTCTGGATAGGGTCACGAATGAATCCCGGAAGGCCTTTGGGAAGGTTGGAACCCGAGAGAGGCTAACCGAGAGCCTTGATGCATATGATCAGGTTTCACCGATTGAGTTTGTGCAAAATGTGAGGATTGATAATACAAACCTCACGGAAGATGAAGCAGTTCAACAGATTATTGACGCGTTATAGTTTTACTGTTTTTTGCTATCGTACAGTGTGCTTTTGACACCCATATAGCCGTCCCATGCAAACCAGTAGGCTATGTGTCCGGGGAGGCGGGAGAGCTTTTCATTGTCGGGGCCTAACAGGTGGTCTTCTTTTACACTCCAGACTTTGCCTTTGGAATTTAAAGTATCCAGAGATGTTCCTGTTGTGAAATTATGCTCGCCTCTTTCATAGGCGCTTACAGATCTTGTTTCTGCATTGCCGATGAGTACGATATTTTTGTCGCCGATCACATCATTGATTATCTTTTCCTGTTTGAATACTGCCAGTGGCCATGCTCTTGCGGTACCGGTTGTACGGATGCCAAAGACGTAATCTTTCCGGCGGACTTTGTCCTCGTTTTTTACGATGGTTGGAAACATCAGATCAGGGCTGGCGAAATATTCGTTATATACGACGCCTGAGCCGTAGTTGCGCCTGTGACCTGTATCAAGGGACAGAACTTTTGTTTCCGGGTGTTTTGTTTTCCAGTCTTTCCAGGAGGTTATTAATACGGGACGGATTTTGAGTTTGATGCCACTGTTGACCAGAGGGCCGGACACAGGTTCTCCAGTGAACTGGTTCCAAAGACTGTCGGTTTCGCGGTCGAACATCAGTTTGTTGGAACGATAGAGGAAGCCGGATGAGCCAAAAATCAGGGGTTTATCACGCCCTTTGACGTGTGTTTCAAACAGGATGCCTGAGCCGCACAGGGTGCAATAGGCAAGGGCTACCGGGACACCTCCGATTGTTTCATTGAACATCTCATGCCATCCCATAATTCTGAGTGGGTAGGCCCTGATGTCGTTGTTAATTGATACGCCAAAAACAAGATCGTCATCTTTCAGGTAGAGGGCATCTTTTCCTGCTATGAGTTTCGGGTTGTCAAGCGATGGAATGCCATCGACCTGTACACCGCCCCAGGTTATTTCCTCAAGGCGTATTTTCATGTTTTTCCGGAGTGCTCTCTCCTGCCCCAGGAAACGCATAAATTGCGGATCGATCTGATTGAAAACCAGGAGTTTGAATGAACGAAAACTTTCGTGAGGAATGACTTCAGGGTGAGCTTCCTGCCAGAGCATGGCATCATTCCAGTCTTTTATAGAATTATCTCCTGTCAGTTTTTGCAGGGTGTTAACCAGCTCAAGTGATGGCCCCTGATAACGGAGCGCAAGAATTAATGTTGCAATGACATCCTGTTTTCCGCGTCTGGTGACTTCCTGTAGTGCCCTGGTCTTTTTTTCAGCCCCACCAAATAGAAGGTCAGAACTGAGTTGCGTGACCGTTTTGCTATCGCCCTTCTGAGCATGGCTCACAGTTGTAAATATTGTCAGAGTGAAGAACAGAATAATTATAAAGGCATTGCGGGAGATGTTCATTGAATTACCTCACTTATCTGGTGAGGTTAGTTTAGCTGCCTTTACATGCGTTAAATAGTGGTGTTCACGGTGATTTGTAGTTTGTTGACCGGGCTCTGCTATGGAACAAACAACAGCTTTATGTAGGACCGTAGCAGCATGATCTGGTTGGGAAGAATTTGAGGGTTGTTGAGTGCTTTTGACATGATGATCCCGCCTTCTACGGTGTTTGTTACCATGTCGGCTACGTCATCCAGATTTACGTCATCTTTGGGTGGGTATTTTTCTGCTATGGCTTCCAGTTCTTTTATAAACATGTAGCGCCATTCCAGTACGCCTTTTTTGTTCAGGTCTTTTACGCGGTTATCGAACAACCTCTCCTGATAGCAGAAGGTGGCGACGAGGCATCCGGGATGTCCATTTGGAAGGTCTTCCATAAGTTCTGCTAACAGCTTTAAACCGATGAGGAACTGATGCAGCGGGTCATCGTGCAATTCTTTTGCGCGGCTGAACAAATCTCCGAGTATTCTATTGTCTTCCTGGATGTAGCGTTCGATGAGGGCAATTGCGAGTTCATTCTTGTCTTTGAAATGGTAGAAGAAACCGCTTTTGGTAATTTCAGCCGCAACGATTATTTCTTCGATTGATGTTGCGCTGAAGCCTTTTTGCAGAACCCCCTCTTCCGCAATATCCATTATGCGTTCGCGTGTATTTTTACCCTTGTTCATAGGTGCTCCCAAAACTGTACCACTGGTACAGTACCATAAGTACAGTTTTTGGGTACAGGGTTTAATTCCGCCAACACCGCACCAGATAATGCTTTGATAATTATAGATATATTTTAATTTAGAAAACCGTACCGCAGTCCCGGTAGTTTGGAAATATTATTGGCTATAGGCTTCAGCCAGAAATTTACAGGAGATGATAATGACTGAAGCTAAATATATTAACTCATTACCGCAAACGACCGGAAAGCCTTTTATTACTGACGGAGGGCTTGAGACCTGTCTCATTTTTCATGAGGGTTTTGACCTACCGTTATTTGCATCGTTTCCACTGATGGAAAGCAGGGAAGGCCGTGCAGCTCTTGACCGCTATATGAGACGTTTCTGCGAGATTGCGCTTCGTGAGAAGAAGGGTTTTCTGATGGATACGCCAACATGGAGAGCCAGCAAGAAATGGGCGACAGACCTCGGATTTTCGGGGCAAGCGCTTGCCAGCATTCATGAAAAATCGATTGAGTATCTCAAGATGTTGCGTGAGGAGTTTGAGACTGACGACTCTCCCCTTGTTATTAACGGAGCGATCGGGCCGCAGGATGATGGCTATAACCCTAACAGCTTTATGACCATTGAGCAGGCGGAAGCTTATCATAAACAGCAGGTTCAGTGGTTTAAGGCATATGGAGCGGATATGGTATCGGCAATTACGATGACCTATGCTGAGGAAGCTATTGGCATTACCAGGGCAGCAACCAAGGCGGGTATTCCCGTCGTTGTATCCTTTACTGTTGAAACTGATGGCCGCCTTCCATCCGGGCAAAGTCTCGGGGATGCTATTGAGCAGGTTGATAAGGAGACTGCCTATGGTCCGGTTTATTATATGATTAACTGTGCTCATCCTGATCATTTCTCGTCGACACTTGAGGATGGTTCTGAGTGGCGAAACCGGATTATGGGGCTGCGTGCCAATGCATCCCGGATGAGCCATGAGGAACTGGATAATGCGGAAGAGCTGGATGATGGTAATCCTCAAGAGCTAGCGGAGCAGTATCGTGAGTTGAAAGCAGTGCTGCCGAATCTTTCTGTCGTCGGCGGGTGCTGTGGTACCGACCATCGGCATGTCGGTGCTATGAGTGCTGCCGTTTAGGATTTTCCGAGAAAGACTGCGGAGGGCTTCTTCCAGCTCTCTGCTTTTATTATTATTTTTCAATAACATTCGCCCTTTCGCGAATGTAATAAACTCATTTATCACACCTGTTGCCTATTTATCATATTATTATTGAACAAAGTTCTTTATCCATAGTTTCTGATGGGGTTAATCAATAAAAATCAATTTGAAGGGCGTTTTTCCTTATGAGAAAGATTAACAAACTCTTGTCTGCTTTTGCAGTTGCCACAGTTGCCGGAATGAGCGGTGCGTCTGCCGGTGGCGATCTGAATGAATACAGACCTGTGATCTGGTCAGGCTTCTATGCCGGTATTCAGGCTGGTTATGCTGACGCGAAATATGACGGCGTATTTGACAACCGAGGCAATGAAGGTTTCGCTGAAGATCTGGACCTGAGCGGCGGTACTGCTGGTATTCACATCGGATATAACTGGCAGCACAGCAATATCGTTCTTGGTATCGAGGCTGACATATCTGCAGTTAATATCTCTGATGCAGTATCCGATCGTTCCGGCGGTCAAGACGATATTACGGCCGGTAATATTGATACTCTTGCATCACTTCGTGGCCGCATTGGTGTAACAAGCGGTACTTTCATGGTTTATGCGACTGGTGGTATCGCATTTGCTGATGCTGAATATACTGTCGTAGATACTGATACAGACCAAAGTTCAGGTACAGCTTCATTTGACACTGTCGGCTATGTTGTTGGTGGCGGCCTGGAGAAGATGTTTGCTCAAAGCGGCATCAGAGTTCGTGTTGAAGGCCTTTATTACGGCTTTGACGATAAGATTGACACAAGCAATCTTGCACCTACGGATTCAGATGCTGGTGACTTTGCGAAGTTTGAAGATATCTGGTCAGTACGTGTTGGTCTGAGTGTTCCTCTTGGATCAAAGTAAGCTGTTAGAGACACTATGAATATGAAGGCTCTCCTGTTGGGGGGCCTTTTTTTGTATATGATGCAAAGTTTCCTGCATTCGTATTGCCAAAGCCAGTTTTTTTATTGTTCAGCTTTCTAAAATATTCTAGCCTATAAAAAACTTGTCAGAATATAATAATAGCTGGGGTGGTATGATGTTGCAGTTGCAGAGCCTGCTGGGCCTTTTGGTTTTCCCATTGTTAGCATGGGTTCTATCTGAAAACAGAACTGCCTATAAAAGCTCGCAACTGGTGCGACTTATTGGAGTTGGTCTGTTATTGCAGATTGTTATTGCAGCAGCGATGCTTCATATCCCTGTTCTGAGGGTCGGGTTTGACTGGGCAACCTCTCTGGTTTTATCGCTGCAAAATGCAACTCTTTCCGGAATGAAATTTGTGTTTGGATATGTCGCGGGTGGTCCTGCTCCCTATCAAACGGTCAATCCGCAATTCGGGTTTATTCTGGCATTTCAGGCGCTTCCCCTTATTCTTCTTATCAGTGCATTGACGAGACTGCTGTATCACTGGGGTATTCTTCAGATTGTGGTGCGTGGATTTTCCTGGGCCCTTCAGCGCAGCCTTGGCGTTTCAGGGACGGTGGGAACTTCGGCTGCGGCCAATATTTTTGTGGGAATGATTGAAGCTCCATTATTTGTCAGGCCCTATCTTGCCAGTATGAGCCGGGGCGCTCTCTTTGCTATGATGAGTGTGGGTATGGCAACCATAGCCGGTACTGTACTGGCCCTCTATGCCGGTGTGCTTTCTGCCTCTTTGCCCGGAGCTGCCGGACACCTTATCGTTGCCTCGATTATCAGTGCTCCCGCTGCTATAATGCTGGCAGCTCTTATGGTGCCGGATCTGGACAGTAACCCGGCAGAAGTTCCGGAACAGACTATAAGCAGTGATGATCGTACGCATGGTTCTGTTGATGCGATCGTCAAGGGAACACAGGAGGGAATTCTCCTTCTGGTGAATGTTACTGCCATGCTTATTATTTTTGTTGCGCTGGTTGCGCTTGGGAATCAGATACTTGGCGCAATAAGTGAACCATTCGGGTTTAAACTGACGATTGAAGGCATTCTTGGTTTTGCTTTTGCTCCACTTGCCTGGCTGACAGGTATTCCTGCTAATGAGGCAATATCTGCGGGGTCCATTCTTGGCATTAAAACAGTTCTCAATGAATTTCTGGCTTATATTCAACTTGCCAAAACTTCACCAGAAATCATATCCGAACGCTCACGACTTATACTTTCCTATGCACTGTGTGGTTTTGCCAATATGGGAAGTCTGGGAATTATGATCGGGGGGCTCATTACGATACTTCCTGAACGTAAGAAAGAAATTGTGGAACTGGGCACCAAGACACTTATTTCCGGTACATTTGCTACTTTAATGACAGGGTGCGTGGTTGGTCTGCTCACCGGATGGTAGGGAGCAGGAATACAAAAATCTTAAACAGAGATCAAAAGAGAACTATTATTCTGAAATCTTAATTTCTATGTAACAGGTTTTCTATATGTAAGACATGGTGTGGACTATGAAGGGGCATGCCATGGATTTCGTAAATACTGTTTTTGATATTAACCGCTATATGCCCCATGGCTATTGTCTCCTGTGGCAAACCGAACTTCTGATGATGCATATCATTTCAGATGTGGTCATTACAATTGCCTATTTTTCCATCCCCTGTACGATTGCGTTCCTTTTGATTAAACGAAAGCAGACTGTCCCGTTCAGATGGGCATTTGTGATGTTTGCGCTGTTTATTGTACTTTGTGGTGTTACTCACGCCATTTCTGTCATCGTGCTCTGGCATCCATTTTATTATTTCCAGGGAATTCTCAAAACAATGACAGCTCTGGTTTCTCTTGCAACTGCAATTCTGATGTTTCCGCTGATACCAAGATTGCTGGATATTTTCGCAGATTTCAATAAAGATGAAACCAGCGATGAATCCAGAACTTAAGCGCAATATTCAATACAAGCAGCAACAGTTTGAATCCCTACAGCTGGTCTTAAAGCATTACCGCCTTCCAATCATTATTATGGCGCTTGGGATCGGCTTCTCCATTGTTTTTTTTATGGTTGTTCTCAACCGTGATGCTTCTGAAATTGAACAAGATTTTAAAAAGCATGGCCAACAGCAATTTACACAGATGCGATATCTGTTTGATGCCTATATCAGAGGTAAGGAAATCGCCATTGCAGGGCTGCAGAGTTCCGATAGTATAACAAAGTACCAGATCCTGAAAGTTATCGCTCCGCTTATTGAGCAGAGCAACTTTTCTTCATTTCTTTGGGTTCAGCCAGACGAAGGACAAAAGCTAAAAACCAGCATTGTCTATATCGACGGATCCGTATCAATGCCTGATGTGGTTGATGTCAACAAATTTCCCAAATTACTGAATGCGATCAGGCAATCTGACAAGGAAAATGGAGTTGTCTTCTCCGAAGTCATGAACATCTCCGGTAGTCCTGGAAAAAACAGTGATCTGCTTTTTATTTCAAAAGTTGTACATGACCGGAAAGTAACCGGATACCTGGTTGGTGTACTGAACCTGGCTCAGTTTTTTTCCCATGAGATGATATGGTCAAAAAACTATGAAAATCTGCAGGTGTATATTTATGACAAGACCAATAACAGAAAGCTCATATACCATGGTGCCAAAAACAGAAGCATATTCTTTTCTGATGAGGACAAGCAAAATCAAACCCTGAGGCTAAGAGTTCCTTTTCTGTATCACTCAGAATTTCAATTACGCCAGAGAAAATGGCACGTTGTTTTTACACCAACCCATCGATATCTTTCCCGATCAGCGAGCCTTGCCCCCTGGTCCATACTGATATTTGGTACTCTTCTTTCTGCAATAATAAGCATTCTGATTTTTACACTTGTTACCAGAAATATAAAAATTAAACAGGAAATTGATACCCGCACAGAAGCACTTAAGCAATCCAATGATGAGCTGGAACAGTTTGCATATGTTGCATCTAATGACCTTAAAGCGCCGTTAAGATCTATTGACCAGCTTGCTCAATGGCTTGAGGAAGACCTGGGGGAGAGTCTTGAAGGCGAAAACAAGGAAAATATGACGATTTTACGCGGGCGCGTTAAGCGGCTGGAAACATTGCTTGATGATCTTCTGGAATATTCAAAAATTGGCAGGAAACTAGATTTCAGCGAAAACAACCCACTTGTTACCGGCGCAGATCTGGTTGAAAATATAGTCCAGTTACTGGATGCGACTGAAAAGTTTTCAATCGAAGTCAGCCCTTCATTTGGCTCAACTGAATTCTTCACATCTCCACTTCAGCAGGTTCTGATGAATTTAATTAACAATGCCATTAAGCATCATGACAAGCCAAGCGGATCCATAATTATTTCTCTCGGCCAGCAGGACCTACACTACTACAAGATCATTGTCTGCGATGATGGTCCGGGTATTCCTGAAGCTTTACATGGAAAAGCATTGCAAATGTTTCAAACACTACGTCCCCGGGACAAAGTAGAAGGCAGTGGCATGGGGTTAGCAATGGTAAAGAAAATTGTAGAACAATTTGGTGGAAACCTGACATTAACCAATAACAAATCAAGTGGGCTTAGTATAGAGTTTAGCTGGCCTGTATATTTAAAGTAGAAAGAACAATTTATTTATGGATGAGGGTAGTAAGACTATCAATATTTTACTAGTAGACGATGATGACGTAGATACTAAAAGCATCACAAGGGCGATCAGAAAAGCAAAAATACTTAACCCTATATATCGTGCTGTGGATGGAATAGATGCACTTGCCCTGCTTCGTGGGGAGGGTGAGTATGAGGTGTTGCCCAAACCGTATATTCTAATTGTCGATCTGAAAATGCCCCGTATGGATGGAATAGAGTTTATTCAAGAATTACGGGAAGATGAAAAACTCAAAAGCTCGGTTGTTTTTGTGCTTTCAACCTCCAAGCATGATGAAGAAAAGATGGCTGCATATAATCTGAATGTGGCCGGTTATATTGTAAAAGAACGGGCAGGCAGTGATTTTGCCAGACTTGTTGAACTTATTGTTAATTACTGGCGCATTGTCGAACTCCCATGAGATTTTAAATTATGCTGAATGAAAATAAAAATTCACTCACTATTTTACTGGTCGATGATGATCAGGTTGATCGTATGAATGTCCTGCGCGCAGCCAGGTCATTTAAAGATGATACAATGATTGAGGAAGTTGAAGACATTCAGGCGGGACTGAACCTTTTTAAAACGAAAAAATTTGACTGCATATTGCTGGACTATCATCTGCCAAACCTTAATGGCATGGAAGGAATTGAAGAGTTTCGCAATATTGATACCTATGTCCCTATTGTTATGATAACCGGACAGGGAGACGAGATTCTTGCAGTGAATGCCCTGCAAAAAGGTGCCCAATATTATGTACCAAAAGACAAGGTTACGGCAGAAACACTATGGAATGCAGTAAGAACGGCAATTGAGAACAGCTCCCTGAAGAAAAAGGTTGAGCATCAGAAGGAAGAACTCGAAAGCTTCAGTCATATACTGGCCCACGATCTGAAAGCTCCTATACGAACCATCCTGAGTTTTCAGAGCAGGGTACAACGTGCAATAGAGGAAAACAATCCGGATAAAATATCCAAATATCAGGGGATGGTTGAAAGATCAGCTATTCATATGAACTCCCTGATTGATACGCTAAGTCAGTATAGCCAGGTTGACCAGGAAGAAATTTCCTTCAGAACCATTTCTCTTGAAGAATGTGCAGAACTCGCAATCAATAATCTGAATGAAATGCTCACAACAAGAGATGCACAGGTATCATATGCACAGCTTCCACGGGCATATGCTCACGCTCCGCTGATTGTTCAGCTTTTGCAAAACCTTATAAGCAATGGAGTAAAATACTGCCCGGAAAAGCCGCCGATCATTCATATTGACTTTGAAGACCTGGGTATACACTGGAAAGTGCTTGTTAAAGATAATGGTATCGGAATTCCAGAGAACAAACTGAAATTCATATTTGCTCCTTTTAAAAGGTTACACAATAAAGACGAGTTTGATGGCACAGGTCTCGGACTGGCAACATGCAAAAAGATTTTACAGCGCTGCCACGGGAAAATATGGTGTGAATCGCAGGTGGGCACAGGAAGCACATTTATCTTCACTCTACCCAAACCTGCGAACCAGACTGTTATTCAGGATTAATCGTCTGATACAAGTGCCGTTTGCCCCTGGTATCTTTTCTGGAAATAACCCCATGCTGTTGCAGGCAGATTAATCCTGTTATTTACCTGGTTCAGTCCATGCTTTACTTTTGGCAAAGCTCTGAAAACAAATGGGACACTGGCGCTTTTCATAATTTCTCCGGTTTTCCGGACTGAAGTATAATTATTTGGTCTGGCAAGGCCGTGCTCTGACCTCCCGCCATTTACAGGAACGCGATCGTCTTCCATTCCATGTACGTGCAGCACTCCCTGCAAGCCCTCAGGAGAGCAGTTGTTAGTCATTACTGGTCCTGATACCGCAGCAATTGCAGCAACCTTCTCAGGATGCTCACAAATATATCGATAGGCCATCATTGCCCCGTTTGAATATCCAATGAGATAGACACGCTGTGCATCTGCGTTCAGATTTTTAACGGCATGTTCAATAAAGCTACTCAGAAAACTGACATCGTCCAGCTTGTCACGAGAGGAGCGACCACAACATATGCCAGCATTCCAGGTCCCAATATGAGGGTGCTTTTTAATTGGGTTTCCATTCATGTAGGCAACGATAAAGCGATGTTTTTCTATGAGGGGCCGCATATTTGTATTGAGGATCTTTTTCATTCCCCTGGCATTCCCATAGGCTCCGTGAAGCACAATAACCAAAGGATAGCGTTGCTTATCCCCTTTTTGTGCTAACGGTTTATCAAGAATAAAACTTCTCTCCTGAAACTGGCCGACAAACTGTGTTGTGCGTTTGGTTATATCAACCGATTGGGCCTGTACAGTACCGCACATTGATAAACACAAGAGCAAAAGGGCAGATAGCCTACCCGAATGAAATTTTTCCATTGAACTTCTCATGAATATAAAGATTTATTATGTCGTCTACATTTTAATAAAGTCTGTTTTTATAGCTGTCGTCCAGAGCTTCCTGTATCTGTTTCTGATCAATTTTAAGTGTATCAGCAAGTTGTTGAGCTGCATTAAACTCTGTTTCCGTCTGCCAGCTTTCCGGCTTCCAAAGAGCAGACCGAATAAATGCCTTGCCACAATGCAGAAAGCATTCTTCGATATTCACGATTGTACAGAGTAATGCAGGCTTGCCATTTGCTGACAGCAGCTCCAGTAATGCCGGATCTTTTGAAATACTGGCTGTTCCATTTATTCTTAAGGTCTCTGTAATTCCAGGAACCAAAAAGATTACTCCAACCCGCCCGGTTTCAAGAATATTGCGAAACCCCATTGCCAGCCTGTTTCCCGGACGCTCAGGTATCAACAGTGTTTTTTCGTCCTGGACCTTTACAAAACCGGGAGCATCCCCTTTTGGAGAAACATCCAGCTTATTATTATTGCCAGAGGTCGCCAGACAAATGAGCGGGGACTGACTGATAAAAGATATACACTGGTCATCGACTCTATCGATAACCTTCTGTTCCGTGGCTGGCTTAGGCTCGGGGATGACCTGCCTTAGCTGTTCTTCCGACTGTATAAGAAACTCTTTTTTCATTTCATACTCCCAAAAAATGAAATCAAATACACCCACATCAATGCCGGGGAGGACACTTTCTTCACTTCCCATGCATTTGTCGAACTATATAGTCCATCTCATTTAATATTTAACAGATCCTGACAAAAGAATTTATTGAGAGTTTTGGTAAGTTTTAAAGCTGATAGTATGAGGCAATATAGACACAAATAATATGATATAAACTTCGTCTTGGCTCCTCATATAATAAAATACCGTTCAGTCATAAACTGCCAAATAAATATAGAATCATGTAAAGTTAAAGTGTACCCATGAATATATGAAAATAAATACTTATATACTGATGCTCCTTAAACCTTCCTTCATGACATTATTGTGACGATTCATAATACTGTTTTTTATATGTTTTTACGACTTTACTGATGATTTTTTCGATAATCACGGATAGAATATCCAATATAGTTTATTTCTTGATTTAACTAATCAGCACAGTGAGAAAATATAATTTAACTAAAAAACAACAGGTAAAACAGCTAAGTAAAAAATAAAATAAATGAGCTTTTATACCAGAACATATTCCTTCTCAC
>JBOEGA010000179.1:0-24521 GCA_050633205.1 Methyloligellaceae bacterium | reverse complement strand
ATAGAATAGAGAAGAGTTAGTGCAATTATCTGGAAAAATAATATCTGTAAATTAACTTTATACAAACAAATATACTACTAAATCTTGGCTATGTTATCCACAATCAACGTGAAGTAAAACCAAGTAAAAACAATATAATAGAAAGAAAAAATGTATATTCTTAGGAACTAAGCTATTGGTTGTATTGCATCAAACATAAAACTTGTTAATCTTATGGCAGTGTTCACTTTGTGTAATGGGGCAACACGCGACATATAATCCGGAAGGAATTTTTATGGGGAAGTTTATAATACATAACAGCTGGGTAGTCCCCTGTCTGGGCTTTGCTGTTTTGGTGCTTATTGGAATATTGGGCCCTTAAAATTATTATTTAAGGAGCTGCACCACATAAGAAATAAGGAGGCGAAAGCCTCCTTAATAATTTCTGATACAATTACTTTAATATTTTACAGACCACGTACCAAAGTACCCACCATCAAAACAATATAGGCGGTAATCGCAAGCCAGAAATCCTGATACGGACGAAAGCTCATGCCTATCTCAGCGACAGTGCCTGGAGAAATACGATTAAAAATGGCAAAACCCGCCAATAGTAATGAAAGAAGAAAAATGAGTATCGTTGGTGCATTCAATCTAGGCATCTGTCTGACCTCTTGTTTTTACCTGACCTGAAATTCTTAATAGTGAATTCTATTTACCCAATATCATAGAAAATCAAATTATCAAACAGAACGAAAGGGAACTTCCTGTCAGGATTGATGCTCTGCTTTAGCATCCTTCTTCAGCAAATCCTCAACTTCAGGAGCAGGCAGCTTTCTTAGAATAAAACGCCCCTCAGCGAGTTCCTTGTTTTTCCCGAGTTCACAATCTGCAAGCCTCGTATCCTTCTGCGAAGTTCTGAGATCTCCACACATTTTGTCCTTATTGCCAGAACGACTGCGAATGACCTGATAATAGAAAGCCTTACCATCAGTATTGACGATACGAATTATATCTCCGGCCAGAACATTTTTGAGCAATTCTTGACGTCTGGCTGTATCAGCAGGAACCACCGCACCTTTATATCGGGCTACTGGTATCTCATCTGTATGAACCTGACTCTCGCCGCTAATGCCATCAAGCACTGAAGCATCATGAGAAAAAACAGTTTTCGTTTTTTTAGATATACTAAAAGCTTTGTGATTTGAACGCCCGGTTCTCAATGCCTCATCCCAGGCATGATCAACCAGCAGGTTGGAAACTTTAAGCTTACCTCCGGAAGGGTTCGCAAAATCAGAAATAGAATAAATTATCAGCACAGCGCCCAACGCTATGATCGAGGTAAAACATAACTTCAAAAATCTTCTCTTATCCCTGATTAAGAGCATTAAGCTGTCATCCTTCAAAGAAATTTCCGCATTCCCATCAATCACCACGAAAATATATAACCTGCGACAATTATAATACTTACAATATTTTGATTTAACGATCCCTTAGCATAATAATCAACCAAAAATATGGCAGAACTCACATAGCGCAGCCAAAATAGTACTCCCTCCCTGTTTAAACCCGGTATTCTCTCGCAAAACTGTTATTATCGTATGCCAGATACTTGATTACCTGAGATTAAGCGCGTAACTCTGGACTTTAACCATTTGTTAGTATCTGCCCGGGAGAGGGGCCACAGGCACGCGTTATGCGATTAAATCGGAATTATCTCACTGCAGTTTTTGATAAAACAAAAATATTCTTCGCAGATAGTCCGTCTGGCAATGGTCACTATTTAAGAACCAGAATTCTGGGACTTGTGAAGCACAGGCTTTGTTATCGGTCAAAATTAAAACTGAAACTTTCTCCCCTTCATCGCCGCTTTCCAGTTGAACAGGAGCAATGGGACATACTTCTCCGCAATGCCCCTGAAAAGCGTGAAGAATTACTGAGAAACAGAAATTCAGACCTTTTGATCTGGATTAAGGCAGATAAATCCAACAAACGCTTTAAATACAGCGCCCTGTCTGCAGGTGAACCCGCAGAAACATATTCACCTCTTGATATCGCAATAAAGGAACTTGAGCCCATTCCGGTTGACAAGGTAGAGCATTATACTCCCCTGTTAGCCCTCTTCACGCTTGCACAACTCCCTGTACCTGCAGCGGAAAACAAACAGCAGCGCCTAGCCTATTCAGCAAGAGTGCGTGAATTATCAGTTTATCTCGACCAGACAATATCAAACCCTCCGGAAAATATGCCGGCAAATTTCATCTTTATACTAAGAAGATTTCAGGCATGGGCATGGTCCATTGTAGGTATAGTATCAGAAGATACAGCAAAAATTGGCAGAGCAATCCGGGCCTATCAGACATTAATAACCGACTGGCAGGGAGTAAAATCCGACCTGATCTATGGCCAGACGCTCAGTAATCTTGCTGCACTGAAGCTGGCTCAGGCACATCTGATCACAGGCATGGAAACATATGAAGCGTCAATGGACCTTATAAGTGACGCACAATCAATTCTGTCACGAACCAGATATCCGATTTTATGGGCGCAACTTCAGGAGCTTAGAAGTGAAGCCCAGATATCTATGGGTGAAAGATATAGTGACACCGATAGCCTGGAGACTTCGATACACACACTTCAGACCATAAAACGTGTCTGGAACGCCCATAACCGCACATCTTCTCTGGCAGCAATACAAAGCAGGATTGGTGACGTCCTGCATATTCTGGGTCGAATTATTCCAGGAACTGAAAGACTGGAACAGGCCACATCCGCATATTATGGAGCGCTGCAGGCTTATTCGGAAATATCAGATAGTCAGTTGGAAAGAACCGTTCGTTTATCTCTGGCTCAAACCCTGATTGATCTGGGAGAACGCGCAGGCAATAAGGAACGACTTCAGGAAGCCATAACAATTCTTTCTGGTATTAAAACCGGCAGACGTGATGATAAAGAAAAACTGATATCAGAAAGATTAACCAGAGCCCATGCTCTTACAAGAATAGGCTGCCAGTACAGCGATCAGTCTGAAAGTGAAAATAATCTGCAACAGGCCATCTCTCTGTTCTCGGAAATACTGAAAAAACCTGAAAACCTTGATATATATGACAGGCTGCATTCTTTGGAATTTATGGGAATGGCTCTAGGGCAGCTTGGAAAAAACACAGGCAACAGCAGTTTCATCAAACGATCCTCGGATTGCTATAATCAGGCACTTGAAATAATTGAAAACGGTGCTGGCAGCGGTATAAAAAAACTATCAGTACCTGCTCAGATAAAAGGCAGGCTCTATGGGCAGCTGGCTCGCAATTATGGTTGGCAGGGCCGCAGTTCATCTGACATAACCACACTGGATCATGCTTCAAAAGCATATACTGATGCCATTGCCTGTACGGATAGGGAAAAAATGAGCCGGGATTGGGCAACCCTTCAGAGCGAACTGGCAGAAAACCTGATAACAGCTTCCAAATATAAAAACGGTCAGGGATCTGATCTGATAGATACGGCGGTTCAGGCCTATCATAAATCCCTGTCTGCATTACAAAGAGAACGCGCTCCTCTTCTTTGGGCCCAGATAAAAAATAAACTGGCAGAAGCACTTACATTATCAGGTGCTATGGGCGGAGGAACCCCTTGCCTGGAATTGGCTATAGACTCATACGAGAAGGCACTGGAAGAATGGAAGCCTGGTCCCTCTTCTATGGAACGTGCAACTGCACTGAATAACATGGCCAATGTCCTTGCAGATCTGGGACGAAGAGAAGCCAGCGGAGAAAAACTACAGGCAGCTCAAAAGGCATTTTCTGAAGCATATGACCTTTACTCTTCTTTGGGGCAGACAAGCTTTGCAGAACGGGTCCATGATAACCTGTCCGCTATTATGGAGCTCGCTGCCAATGACTTTCAGATCAATGCAAACAAGCTCTTCTCACATACTAAAAACAAAGCTTATAGTTACAGCCATACCTGATTATTCATATTTTCCTCTTTAAGGCAGAACTTTTTTTCTTCTGGTCTCGGAAAAGGCATAATGCAACCCTAAAAAAGATAACTGTAAGTCCGGTATATGCTATTCTCTCTACTCTTAAATAAACAGTAATGATACTTTACAAGGCTGAGATAATATATTGGACCTGCAATATAAAAATTAGGGCCAGCTTTAAAACAAATAAAATCGAAAATGAACTCGATACTCGACAAGTTTATCAATTGCTTGCTTCGTAAATCCAGTACATAGTCCCCCAGATAATCTAATATCGAGCAAAAATCCATGAAACAAGATATCGAAGAAAGATCAGAAGAAGAACAAGAGGAAGTACAGGAGCCCAGAAATATTCTGATAACAGGATGTTCATCCGGCATAGGCCTGACTTGCGCCCTTGGACTTAAAAAACGGGGATGGAGAGTCTTTGCAACCGCTCGAAATAACACTGATCTGGAAATGCTGCTGGATCATGGGCTGGAAGCACTGCTTCTGGATTATACCAAACCAAATACAATTGAGACATGCGTAACCTACACACTCTGGCATACAGAAGGTAAACTGCATGCCCTCTTCAATAATGGCGCCTATGCGCAACCCGGCGCGGTTGAAGATCTTCGTACAGATGTACTACGGGCTCAGTTCGAGGCCAACTTCTTTGGCTGGCATGACCTGACACGTCGTATCATTCCGAATATGCGCAACATTGGTGAAGGCAGAATAGTCCAGTGCTCATCAGTTCTGGGCCTGGTATCTCCTCCATTCAGAGGTGCATATAATGCGTCTAAATTTGCTCTTGAAGCATTAAGCGATGCCATGCGCCACGAACTTCGTGGATCAGGTATCCATGTAAGCCTGATCGAACCCGGCCCCATCAAAAGTAAATTTGTAGAGCATGCCTGTCAGGCACTGGTTGATAATATTGATATAGATAATTCAGTTCATACTGAGATTTATCAGAACCAGATTGAGAAATTCGAAAAGGGTGGACGCTCTTTCCTGAAGCAGAAACCCGAAGCAGTTTTGAAAAAGCTTATACATGCTGTTGAAAGCCCTCGCCCTAAAGCACGCTATAAGGTATCCGTGCCAACATATATGGTAGCAATTGGAAAACGCATCCTGCCAAGAACTTTATCAGATAGTTTGATTAGACGGGGTTGATAGACAAGACCTTTTGTCACCTCCAGCTCTTGTATAAAACTAAGTAGATTTGAATGAGATAGATATCCTTCACAATCTACTT
Source organism: Methyloligellaceae bacterium (assembly GCA_050633205.1). Taxonomy (GTDB): domain Bacteria; phylum Pseudomonadota; class Alphaproteobacteria; order Rhizobiales; family CBDHHC01; genus CBDHHC01. The sequence continues at coordinate 19,317 of JBOEGA010000179.1, read as the reverse complement.
AACCATTATTTGTAAGGTCAGACGAATCATTCTCTGAAAAAGGACGCCCTATTCATGCAATTTCTGCCAACTATAGCAACAGTAGCAGTCGTATCCGTACTTGTTGTTCTCATACTCGGTCTGCTGAACATGAAAAGAGGCAACAATCATAATTTAAGTCAAAACATAATGAGATGGCGTATCATACTGCAATTTATCGCAATTGTACTATTGATGGCATCACTATACTTCACTACGAGATAAGTACTTTAATATATCCGTAATAAATATCTGCAAATCAATTGAAAAGTAATTCATAAATTACAGCACATGTGGTACGAAAAATCCTGCATGTTATTGATTTACTGTGACCGGGGAACTGTCCTTGGTCCTGCATTAGTTTCGTTCGTTGCGTCAGAGTTGAACCATTCATTCAAAACGCAATCAGAGCGATATCCATGCCCAGAATTTTATCCTGTTCAGCCTTCCTGAATTACATTAGTAAATTTTCCTTGTCTGTTATCCTGCTTCTGTCTGCAACCGGACACGCAGCTGCTGGCGGCCAGATCCTCCGTGAAAGACAGGATACAATATTTCGAATTGATGAAGTAAGAGTAGGCGCCTTTGTTCACAATGTAGAACCTGACAACGGTGGCACTGAAGAAGGCACAGACATTAATCTTGAAATGTTATTCGGAAAACCTTCATGGTCCCATCCCAATAAAATAATCAACCACTTCATCAGACCACGCCCCCATATTGGTGGAAATATCAACACAGCAAATTCGACCAGCATGTTTTATTTTGGACTGACATGGGATCATAAAATTACAGACAAAATCTTTTTTGAAAGTTCTTTTGGTGGAGCAGTTCATGATGGCCCGCTGGATACTCCCAGTGACTCCTATGGCTGTTCGTTAAATTTCAGGGAATCAGCTTCACTAGGCCTCCTGCTGGACAAGCACTGGAGTCTGCTCATTACAGTAGACCATATGTCCAATGCTAACCTTTGCAGTAGAAATGCCGGCCTTACAAACGCCGGAGCAAGATTTGGCTACAAATTCTGATAATGGAGATAAAAAAGAGAGGCCGGGAACAGCCTCTCTTTTCAGAACATTAGTACTGTGAATACAAAGACATACCCGCAACAGCAAGCGCAACATTCAGGCCGCGTTGAGCCTGAAGACTTAATGGCTGTAAAGTAATCGTATCTCTTGAACCACCGACAAGAACCTTGGCACCGCCACCAACGCCAACAGCAACATCAGCAGACAAACCAACATAATCCCCATCCAGAGAAGTTCTTTTAAACCCTCTTGTTGGAGCAATCACTGTCCATGACATAACAGTCCGGCTTGCTTGCCCCAGATCAATTCCAAGACGTTTAATTTCACCTCTGTATCGTCCCAGAAGTTTACCGGATTTACCTCTAAGCTTGCAGCGAAGAGTTTTTCTTGATCCGATAATGTAATTGGAGCCAGCATAAATATGGCATCTCAAAACCCCGACTTCTATCCGGCGCTCGCCAGCTTGCACTGACTGAACATCAAATGCCGAAAAAGAAACGACCGCAGATAAAAACAGTGCCGCAGTAAAATATATAGAAGATAAACAACTCTTCATTCTTTGTTCCTCGTATGTTGTTTTCCATCAACAAATTCAATTAGATTCTCATCATTTACACAATAGCATACAATCATTGGTACTGCGTTAACCAAAACAATTTTTAGAAATAACAAACATTTCTTGATACTCTGTTCTTGTTCAGCTTTACCTGCATTACGATATACTGAAGCACATATGATTTGCATTTTGCGCTCCCAATAATAAAGGAAATATCGGTATAAATGAGTCTCCTGCCACAAATTCCCGTGATAGATGCTGGTGAAAACTGGTGCCTTGAAACATTAAAACAAGAAACTGAGCGAGCGCACACTCTGATTGGCGGAGCATCAAAACGCTACCCTGAACTTCTTCTGAAATTCGGGGATAGACGCTCACGCAACTGGCTTTTAAAGAACAATAATCCTTACCTGGAAGAAATTGATCAGGTCTCGGATTATATGGGACGTTCGGGAGCCCATTTCCTCAACGTAAGTTATGAGTGGGGCTGCACCAGCAAGGCAGCACCCGACCCTCAATGCAAAAGCTCACGCCTGATCAGAGTATTGGACTGGCCCGACAAAGGTCTTGGCAGTCAGATCATAGCTCTGAGAATTCCGAACCCTCACGGAGAATGGATATCTTTGACCTGGCCAGGTTACTCGGGAGTATTACAGGCAGTCGCCAAAGGACGTTTTGCAATAGGACTAAATCAGGCACCCATGGAAAGTACGACAGGTATTTTTCTTGTAGATTGGCTGATTAACAGACACAGGGTCTGGCATAATAATTTTTTACCACCCTCACATTTATTACGCTTTGTTTTTGAAAATGCCAGAAACTATGAAGAAGCAAAACATATTCTGACTGTTACGCCAGTCGCAACTTCTGCTATTTTCATCATCAGCGGCCTGACACCCGATGAAGCCTGTGTAATTGAGCGGCGTCCTGAACAGTCCCATATATTGGAAGGACCGAACGCAGCAGCAAATTCCTGGCAAAAGCTTGAGTGGACCGGAAACAGCCGGGGCGAAGACAATGAAAACAGAGCCTCAATGATGGATAAGCAACTCTGTTGCCTTGAACAGGATTTCAGTTGGCTACAGGCACCAGTACTAAATGAGAGAACACGACTGGCTTTGATCGCAGACGCATCTACCGGAGAAATAATGGCCCAGGGCTTTGAAGCTGATGGCCCGGCAACAGAAATTTTACGTCTCTGAAAACTCAGGTCCTGATGTTTTTCCATCAGGACCTGAAACAATTTATTTCAAGCCGGAACAAAAACGCTGAATACGCTTACAGGCTTCTTCCAGAGCTTCCTTGGAAGTCGCATAGGAAGCACGGAAATTCGGTGAAAGGCCAAATGCCTCTCCATGAACAACTGCAACCCCTTCTTCTTCCAGAAGCGCTGTAACAAAGTCCTCATCATTATTAATCACTTTGCCCGCTGCAGACGTCTTACCGATACATCCTGCTATAGAAGGATAAACATAAAATGCACCCTCAGGACTGATACACTCAATCCCCTCGGAAGCATTCAGCATTGATACGACAAGATCACGACGTTCCTTAAAAGCATCAGCTCTTACTGAAAGAAAATCCTGAACGCCATTCAGAGCTTCAACGGCTGCCCACTGGCTGACAGAGCTGGGGTTCGATGTCGACTGTGACTGAATTTTCGCCATAGCCTTGATCAGAACTTCTGGCCCCGCTGCATAACCAATCCTCCAGCCTGTCATGGCATAAGCCTTGGATACACCATTAATAGTCAAAGTACGGTCTTTCAGACCAGGCTCAACCTGGGCAGGTGTAACAAATTTAAACCCGTCATAAACAAGATGCTCATACATATCATCGGTCATCACCCACACATCAGGGTGGCGCATCAGCACATCAGTAAGGGCCTTCATCTCATCAGCACTATAAGCTGCACCCGATGGGTTGGACGGAGAGTTCAGCAGAACCCATTTTGTTTTGGGTGTAATAGCGGCTTCCAGTGTTTCTGCTGTAAGCTTGAATTTCGTCTCAATTGTTGCATGAGCAAAAACAGGTGTGCCACCACCAAGCAATACAATATCAGGGTAGCTCACCCAGTAAGGTGTAGGAATAATAACTTCATCACCTTCATTCAGCGTCGCCAGAAAAGCATTATAAATAACCTGCTTGCCACCAGTGCCTACAGTAACCTCGGAGGGCTTGTAGTCCAGCTCATTCTCACGCTTGAATTTATCACAGATTGCCCGCTTTAATTCAGGAATACCATCCACCGCAGTGTATTTGGTCTCCCCACGCTGAATTGCATCTATAGCTGCCTGCTTAATATTTTCTGGTGTATCAAAATCCGGCTCACCTGCTCCCAATCCTATAACATCCTTGCCTGCGGCTTTCAGCTCACGGGCTTTCGTAGAAACCGCAATTGTAGGTGAAGGTTTTACACGACTTAAAGACTCGGCAATAAAGCTCATTTTGAAGCTCCTGATCATAAGTTAGCTAATAGTAGTATTCACTTTCCAGGCGCCAAAGCTATAGTGAATTCCACATCGATTTGATCGCAGGCTACGCCGATAACATGCTGTGTCAAGCGGTCTTTTTAACAAGATGTGATAAAAATAAAAAAACTCGGATCAGGCACTGATAGAAATAAAAAAATACAGTGCACAAGGGCTGAAAAAGACAAAAAAAAACCGGACCCGAAGGTCCGGTGGGAAAGTTTAAGTCTCGGAACCACGCTCTGGGAACGTGAAGAATCAGAAGGTGTTAAGGGAGGGAGAAACAACACCTTCCAAGGACTGCATTTGCAATCTATGTTTAATATATTATACCTCGAGGATGTTTTAGCAAGACGGTCTGGCGCATGTCTGCTATGCATTTTTGCATAACTCTTCTGTTGCTCCCACCTATCATTCATAGCTATTCAACAACAGACTTAACGCTTTGTTTTCATTGATATAATTTTCAAAATATTTTCTGATATATGACTGATTAACTGGCTATCTAAAAATATGCTATTTTATTTGACTATCTCTGAATTAACTAAATACACCAAAAGATAGAAAACTCTCAATACACACCTTGAATTCATAAAGCTAAAACGACCACTGTCTGGCTTTAGCTAGTAGAAAGTCCCTGAAAACCTCTACCCGCTTGGCATTTTTCAATTCTTCAGGATAAACAAAATAGGTGTCAAGCTGAGGAAGCTCTGCATCTCGCAGAATTGGGACAATATCATTATCCTCACCCACAATATAATCCGGTAATACTGCTATCCCGATCCCTGACTTAACGGCTCTTCTCAACCCATAAAGGCTATTGATGGTAAGCGCAGGCCTGAGTTTCTCCCGCCCATTCGGATAAACAGTTTCCAGCCAGTTTAAAGCTTTCACCTGCTGGGACACATCACTGCCAAAAGTTATCACCCTGTGATTGACCAGATCCTCAAGAGTACGTGGGTTCCCAAACTTTTTAATATAACTGATGGAAGCATAAAGGTGCAGATGCACCGTAAAAAGCTTGCGGCGAATAAGATCATTCTGGGTTGGCTCTCTAAGCCAGATAGCAACATCGGCCTCACGCATGGCGATATCAAGCTCGTTATAATGGAGCAGAAGCCTGAGATTAATATCGGGATAAAGCTCAATAAAATCCCCTAACCTCTGAGTCATCCAGTGAGACCCTAACCCCAGGGTCGTTGTAACACGCAGATCGCCAGATGGTTTGGACTTTGAATCAGACAGTCGTGTAAACACACTCTCAAGCTTGTTAAAGACCTCATGAGCAGTACGATATAATATTTCGCCCTGTTCTGTAAGGATCAGCCCTCTGGCATGTCGATGGAAAAGAATTACATTCAGGTCTTTTTCAAGCGCACTGACTTGCCGGCTAATGGCAGACTGACTCATCTCAAGCATTTCACCCGCATGGGTGAAGCTACCGGCTTCAGCCGCAGCATGAAAAATGCGTAATTTCCCCCAGTCCATATCACCCCAGCTCCCCGGATATTGTCAGGCCAAAAACAAACGATACCAGAGAATATCTAACGTGTCATATAAACCCGTCCCTGGAGATCTTTTTGAAGCTCCGAGCGGTAGTCAATGATATATTTTACCTCAATTTTCAGCCCAAACGGAATAATTTTTATATAACGTTTTGCTGAAAAAGTTTCCAGTTTAGCCTCAAGAACACCAGACAATGACCTCTTCGCTACAGCTCGTCCCCAGATACAATCTCTGGGAATACAGGAATGAAAAACCCGAATAACCCATTCAGGCTCACGCGTTTTGCCACCACTATAACTCGCAGCTTTGCAATTATGCATTATTTCAATTTTATTGGGACTGAGCTTCGTATGATGTTGTGCTTGCCAGATTCCTGATATTGGGTGCGGAGTACAGCCTGCATAAACAACTCCCGATGACAATATAAGGACAACAAACGAACTGAACAGAATACAATACCATTGAGACTTCATAAAAAAATACCCTGAACCTTGCCACCAAAGTTCAGGATATCATTAAATATTCAATCTGCTGTAAAGTAACTGTTTACATTTCTATCGAATTTATTAACTCATCAGAAATGAAACATATTACATATGCAGTGCACGATTATCGACAGCAAGTGCAGCTTCTTTTATAGCTTCTGTCAAAGTCGGGTGCGCATGACATGTCCGGGCCAGATCTTCTGCCGAACCGCCAAACTCCATAATAACAGCAGCTTCTGCAATCATATTTCCTGCATCTGGTCCAACAATATGGACACCAAGAATGCGGTCAGTCTTTTTACAGGCAAGAACCTTCACAAAGCCGTCTGTTGTCATATTAACTTTGGCGCGACCGTTTGCAGTAAACGGGAACTTGCCAATATTATATTCAATACCGGCTTCCTTAAGCTGCTCTTCTGTCTGGCCAACCGTTGCAACTTCAGGAGTTGTATAAATAACCCCGGGAATAACACCATAATTGACATGCCCTGACTGACCGGCAAGCGTTTCAGCAATTGCAACACCTTCATCCTCAGCCTTATGAGCAAGCATAGGGCCGGCAATCACGTCACCGATTGCATAAACGCCTGGAACATTTGTCTGGAAATGACCATCAGTAACAACACGGCCACGCTTATCCAGCTCAACGCCAATATCTTCCAGTCCAAGTCCCTGTGTATATGGCACACGTCCAATGGCAACCAGAACAACATCAGCTTTAAGAGTTTGCTCATCCCCACCAGCAGAAGGTTCAACAGTAACTTTCAGGCCTTTGGAATTACCTTTTACAGATGTAACTTTATGACCAAGCTTGAAATCCATACCCTGTTTTTTTAGAATACGCATAAATTGCTTGGCAACTTCAGCATCCATCTCTGGTGTAATGCGATCAAGGTATTCGACAACGGTCACTTCAGATCCAAGACGGCGCCATACAGAACCAAGCTCAAGCCCGATAACCCCACCGCCAACAACAATCATTTTCTTGGGAACTTCCGAAAGCTCCAGTGCGCCAGTTGAAGAAACAATCTGTTTCTCATCAATTGTAACACCTGGCAGATTGGCAACATCGGAACCGGTCGCAATCACAATATTCTTTGTCTCAAGAACATGTGCATCAACTTTTTCAGGGGTGACTTCTACTTTTCCGGCAGCAAGAATTTTGCCAACGCCTTTATGTGTATCAACCTTGTTTTTCTTCAAAAGAAATTCAACACCCTGAACATTGCCGGCAACGCCATCAGCTTTGAATTTCATCATTTTTTTAAGGTCGACTTCAGGATGCCCGATATGGATACCCATTTTTTCCATATGAGCAGTTTCTTCAAAAACTTCAGAAGCATGAAGAAGCGCTTTAGACGGGATACACCCGACATTCAGACAGGTTCCACCGAAAGTGTCATTTTTTTCGACAACAGCAACCTTCATACCCAGTTGCGCGGCGCGAATAGCACAAACATAGCCGCCGGGACCTGTCCCAATAATTACAAGATCGTATTGGCTCATGCCGATACCTTTCCAGATTCTTAGTTTATCCCTTACAGATCCAACACAAGTCGTTGAGGATCTTCCAAAGATTCTTTAACTCTCACAAGGAAAGTCACAGCCTCTTTACCATCAACAATTCGGTGATCGTAAGAAAGCGCCAGATACATCATCGGTCTGACAACAATTTCACCATTAACAACCATTGGACGTTCCTGGATTTTATGCATTCCAAGAATACCTGATTGAGGGGCATTCAAAATTGGTGTTGACATCAAGGAGCCATACACACCACCATTTGAAATTGTAAATGTTCCACCCTGCATTTCATCGATGGACAGTTTGCCATCACGTGCACGGCGACCAAAGTCAGAGATTGTTCCTTCAATCTCCGCAAGCCCCATCTTATCAGCATCACGAACAACGGGCACAACAAGCCCCTTCGGAGTACCAACAGCAACTCCCATATGGAAGTAATTCTTATAAATAATATCCGTACCGTCAATTTCAGCATTAACAGCAGGAATCTCTTTCAGTGCATGAATACAGGCTTTAACAAAGAACCCCATGAAACCAAGCTTCACACCATGCTTCTTCTCAAACAGATCTTTATATTGCTTGCGCACATCCATAACGGTGCTCATGTCCACTTCATTAAAAGTGGTAAGCATCGCAGCTGACTGCTGAGACTCTTTAAGGCGGCGCGCAATAGTCTGGCGAAGCTTCGTCATACGTACGCGTTCTTCACGAACTTCATCTTGTGGCGATGATGGCGCACGAACACTGACTGCATTTGAAGACGGCTGCTGTGTCATACCATTCTCAAGCGCTGAAAGAACATCACCTTTCAGAACCTGGCCACGCTTGCCCGAACCGGCAATATTATCAGCATTGATATTGTTTTCTTCAACCATCTTGCGAACAGCAGGAGACTGTGTTGAATTTCCGTTGTCCGCTGGCTTGGCTGCTTCTTTGGCTGGAGCACTCTCCGCCTTTTTAGCAGTTTCTTTCGCAGCAGGTGCAGCACCTTCCCCGGCAGTAATGGAAGCCAGCAAAGCACCAACTTCAACGGTATCGCCTTCATTGACAACAATATCTGAAAGTACACCGCTTGAAGGTGCGGGCACCTCAATAGTAACCTTGTCAGTCTCCAATTCTACAACCGGCTCGTCAGCGGACACTGCTTCACCAGCCTTCTTGTACCATTGGCCTACTGTGGCTTCAGTCACAGACTCGCCAAGTGTCGGAACACGAACCTCTATAGACATTTGTTCTTCTCTCTTAATTTTAAAGCGGCTTCTTTCTTTAATAACCGCGAGGAATTTAAATAGTAAAAATTTTCTCCCCCTTTTCTTCATGAAATAGGGAGAGAAAACATTTAATCAAGATTACAGGACTGTAAGCGCCTCATCCATAAAGGCCTGCAGTTCTGCCAGATGCTTACTCATCAATCCGGTAGCAGTAGCAGCAGAAGCTGCACGACCAACATAACGTGGACGTTTGTACACAGCATCAATATCAATCAGCACCTGCTCAATACGGCGATCAACAAAGTTCCAGCTTCCCATATTTTCAGGTTCTTCCTGACACCAGACCATTTCAGCCTGAGGGAAACGTCCCAGCTCCGTCAGCAAAGCCTGCTCAGGGAATGGGAACAATTGCTCAAGACGCATCAGATAAACATCATTAATCCCGCGCTTCTCACGCTCTTCGTAAAGATCATAATACACTTTACCCGAACACATAACGACACGCTTGACCTCATCATCAGCCACCAGCTTGATTTTCTCATTAGGCAATCTCTGCGCATCATCCCAGAGAACCCGGTGGAACGTTGAGTCTGCACCAAGATCTTCTATCGAGGAAACAACACGCTTGTGACGAAGCAAAGACTTCGGCGTCATGAGTATCAAAGGTTTACGGAACTTACGGTGCAGCTGTCTGCGAAGAATATGGAAGTAATTTGCAGGAGTCGTACAGTTAGCAACCTGCATATTATCTTCCGCACACATTTGCAGATAACGCTCAAGCCGCGCTGAAGAGTGCTCTGGCCCCTGTCCCTCATAACCATGAGGCAACAACATTACCAGACCAGACATACGCAACCACTTACGCTCACCCGATGACAGGAACTGATCAACCACAACCTGCGCACCATTGGCAAAATCACCAAACTGCGCTTCCCACATTGTCAGCGCATTTGGCTCAGCAAGACTGTACCCATACTCAAACCCGAGAACAGCTTCTTCCGAAAGCATTGAGTTGATAACTTCGAAATGCTCCTGGCTTTCTGAAAGATGGTTCAGCGGAGTATAAGTTTCTTCGGTCTTCTGATCATTAAATACAGAATGCCTCTGGGAAAAAGTACCACGCTCACTATCCTGTCCGGACAGTCTCACGCGAAAACCTTCTTCCAGCAGAGTACCAAATGCAAGATGCTCAGCCAGAGACCAGTCAATCCCCTCGCCGGTTTCAATCATCTTCCTGCGGTTTTTAATAACGCGCTGTAGTGTCTTATGCGCATTGAACCCTTCAGGAATTGTCGTCATTTTCTCACCGATGCGCTTGAGAATATTCTCATCAACACCGGTTTCACCACGACGGGCTCCATCTTCGGCAAAGCCAATACCTGACCAGGCTCCATCAAGCCAGTCAGCCTTATTTGGTCTGTATGTATCCGCAGCTTCAAATTCAATCTCTAGCTGAGCGCGAATTTCTTTGCGGATCTCATCAATTTCCCCGTCCTTGATAACGCCTTCCGCAACAAGTTGCTGCGCATAGATATCAGAAACAAGAGGATGCTCTCTAATCTTTTGATACATCAGAGGTTGCGTGAATGCAGGCTCATCACCTTCGTTATGTCCATAACGACGGTAACAGAACATATCAATTACAACCGGCTTGCCGAATTCCTGACGGAACTCAATAGCAACTTTAGCGCAGAAAACCACTGCTTCAGGATCATCTCCGTTCACATGGAGGATCGGCGCCTCAATCATTCTGGCAACATCAGAAGGATAAGGTGAAGAACGGGAATAATGTGGACTTGTTGTAAATCCAATCTGGTTATTCACGATAAAGTGGATAGAACCACCAGTTCTGTGCCCCTTAAGACCAGATAAACCAAAACACTCGGCTACAACACCCTGGCCTGCAAATGCAGCATCACCATGAAGAAGCAATGGTAGAACTTCTTCCCGGTGCTTGCGATTATGCCTGTCCTGCTTGGCACGAACCTTACCAAGAACAACCGGATCAACAATTTCAAGGTGAGAAGGATTTGCAGTCAATGACAGGTGGACTTTATTATCATCAAATTCCCGGTCTGATGAAGCACCAAGGTGATATTTCACATCACCTGAACCCTCAACATCATCCGGATTGGATGAGCCACCTTTAAATTCATTAAAGATAGCACGCGTCGGTTTATTCATCACATTAGTCAGAACGTTCAGACGTCCCCTGTGAGGCATTCCCAAAACGATATCTTTAAGACCCAGAGCACCACCACGTTTAATAATCTGCTCAAGAGCCGGCGCCATCGCCTCTGCCCCATCCAGACCAAACCTTTTGGTACCTGTATATTTTACATCAAGAAATTTCTCGAATGCTTCTGCATCAACCAGCTTGCTCAGGATCGCTTTTTTACCCTCTGGAGTAAAGCTGATTTCCTTATCCTCACCCTCAATGCGTCTCTGAAGCCAGCTCTTCTGCTCTGCATCGGAAATATGCATAAACTCAAGACCGATTTTTGAGCAATAGGTTCTCTTCAGAATAGCAACAATCTGGCGGACAGTTGCAGTCTCAAGTCCCAGATAGTAATCGATATAAATCGGTCGATCGAGATCTTCCTCACCAAAACCATAAGTCTCTGGCTCTAGCTCCGGATGAGACTGACCGTTGGATAAACCAAGCGGATCAAGATCTGCTGATAAATGGCCACGTACACGATATGCACGGATCATCATCAAAGCACTGATCGAATCCTGAGTTGCCTGGTGCACCTGGCCCGCAGTCATTGCAGCACCATTAGACAGAGCTTTTTTCTCTATCTTCTTCGTGAGATCCTTCTCATCAGGCCCCCAGTCTGAGTCGAGAGCACTTGTCAGCTCATCTTTCTCATGGTGAGGCCAGTCAGAACGAGCCCAAGAAGGCCCATTGGCCTGGCTGAGGACAGCTTCTTTCTGATCTTTTAGTTTGGAAAAAAAGTCTTGCCATTCTGCATCAACAGAATTGGGATTGTCTTTATACTGTGCGTATAGATCTTCAATATATCCTGCATTCGTTCCGTGAAGAAACGAAGTCAGATTCATTAACTCATTAATTTCTTGTCTTGACATTGGGCCGAACTCCGTAATGGCCTGAAATAGGAAACCAGCCAGGTGGATGAATTTGGGGAGCATAATGCTCCCCAAATAGTTAACCTTTTAATACTTCCACAAGGGTAGTTCCTAGCGCAGCAGGAGAGTCTGCTACGACAATCCCCGCAGAACGCATTGCTTCGATTTTATCACCAGCACCACCTTTACCGCCAGCAACGATAGCACCTGCGTGCCCCATTGTGCGTCCCGGAGGAGCTGTAACACCTGCGATGAAACCAACTGTTGGTTTCTTGATCGGAGATGATTTGATAAATTCAGCAGCTTCTTCCTCAGCCGAACCACCAATCTCGCCAATCATAATAATTGAATGAGTATCCGGGTCATTCAGGAACATTTCAAGCACATCAAGGTGCTCAGTTCCCTTAACCGGGTCGCCACCGATACCAACACATGTTGACTGACCAAGACCGGCAACAGTAGTTTGTGCCACAGCTTCGTAAGTCAAAGTACCTGAACGGGATACAATTCCAACACTTCCGGACTTGTGAATATGCCCGGGCATAATACCGATTTTACACTGATCAGGAGTGATAACACCTGGGCAGTTTGGTCCGATAAGACGTGTCTTTGAGCCAGTCAAAGCCTTCTTGACTTTGACCATATCCATAACTGGAATGCCTTCTGTAATACATACAACCAGCTCAATCTCGGCTGCAACAGCTTCTGCAATCGCATCAGCAGCAAACGGAGGCGGAACATAAATCACTGATGCATTTGCACCGGTTTTCTCTTTTGCTTCCCAGACTGTGTCAAACACAGGAAGTCCGGCATGCTCGCTTCCACCCTTGCCTGGTGTCACACCACCAACCATTTTTGTTCCGTAAGCAATTGCTTGCTCGGTATGAAATGTTCCTTGAGAACCGGTAAGGCCCTGGCAGATAACTTTTGTATTACTGTCTACTAATATTGTCATTGCTCTGCCCCTTATTTGATCGCTGCAACAATTTTCTTGGCTGCATCATCAAGGTTGTCAGCAGCAATCACATTAAGACCGGACTCGCTTATAATCTTTTTGCCAAGCTCAACATTTGTACCTTCAAGGCGAACCACAAGTGGTACCTGAAGACCAACTTCCTGAACCGCAGCAATCACACCTTCAGCAATCACGTCACAGCGCATGATACCACCAAAAATATTCACCAGAATGCCCTGTACATTTGGATCTGATGTAATAATTTTAAAGGCAGCAGTCACTTTTTCTTTCGTTGCTCCACCACCAACATCAAGGAAGTTAGCAGGCTCGGCACCATAAAGCTTGATAATATCCATAGTTGCCATAGCAAGGCCTGCGCCATTCACCATACAACCGATATTACCATCAAGAGCAACATAGCTCAGATCATATTTTGAAGCTTCGATCTCTTTCGCGTCTTCTTCAGTTATATCACGAAGTTCCACGATATCAGCATGACGGTAAAGTGAGTTACCATCGAAACCGACTTTAGCATCCAGACACACAAGGCGCTGGTCTTTCGTAATGATAAGCGGATTAATTTCAAGCATCGCCATATCTTTATCGCAGAATGCTTTGTAAAGAATACCACCAAGCTTTGAAGCCTGCTTGGCAAGATCACCGGAAAGGTTCAGTGCTTTCGCAAGAGAACGACCATGATGAGGCATAAAGCCTGTCGCAGGATCAACCGTAAACGTCAAAATCTTCTCAGGAGTTTCTTCTGCTACAGCTTCGATATCCATGCCGCCTTCAGTTGAAACAACAAAAGAAACTTTTGAAGATGAACGATCAACAAGAACTGAAACGTAAAATTCGTCCTGGATATCAGAACCATCTTCGATATACAGTCTGTTAACAACCTTACCTTCAGGGCCGGTTTGATGTGTTACCAGAGTCTTACCAAGAATTTGCTCAGCAAAAAGCTTAACTTCTTCTATAGACTTCGCCAGACGAACACCGCCAGCTTCTCCGGCCTCGGCCTCTTTAAAGCGACCTTTACCACGGCCACCTGCGTGAATCTGTGATTTCACAACCCACAAAGGACCACCAAGCTCCTGAGCCGCTTTTTCCGCTTCTTCAGGAGTAAAAGCAGGCACCCCCTTGGAAACGGGAGCCCCAAACTCCTTCAATACGGCTTTCGCCTGATATTCATGTATATTCATAGAACCTTATTCCTACTCAGCCAGATTAGGTGCGATTTGCAGACATGTCTCCACGAGACGTTTAACCGACTCAACGGAAGTCATAAATGCATCACGCTCTTTTCTATCCAGATCAATCTCCACGACGCGTTCAACACCGTTAGCCCCGATAACCACCGGAACCCCCACGTAAAGACCTTTTACTCCAAACTCACCATTTAGATATGCTGCGGATGGTAACACACGTTTCTTATCTTTAAGATAAGACTCTGCCATTTCGATAGCAGAGGCAGCTGGCGCATAATATGCGGACCCGGTTTTGAGCAGTTCCACTATTTCTGCACCACCATTCCGCGTGCGCTGGATAATTTCTTCAAGACGATCCTGCGTAATCCATCGCATTTTCACAAGATCCGTCAAAGGGATACCTGCAACTGTTGAGTATCTAGGTAAGGGAACCATCGTATCTCCATGTCCCCCAAGGACAAATGCAGAAACATCCTCTACCGACACATCAAATTCGGTTGCTAAAAAGTGGCGGAACCTCGATGAATCAAGAACTCCGGCCATCCCAACTACTTTATTTCTTGGTAACCCGCTGAATTTCTGTAAGGCCCAGACCATTGCATCAAGAGGGTTCGTAATGCAGATAACAAAGGCATCAGGGGCGTATTTGGCAATCCCCGCGCCAACTTGTTCCATTACTTTTAAATTAATTCCCAGCAGATCATCCCGGCTCATACCAGGCTTGCGCGCGACACCAGCGGTCACAATCACAACATCTGCACCCTCGATATCCCGATACTCATTTGTACCTGTAAGATGACTGTCAAAACCGTCCACTGGCGCAGCTTCAGCTATATCAAGAGATTTGCCATGGGGCATTCCGTCAACAACATCGAAGAGCACAATGTCGCCCATCTCTTTCAGACCGGCAATATGGGCGAGAGTTCCGCCAATCATACCAGCGCCAATTAGCGCAATCTTGTTGCGTGCCATGTTAAACCTCTATGTGTTTGATGTGAAATGTTTCATTGCTTGCATGACATCCAGAAATATTCAGTGTCTGTTAACCTGAATTCTGCTGTGGTTCAAGAGTCATTGTCATGATTCAACGATAATCCGGTTCACAATTTACTTTAATTCGAAAAACAACAGACATTGAACTATTTAGCGCCTCTTGCCCATAAAATAATCACTGCTCCTTTGATGCAAGATATTCATAAGACCTCATCTCGTTCAGCCGGGAAGCTGTCCTCTCAAACAGGAATGAACCGTCCCCGTCTTTATATAAATTATCAGGTTCCGCTTCAGCACTCATAACCAGTCCTGTCGTGTTATCGTAAAGCACATCAATCAGCGTATTAAAGCGCCTTGCTTCATTCCTGTTATGTGGCCCCATCACAGGCACTCCTTCGATAAGAACGGTATGAAAGCTATGGGCAATGGATAAATAATCAGCGGCTCCCAGTGGCATTGCGCATAACTGCTCAAATGTAAAACGGGCCACCCCCATGGAAGCCTCCTCTACATATATCTTGCGTCCTTTAACTTCCAGCTGGCATGGCTTCCCCTCTTCATGCCCTGTCAGCTTTAAAAACATATGCCTTATAGCTTTCTCTGCACGGTCATCATTGGGAATAAAATAAAGCTCTTCGCCCTGAAACTTTTCAAGCCTGTAATCCCGCTCGGAAGAAAGCTCATGCACCTTCATCTTGTCCTGTATCATTGAAATAAAAGGCAGGAATGAGTTCCTGTTCAATCCATCTTTATAAAGCCCCTCCGGATGAACATTTGAGGTGGCAACAACCACAACATTTTTCTCAAACAGGCATGAGAACAATCGCCCGAGAATCATGGCATCTGCGATATCCGTAACATGAAATTCATCAAAACAGAGCAGCTGTGCCTTACTTGCAATATTTTTGGCAACATAGGGGATAGGGTCGCCATTTATTTTTTTCCGGGCATCACCAATCGCATTATGAACTTCAAACATAAACTCATGAAAATGCACACGGCGCTTGAGAGGGAAATTGATATTATCAATGAAAAGATCCATTAACATGGTCTTTCCGCGTCCTACCCCACCATAAACATACAAACCGTTTGGGGCTATGGAACTGTTACCTGAAAACAGGGACAGGAATTCTTTTTTGGGCTTAAACTGCTCCAGCTCTTCAGCAACAATTTGCAGTTGCTCCATAACCATAACCTGTGCAGGGTCTGGTGTTATTTCACCGGCTGACACCATAGCCTGGTATTTCAGCAAAGGTCCATGTTTCATACGAGCTCGCCTGACCAGTTATATTTCATTAATTGCTTTTTGGAGATCCACTGGCAATGAAGAGTAATAAAGTCATAAACAAACAGATATTAATACGCAACATACCTGATCTCGATAGTTCTGTAATATATTCCAATAAATAAAAACAACCTGCCAATCAATGCGCTAAAAGGCATCACAAATCTGTTAACAATATAGGTGTATAACCAGTTTAATATATAACCTGTATTGTAATGACTCATTAACAGTTCCATATCTTTCGTAATTGCGAAAAAGTCAGAAATAGGGCATACATTGCTGCAGGCATTAAAAGCCTAGGAATTTCAACCAGACAATACACCTGTAAAAATAAAAAGTAGAAGCCAGATAGTTCTCAAACCATGCCCCTGATAAAACCTATAAGAAAAAAGACGCAAAGATTTATCCGTGGCACAAGGCAATATGTAGCCAGAAAATCTCCTCAGCCTGTAAAAAAATATCTTGGACCTGTTTTTGATTATTTTGACATGCTGTTTTTTGACCATGGCATATTCCGGGCAATATATTTCAATAAACACAAAATAGCAGACGGAGTATTCCGCTCGAGCCAGCCCGCCCCTCACCAGATAAGAAAGCTGGCAAGAAAAGGCATAAAAACAATCATAAACCTCCGCGGCCCTCGTGAATGTGGAAGTTACCGGCTGGAAGAACGCCATTGTGAGCGCAACGGCATCAAACTTATCAATTTCGTTATGTATTCCCGGGCTGCACCATGCCCGGCTATGATACGCGAAGCTGAGCAGCTCTTTAAAGATGTTGAATATCCAATACTGATGCACTGTAAATCGGGTGCAGACAGAGCTGGACTGGCAAGCGTCCTCCATATGTTTCTTCACCAGAACACACCGATAGAGAAAGCGCAAAAACAGTTAAGCCTGCGATTCGGCCATATAAGACAGGCTGATACAGGAGTTCTGGACTACTTCTTCGACCTGTATATCGAAGCCAAACAGAAATCCGGCATCTCCTTTTACGACTGGCTTGAAACAGAATACCAGCCGGACAAAGTCAAATCAGACTTCCGCGCAACCAACGGCTTCCTGAATGCAATTGTGAATAAAGTCCTGCGCCGCGAGTAACCGGCCCGATACCTTAATAGCCAAGCAGACTGGACACTCCGGTATCTGACAGCGTCGAAAATAGTATCGACGTATGAGCCCACACGCAGAATACAAATCCCGCCAGCACAATAAGCGCACTGTTGGAAGACATGGCAATACCGGAAACCCCGGCACCATCGCCGGAAGACTCTATTTCGATACTCGCGTCATCTTCTTCATCACTTTCAATAAAATACTGATAGGCGGGCTCATAAGCCAGAAGAAAGACCAGCGCTATGACAAGCGCAGCAATGTAATATCCATAAAATAACGATGCTGCCAGAGATACGATAAACACTGTTACTATTGCGGCCAGCACATCTTCCGCACTGATAGACCTGATCATCCCGTTAAATATCCTTTCACTGCCGAACGGATAAACAGGCAGAAAACTGATCAGGTTTACAAAGGCAAAAATTGCAGCCGCAGCTCCAAAGAAGACATGCCCGTTAAACAGATAAAACAAAAAGAATATCGTACTTGGCAATAAACTGACAGCCGGCCCCATCAGGGCGCAGAACGCATGTTCAAGCTCACTGCGAAATGGAAACTTCTCAACGGCAGCCTTGCCAACAAACGGTAGCATAGTAGCCCCGGAAGGGTGAATACCAAGAAAACTCAATCCTATAACATGGCCAAATTCATGGAAAACAAGAGCCATCATAATAAGTACTGCCCACGATAGATCGTAGAAGAACCAGCAACCGAAAAACGCTACAGCAGAAGAAAGAACCGCCCAGAAAGCCTCCCCCTCATCAACTTCCAATACAACTTCACTTTCTGCTGCATCGCTTTTTTGACAATGCTCTTTAAACATCTGAAGCATCCAGCGCGTCTCGAAAGAAGCAATCATTTTGTCGATAGGTCCCAGATCAGTTACATACTCAAAATGATTGATATGAGTTTGCTCTCCATCTTCACTCTCGACAAGTGTTACAGCAACAAGCTGCCTGTACTCAGGGTCTTCATCCCCTTCAAAATATTTCTCCGCTAGAAATGCAGTTCCAGGTTTTGATTCAAGAATTTTCAAAAAACTGACAGGGTACAGGCTATTGTCACCCCAGGAAATTTTATACAGACCGTCCTGCCCGGACACCTTCTCTATATTATAGCCAGCTAATGATGCTTTCCCATCACCCTCTGCCCCCCATAAAGAGCTCCAGACCTGGTCTTTGGGAGCATCAATACAAACAGAGTTTTCTAGAAACTGCCTCTCCCGGCCAAAGAGGGCATCTGCCACTAACATCTTAAAATCACGCAATACTGCAACAAACTCTTCAAACATACGGCTACCAAAAATTAACCAAAACTTACTTTAACGCCATGATAAACATGACAAAATAGCATTAATATTCAGTCAATTCTGATACAGAAAAAAAATGGGCGAGGCTCCCCGCTGAACCTCGCCCATTATTCCAATAGGTAAAAATTTTTTAAGAAATCATACGCGACACGGTGAACGCCCTGTACGCCTTACCCATTTCTTTCGGTTACGCCAGTATGACCGGCCTTTAACAAGCCTCATAGGAGCAGTAGCAATACCACTTCTCTTGGCGATTTTCTTGACGTAACAATATGTTTCGCCAGTATAGACTTTCATGTGTCCGCTCTTTTTCAGACTTTTATAGGCCGCATTCGCAGCAACCGGACCACCATTATAATATATAAGAGCAATATCTCTTCGCCCGTAACGCTGCATACCTTCATTCAGGTAAGCTCGTCCAAGCTTCTCACTAAGGGCCGGATTATTCATCAACAAACGCTTCAATCGATGTCTCGACATTCTGGCGACCTTGCGCATACCAAGTTTTTTCGCCATCAGCCTGGCAGTTGGAATCATAAGCTGGGCACGCCCAACGGCACCTG
>JBOEGA010000178.1:0-2417 GCA_050633205.1 Methyloligellaceae bacterium | reverse complement strand
GAGGTTTTATTATCCGTTGAACTATCCTTATTTTCTGCGGGTTTCAGAGTGTCGGCCGCAAAAGATTGTTGAACCACGCTTAAGCAAGCCGTCAAAAATCAGTGAAAAGAGGCCAGGAGGGAAAGTTCAGGAGCTTTATTTAGATGATACCCACTCAGATTTTTGACCCTGAAATGCTTTAGGTAAATCTTTTGTTTATAACCTGATATGGTCACTTATACTTAGTTTATTTTAAGTTGATTTGAGATTTGTGCAATCGGCATTGTTTTTCATGTGCTGGTGCAAAGATCTTAGTATGTGCCAGGATGATTTATTTTATGTTACTGTGCGCATGAACCTTCAGAAGGGGCAGAATGCCCCTTCCGGCTGAGGTTTAGTCTTACCTGAATAGTGGGAGTTGGTTTCAAATCCAACCCGGCGAGGAATTATTCATTATCAAACCTAAGTAAAACAGTAGTATATTATTTCCATAAATACTGGTAAATACTCTTTTTTATTGTCAGATAAAGGTGAAAGAAAGCAATGACAGCAATATTATTTATATTTATAATTTTTATGACGTCCCCATCTGTGGCAAATAGTGGAGACCTTGCAGAAAAACTAGCGCTGCTATTTGCATCAGAAAAATTTTGTGCATTTAAGTACAACCAAAATAATATAAAGAAGTATATAAAGCAAAATATATCAGAAGATGATATAAGGTTCCCTCAGGAACTAAAATTCAGGCTTCATTCAGCTAAAATTTCTTTGAAAATGTATAAAACCTCGGAAAAAACAGCACACTGCACACAAGTTGAAAGAATTGCTCGAAAGCTAAAGTTTATCACCAAATAATAGATCTCAACTAAATTCTAACCTTCACATCAATTACAAATATCCCCACCAGTCGTAACTTTTAATCACAAACTCTTCCACAGACAAACCAGTCCTCCCCCTACCGCAGCTTGACTTCCCCACAACCGCCCCTATCTATCCAGCAAGACAAAATCACCGAGAAGAACAAAAATAATGCTGCAAAAGTCCTTCGAACTCACCCTCCTTTATATTATCGCTCCCATTATCGCTTTTATTTTGGTCCACTCGTATCAGATACCTCTGGTGATGATATTGCTGCCTATGTTTTTTGTGTTTGCGCTGCTGTTGTTTATGGACCGGGAGTTTTACTGGAAGACGCTGTTTACACAGGGGTTCGGGTGGGCGGACAGTGTCCGTATATTCCTGCTGTTTGTTGTGAGCGGTTTTGCGCTTACAGCCCTTGCCTGGTATACCGAGGGGCATCATTTTCTGGCATTTGCCAGGGACAGAACGAATATCTGGCTGCTGGTGATGTTTCTGTATCCGCTTATATCGGTGACAACACAGGAGCTGATGTACCGGGTCCTGTTCTTCCACCGTTATGCCGGACTGTTTGGCGACAGGGCGTGGCTGGCTATCCTTATGAACGCAGTATTTTTCTCATACTGCCATATCCTGTTTCTCAACTGGCACGCCATCATCATTACTTTTATTGGCGGACTTATCTTTGCCTACACCTACCAGCGGACACGCTCATTCTGGGCCGTCTGCCTTGAACACAGTCTGTATGGATGCCTGATGTTTACAGTTGGTTTCGGAAGGTATTTTTTTACAGGGGTATCAAACTTTAATTTTTGAAGAGGTTCCTCTCTAACATGACGTGATACACGATAGAAAAAGACCCTTCCTCTGCCAGGCGGATCTTCCACACCCGTTTTAAAAGTCATATAAGCACAGCGAAACTTCCCCACCCACAAAAAAACCGGACCGGAGCACAAAACCCCGATCCGGCTCATTACGCTGCTCGTCACAGCGCAATCACTTAATGACCGTAAGAGCCTTCACTGCGGCCACAGCCATATTTTCGGACGCAGTGACGGTATCCGCTTGTGCCATAGTCATAGCGGTCTTCGCAACGGCGGGAAATCACCCGGCATTCTTTACGAACACGGTGGTGGCGTACGCGTGTGGAACAGTCATGCTTGCGAACACAACGCCGGTATTCCCAGCTTCCTTTGCCCCATCTGTCAGCGCATCTGTAACGCCATTTATGGCAACGGCCATATCCCACTTTAACAATATGGGAAGACCGTTCTGCTGAGGCTCCGTACCCCCGTGAATAGTCCGCCGCTGAAACAGTGCCTGCAAGTCCTGACAGGCCGATCATTACAACAAGAAACTTCACAATCACTAGATAGTTTTTCATCATATATCTCTTCTAAAAGAAAGTTATGAAGAGGATTTTATGCAGGCAAGATGAACCGGATCTGAACGAATTCATCCTGCCTGATTACTTTCGTAACTAGGCTCAGGACCTATTAATTTCATCTCTTCAGTTGGACAGGAATACGCAAAATGCTAGTAAATCTGACGAAGGACATGCCTGAGCATATTCAAGGAAG
>JBOEGA010000177.1:0-9423 GCA_050633205.1 Methyloligellaceae bacterium | reverse complement strand
CCCCCGTCAAGGGGGAAGAGGGAAGTATGCCGTTAATTCAGTGAGTTAAAGGGGCGTTTCTTCTTCCTTCCCCCTTGACGGGGGAAGTGCCAAAGCGTAGCGCAGGCGAAGGGGGTGACTGGCGTTTGGCACTGCTTGTCACTTTTGAAAACCACATTATACACTTAGACCCGCCTGGTCAGATGTCTGGCAGTGGACAGAATATTTATACTTGCTTATTTTTTTGGAGGAGTTTTCTTAAGCCAATAAACTCCTGTGGTTACTAGATCTCTGCCTTGGCAGGGATGACAAAATTGGTGGGGTATTTTTGTAGAGCCTATTAATGGACTAAGCCTTACCAAGTTTCTCTCTGGAATGCGCATATTAACACCAAAGTCTACATAATAGAGTACCGTAATCCGCGTGTAAATACCCGGAATTGTACTCCCTCTGCATGAGAAGAAATTGAACTCTGTGTTGTCATACATATATGTATACATGGTGCATAATATAATTAGAGAAATATATGCAGATTATAGAAACCGGAATATTGGGTGTCAGAAGTGCATTCATTCAGTTTGAAGCCAGCCATGACGACATCGCACCGGTTTTTCAACTCTTCCCAATGTTGCACATAGCAGAACAGGATTTTTATTCCGAAGTTTTAACGAGACTGCAGGACTGTGACATTATTCTCTGCGAGGGGGTTAAATCCAGAACTGTCTCCCTAATAACTTTATCCTATAGATTTTTTGTAGCTTCGAAGTCACTAAAACTGGTTCTGCAAAATAGCATGGATCTTAGGCACGTTAAGGACAAGCTTGTCCATGCAGACGTTGATGGTGGGGAGTTCGAAAAAAAATGGGAAAAACTTGGTTGGTATATTCGGTTCGGTATCCCAATATTAGCGCCATTCATTGGCCTTTATATGCGCTGTTTCGGAACAAGAAAAGACATAGTAAAATACTCAGCATTGAGCCTTAAAAAATCTCAGGAAGAAATTCTGACATACAACGAAAAATTAGAGGAATTTGAAACTATTATTCTGGATTGGCGTGACCAACATTTAATTAATGTTATTGAAAAACAACGGAAGAAACATAACAACAAGAGAGTCAAAATCGGCATACTCTATGGCGCCTCACATATGCGTGCAGTAATCTACTACCTCTCCAACCTGAGAAACCCGCAATACACAATTACTAAATCTGAATGGATGACAGTTATGAAGCCGTAGAGCCTTCACCGGATGGAGAAACAAAACGGCGAGGGATATTTTTGTTCTTGCCTGTGCTTGCTATGCGTTGAATGTGTTTTTGAGGTTAAGGTTTGCATGATTAGTTCCGGTGCGAGTTACAAGCACGCATCAAGCGGTGTGGGGAAAACTGTCTTTTTTCGCCTCATAGCCCATCAGGCAGAATGATATTTAAAACGGATCACTGTTTCAGACCATACCATCGTCGTCATCTGCTTCCATCCGGTAGTATTTTTTGATTGAGAGGTTTCCTGTTTACCCGATTTCTCACCTGCTTCCCCGCACATGATATCCATATTTCATTGAACCCTTTTAACTCTCATTACGACACTATTAATGAAAGCAAATAAACTATATTCAACCACTCTGCACTGTAAGGCGATGAAATGAAAGTGCAATATCAGATAACAAAAGATGAGTTTGTAAGCGCTATGAGCCTACTTTGGAAACGGTCTTTGACAGAGAAGATTGTTCTGGGTTCATTGGTTTGTATTCCTGGAGCGCTTGGAGTTTATAATTTATGGGGTAATCCCTACAATTTCTTTTCCTGGTTTTTTATTGCATTAGCAGTTTACTTCTTTTCTGCTCCATATATTTCCACCTGGTCTGCCGGAATGACTTATAATACCAACAAGGATATTATTGGAGAGCCGCGTACTGTTGAGCTCTTAGAGGAAGGGATTATGCTTACCACCGAAGACACACGAGTCCTGGTCAGGTGGAGCAGAATTAAACACTGGCAGCAGGATGATAGATTTATCCTGATTTATGTGATGCCACAGGTCGTCCATATTATTCCGAAGTCATTGCAGAAGCATGGCTTTGACATTGCGCGGTTAATCAGGATTTTAGAGAAAAAATTTGAGGAGTAAGGTTAACCTGTTTTCTCTGCAGGCAAGCCTTACTCATGCAAAACCTGTGATCCTAATCATAATACCGGGCTATCGCCTTTAGCACAGCCATGCTTTCCAGTGACCTTGGGGTCCATTCGGCGTCGGCGGCGGTTCGGACTATTACTATATCGCGTTTGGGGTCTATCCATATGAATTGTCCGTAAACTCCGGCTGCGAAATATTCTTCATCGGGGTCGTTGGGCAACCAGAAATGGTAGCTGTACCCGCGACCGTGATAATGCTTGCCATTGGGTTTATGTTTCGGAGAGACAGGTTTACGCAGAACTTCCGGCCAGCCTTCAGGTAATAATTCCGGGCCTTTGCCCTGCCCTTTATGGGCATTGATATAAAAGCGGCCCAATCGCGCGAAGTCTCTCAGGGTCGCGTTCAGACAACAATATCCTAATGCCAGCCCTTCCCTGCCTTCAACATTCTGGTTCCAGTAGGCGTCATGCTCCATGCCCAGTGGCTTCCAGATTTTCTCACTGATAATTTCGACAAGTGGTTTCTGGTATAGCCCGCGAAGGACGGATGCCAGAACCTGACTGTTCGGACTGATATAATGAAAGTCGGTTTGGGGTGGTCTGTTGCGTTTGAATGGCAGCAGTAATTTATCCGCATTAATGCCGAGGATAAAGGTATTGAAAAAGTAGGGCCGTATATCGCTGTCCGGATCGCTGTATCTTTCATTGAAATCTACGCCTGTGGACATGGTCAGCAGGTCGCGGACAGAGCTGTCTCCGAATGCGCTCCCCCTGAACTGCGGAGCATATTTCTCTGCCTTATCATCGAGGCTTGAGAGTTTTCCTTCTTTCAGGGCCATAAATATGGCTGTTGCAATAAAGCTTTTTGC
Source organism: Methyloligellaceae bacterium (assembly GCA_050633205.1). Taxonomy (GTDB): domain Bacteria; phylum Pseudomonadota; class Alphaproteobacteria; order Rhizobiales; family CBDHHC01; genus CBDHHC01. The sequence continues at coordinate 6,443 of JBOEGA010000177.1, read as the reverse complement.
CATCGACCAGGATGTGAAAAGAGTTTCCCTGTTAGCCTCATGCAGGTAAGCCTCATGCCTGATTTTACCGTTTTTCAGAACAAGGAGACCTGTTGTTACGCCTTCCCTATTATATTGATCGAGGGTTTTGGTTTTGCCTTGCCATTCATAGGTTACGGGCAACGGGGCGATATCGGATTCAAATTCGGATATAGTGCTACTTTTTTGAATGACCTTGAATGGGAAATAATCCTTCATAGAGCGAAACGTATTTACCAGATTTTCCGGTTTCTGCATTTCCGCTATTCGATATGGCGAGTATTTCGACCAGGGGCGGTAGTACCACAATGCTGCGCCAATTCCTGCAACCAGCAGCAGCAGGAAGCCAATCATAAAAATTCTTTTGATCATATCACCTCACCCTTCTCTTTTAAGACAGGCTATAAAAGTGGCCTCAAGAGGGGTATTGGCTTTTAGTTGGTCCCCGGACAATCAGTGAGCGTTTTCATAACTAAGGATGGCCCGCTTTTTGCGATCTGTCTATTCATCGTAATTGTGAAAGTGAGTATCATGAGTGTCGCAAATATCTTTGATATCCTAACCAAACCCGCTATAAACCGCCATTTTTCGGGATTTTCTTCTCTTCCAAGGCAGTCCTCTTTCAGTTTTTCCAACCTCTTCAGCCGTGCAGATAAATCTTCACAGTGGGCAAATTTTGCCGGGCCGAAAATATCAGGAACTCTGAACGCAGCCCTGTTACAGCTACAGGAATATCAGGAAAGCTCTTCTACGCCTGATATTTCTGAAAAACTGCCAAAGCTTCAGTCTCTTGATGATATATTGATGGCTGACAGTGATTATGTATTTGCTTCAATGAAAGCGAGTTTCACGTTTGGTTCGACTGAAAGCGATTATGGCTTTAATCGCTCCAGCGGGAAAAATTATGATGATGTATTCGGGTTGTCTTCATTGCGGATACAGAGTTTGCTGTATGGATCTGGCTATGCAAAATGAGGTTACCTTCTTCATGCCTCCACCGATTATTATCAGACAGGCTATGCACCTGTCTGGCATGATATTATTTTTGGTAGCCTGCGCCATACCCGTCGCCATAGGCATAGTTTATTATGCCGTCACGAAAGGCGACTTCTTCTTTTAGAAGACGGTTAAGAATATCGTAAAGGTCTCTTATGTCGAGAATTCCGACGACCTTATCGGCTTCCATAATTGGCAGGGTTCTTATTCCGTGCTGAGTTAAGAGTTCAAGAGCTTCAGTGAGGGGGGTATCAACTGAAATTGTTATGGGATCTTTAGTCATGATTTCGTCTACGGTTGTTTCATCGACATTCCGCCGCACGCCCACTGCCCGCTCAACGATATCCTGTTCAGTTATAATCCCAACCAGTTTTCCTGTTTTCTCGTCTACCACAACTGCTGCACTTGAATGACTTTTTGGCATTTTTACAGCAACACTTCTGATCAGATCGTCGGGGGCTACCTGCAAGTGATTATTGCAAGTAATTAATTCTTTAACAGGAGATTTCTCAGTGCTCATCAGCGTATTCCCTAAAGAATGCCCCAGTATATAAACCGCTTATATTTGGAGCAATTCAAACCTATAAGGAGCACATAGTGCAGCACCAAGTATATAGCAAGAGAAAATGCATGATAAATATATTATGACATTAATAATGCCAGAATTCCTATTACAATTGCCAGACAGCCCAGGATTTCCAACTTATTAATGCGTTCCCTGAATATGAAGACTGTTGAGGCGAAGGTGAAGAGCATTTCGACCTGAGCGACGGCTTTGACAAGGGCAGCTTTTTCCAGTGTCATTGCTGTAAACCAGCCGAAAGATGCGGTTGCTCCGACAAAGCCAACGGCAAGGCCCGGCTTCCACAAAGCTGCGATTTTACGCAATTCATCGGGTTTCCTGAGAGCAATATAGATAAACATGATCAGGGTCTGGAATATGATCGCTGTGCACAGTGTCACCGCTCCCTGCATCAGGAAATTGGGTCCGCCTAATGAAAGTGAGGCGCCTCTGTATCCGACAGCAGACAGACCAAAGAAACTTCCCGAGCACAGCCCTATCAGAGTGCTATAGCTAAATATGGAACCTGCCATTGCCTTAAATTTCAGTTCTGTGCGGGCAACCGAGATTATCATTACGCCAACGACAGTTATCATTATTGCTACGATGACCAGAGGTGAAATGGTTTCGGACAGGAAGAGGAGACCAAACAATGCTGCCTGCGCCGGTTCTGTTCTTGAATATGCGGTGCCTACAGCGAAGTTTTTAAAGCTGAACATATAGATGAGAAGTGCCTGAGCCACGATCTGGGCCAGGGCTGCCACGATTATCCACATACCAAATGAAATATTCAGATCCGGCAACTGATATTTCATTCCATAGTGGAGAAAAAGCAGGAACAGGATTGCAAATGGAAAACCATAACCGAAACGGACAAATGTTGCTCCGAGGGTTCCTATTTTCCCTTTCAGGTGTTTTTGTAGTGTGGAGCGAACATTCTGCAAAAAGGCCGCTGCAATCGTGATGAAAACCCAGATAAGCATACCGGCCTCTTTATAAAGTCAGGGTAAAAAAAAACTGCATATTTCAGAATCTTGCGATCAGTAAACCCACCGGGATCAGGAGCTGAATGACAAGCAGTGACCAGAAGACAATACGGAAAGACAGTTTCTGGGTTTTGTGTCTGAATATTTTCTGCCCGAGAATTGCGCCCAGAGCCCCGCCAAAGAACATATACATGTGCAATTGTCTCTCGGAGACGCGCCACATGTTTGTCATGGCAGCACCTTTATCCCAGCCATAGAGGAAAAAGGTAAATATATTGATCCAGACATAATAGGAGATAATCGCCAGGATCAGTGGGGCTGCTATTGTGTCACCAGCAAAAAAGGCAACTGCAATGGACAGGGCCAATGTGGTGGCGGCAAAAATATAGAACCAAGTGTTTAATCTCTTTAGAATATAACTTACGAGACCGAAGGCTAAAAGGATCGCTGCCGTATATAATGCAATAAGCATTTTATTGTCCGTTCTGTTTATTATTCATTGATTATCGACGTAAAGAATTCCACCCTTGGGCCACCGGGAATAAAGCACATCATATGTTTTGATGCACCGTCCGGTTTAAGTGTTGGAGGGAATTCAATATCTATACCTTCTTTAACCATCTCATTATACAAAGTGTCAATTGAGATACTGTCCCTGACGGCCAGTGCCAGATGGTGCAGGCCAACATTATTGCGTCTGTCGAATGATACGGGTGGAATGCTTTCCTGTGTTTTGTACCAGTGGCAGCCATTAACCCGCCTTTTATGCAGATCGTCATAAGGGGCGTGGCTACTGCATGCTGATGTTTTTTGTCCAGTGCTTCGATTTTGAGAAAAAGGCCTGAGAGTCTTAAAAAAATTCAGAGTTGAAGCCCTCCTGAATAAATACCTAAGCCTGTTTTATCAGTATTAATTATATCTCTTCATGTAATAACTACCACATCTAAAGTAGCAGGTGCGACAATACCTGCATTCCCCCCAATTACACCCAAACGTGATCCAGTCTCGTGGAATAGCCACGTTTGCGCCATTTTTAGAGAAGAATTTAATATTGCAATATGCTCAGGAATATAATTGAGCGTATGAGAAGAATTCATAACTCTACTGTGATCTGTCTAATTATCACTCACTGGACAAGGGAGACAGCATGTATAAGCTGAAGATTAATGGTGAGACAAAATCAATAGATGCCGAGGAAGGAACTCCCATGCTCTGGGTGATCCGGGAGGATGTTGGTTTAACCGGCACAAAGTTTGGCTGCGGAGTTGCTTCATGTGGAGCATGTACAATCCATGTCGATGGCAAACCTACAAGATCCTGCCAGCTCTTTGTTGAGGATGCTGTTGGTAAAGATATTCAAACCATAGAAGGTGCAAACGGGGACGTCGCAAGTGCGGTTCAGGCGGCCTGGCGCGAACTTGATGTGGTTCAGTGCGGGTACTGCCAATCCGGCCAAATTATGCAGAGTATTGGCCTGCTTTCAGAAAACAAGAAGCCTTCTGATGAAGATATTGACACATATATGAATGGAAACGCCTGTCGCTGTGTCACTTATCAGAGAATTCGTGCTGCTATTCATTTAGCTGCTAAAAAGCTGGAGGCCTAATTATGACAGTTACTTCAAATCGTCGTGAATTTTTAAAAGGGTCTGTGGCTGTTGGTGCCGGACTGATTATTGGCCTGGGTTCTTCAGGCAGTCTTATTGCTGCAGGTAGTGCTGACCTCGTTCCAAACCCGTTTGTAAAAGTGATGGCTGATAACAGCGTAGTTGTTATTGCAAAACATTTTGAAATGGGACAAGGGACCACGACCGGCCTGGCGACGCTTATTGCAGAAGAGCTGGATGCTGACTGGGACAAGGTTGTTGTTGAGTGGGCTCCGGCTGATGCTGCCAAATATGCGAACCTTGCCTTCCAGGCCCAAGGAACGGGTGGTTCTACTGCCATTGCAAACTCGTTTATGCAATATCGCGAGGCTGGAGCTGCTGCCCGGCAGATGCTGGTTGACGCTGCTGCGGCAGCCTGGAAAGTTCCTGCTGGCGAGATTACTACGGAGAATAATAAGCTTAGCCATAAATCAGGAAAATCTGCCACTTATGGAGAAATGGCCAGTGCTGCGGCGGATGTGAAACTGGCTGCCAAGCCAAAGCTAAAAGAGGCCAAGGATTTCAAGCTGATCGGCAAACAGGACCTGCCACGTAAGGACAGCAAAGCAAAGACAGATGGCACGGCCATGTTTGCAATGGACTTTTCGCTGCCTGATATGGCTTATGCCGTTATTGCGCGTTCTCCCCGCTTTGGCGGAACGGTCAAGTCCTTTGATGCCAAAGATGCCATGAAGGTGAAGGGCGTTCTGGATATAAAGCCTTCCCCGCGTGGTGTTATTGTTTATGCGAAGAACAGCTGGGCAGCCATTAAAGGTCGTGAAGCACTTAAAGTTGAATGGGATTTCTCCAAAGCTGAGAACCGTTCTTCGTCTGAAGTGTTTGAGGAGTACAAGTCCAAGCTCAAGGAAAAAGGTCATGTTGCCCGAAAGGATGGTGATCCGGACAAGGCAATGTCATCAGCAGCCAAGACAGTGTCTGCCGAGTTTGAATTTCCGTATCTGGCCCATGCGCCCATGGAACCATTGAATTGCATCATAAAATTTGATGGCAAGACTGCCGAGATATGGGACGGATGTCAGTTCCCTTCACTGGCTCAACCAACAGCTGCTGCTGTTCTTGGTATCAAGCCCGAGATGGTGAAAATCAATACGCTTTATGCCGGGGGGTCTTTCGGACGACGTGCCAATCCGACTTCTGATTATGTCCTGGAAGCTGCTATGGCGGTTAAAATCATCGGCGGCAAATGGCCGGTGAAACTCTTCTATACACGTGAGGATGATATCCGTGGCGGGTATTACCGACCAGCCTATATTGAAAAGATTGAGGCAGGCCTTGATAAGGATGGTAATCCAGTTGCATGGAACCACCGTATCATTGGCCAGTCTATTATGTCAGGCACTCCGTTTGAACCGGTTATGGTGAAGAACGGGGTTGACTCGTCATCTGTAGAGGGAGGGGCAAGCCTGCCTTATACAATCCCCAATCTCGGGGTAGACACTCATAACATGGTATCTCCGGTTACCGTATTATGGTGGCGCTCGGTTGGTCATACACATACAGCCTACTCGACCGAAATTGCTATTGATATGCTTGCAGAAGCTGCAAAACAGGACCCTGTCGAGTATCGGTTAAAGCTGCTTGGGAGCCACCCAAGACATGCGGCCGTTCTGAAACTGGCCGCTGAAAAAGCCGGTTGGGGCAAACCACTGCCGAAGGGACATTTTCACGGCATTGCTGTACATGAATCCTTCAGAAGCTTTGTGGCACAGGTTGTTGAAATTTCTAAAAACGACAAAGGTGCGATCAAGGTTGTTAAAGTCACCTGCGCAGTTGATTGCGGAGTGGTTGTTAACCCTGATATTGTCAAAGCGCAGATGGAAGGCGGCATAGGCTATGCTCTTGGTGCGGCCATGCGTAATGAGGTGACATTGAATAAGGGAGAAGTCGAGCAATCCAACTTCCCTGATTATGAGACTTTGCGTATCAACGAAATGCCTGTGATTGATGTGCATATTATCAGCTCAGCAGAGGCTCCGACAGGAGTTGGCGAACCTGGTGTTCCACCTCTGGCACCGGCTCTGGCCAATGCGATCCATGCAGCAACGGGAAAGAGAGCATTCCAGCTACCTCTTACCAAAAGTGGTATTGAGTTCGCCTGATAACACCCCATATACCCGGGAAGGATTATCTTCCCGGGTCTTTTTTTACCTCAGAGGCATAGGATGTCACTTAACAGTATTGCCCTGCGCGCACGTTCTCATTCACCTGTCTGGAC
>JBOEGA010000176.1:0-10704 GCA_050633205.1 Methyloligellaceae bacterium | reverse complement strand
GTCGTGTGGATTGTTACTTCCTGGCGAACTCTGCTATAGCTGACTTCCATAGTACCGGATACGGCACCCTTAATAGCAAGAGCAATTTTGCGCCCAAGAGCCTTACCTGAAATATTACCTTCAGCATTGAATGTTGTTTCCAACCAGGTTCCCGTAATTTTACCATCAGCAAGAGACATCTTGCTGCGCATTTCGATCTGCTGGTTACCTTTACAGCGGATATTCATGTTCAACTGAGAACTGCCACCGGTATAATATGCCGTACACTGAATACGTTCTTTTTTACCACTTTTCAGTTCAAAGATTCCGCTACCACCCCATGATCCGAGCATAGTATTGAAAGGTGATGGCCCAGCAATTGCCCCCGAGTTTATAGCCGCAATGGCACTAATGATCACAAATAGCTGAATGACTGATTTAGAAGTGAACTTCTTCATACTATTAAACATAATTATTCTCATTTATTGCGTTGTTTAGATTCTTTCGAGCAAACTTCCGTCGTTTCAGGCAGTCACATTATAATTTCGGTTATTTAATGACAAAATTTGAAAACAACGACGACCGAGCATAAGCGCAGCTTCCTTGTAAATCAATTAGTGTTGACAAAATACTACCACAAGTACGAATGCATTATATTTGCTTTTTTACAAATGAAAGTGGCATTAAAGCAACCCTATTCATAAGAAATTCAAATTTAATGAAAAGCAACTGTCATAAAAGTGACGAATTTAGAACACAAGCACAGAGCCCCTGGGTTTACTGAAATTCCATACGGCGGACACAGTTGAAAGACCAGGATACCTGATCCCGCCGCTTACTTGCTTTCTTTTGCGTACCAATCCTTGTTATGGAATATTGTTGGCACCCCTCTTTCCATATCGCGAAGGCTGTTAAAGAATTTTGCTGTCATATCAAAGGTAACAGGTTCCGTTTTTGCATCTCCCAGAAAATATGCTCCACCATCAGTTCTCATTGATAATGTCAGGCGCAGCGGTACTGTTACCTGTCCGGTTTTTTCTGAAAAAGTGCCCACATTAACAGCATGAAACATAACCGTGTTGGTTGCTGTTTCACGTCCCTGAACCGTTATTGGACTAAAAAGTTTTTTATCAGTTTTCGGGTTTTCACCAAAATAGAGGTTACGAAATGTTTGGGTCTCTTTGGTCTGGAGATTGGTAACCTTCAGGTCAAATGAAAGTATGGTTCCTCTTTGAGCACCATTGTTCGAAATTGAAATTGGAATAGCAAGTACATCACGAAAATCTTCCCTGAACATATAGAAATTTACAGGTTTATGGATTTGCAGGTTTGCCTTCTTCACTGAGGATTCATAAAAACTAAAGGCTGAAAATAACATCGCAACAGCAGATACCATTGCTGTCATAAGATTAGATATACCACCACCAAACATAATGCAGCTCCTTTATTGTGCCAGCCAGAAAATCAGTAATAACCATTTCCTGCTAGCAGTTTAGCTAATTTTATTATTGTTGCAGATGTACTGTGAATAATAAGATTGAGGCCAAATTAGGGGTGGTATAACCATCTGTCGCCTATACAGCGCACTGAGAGAATTCTTTTTGCTCTTGAAGACAACGGGATGGGGTTAGCTGAAGTAACCAATGGGTCACGCACCAGATATTCCTTCGTTGTTCTACCTGTGATAATAACCCAATGAGAGGGGATCAAAGTCAACCGGAATTTGATAATTGGATACTGCCCCTTTCTCAGACACTGGTCTATAATCTGATGAGTTGGCTTTTCATAATACAAAGCCTGTGCCTGACCATCGGTGACCTGCCCTACACTTGCCCACTTAAACCAGCCATTTTCAGTGTAACCATTCGCATCCCTGATATGTGTATTCAGGGTACCGGGGTTATAGTCATACCCCATATTTCTGAGTGCCATTGCAACACTGGATAATGTGCACCCAACTCTGGCAAGCGTTTCGCTTGTATTGCCAAGAGGCTGTTTACCCCACGCATCATCTTTCTGAAGGTAATTTGCATGATCTATCAGCCTGACAGGTTTGTTCTGATATACTTTGGGAGGTAGTGCTGAAATACCTGCGGGCTTCTCTCTCAGATAAAATGTCCAGTAAGCCAAGAAGGCTGTAATCCAAAATGAAAATATTATTGCTATAAATATACTTGTTTTTTTCAAGAGCTGTACCATTTATGACTTTGTTTTATAGCAGATGTGGCTATGATGCTCTGCATTACAAGTCGGGTTCTGCTCTAATAGCTTATTTAAGACAGGAAACATACTGGTGAAACTGGTTACCTTTATTAAAGATAATGAAATCCCTGCTCTTGGCGCTCTTCTGAAGGGTGGAAAACAGATTGCAGATCTGCAGGCTGGCGCAACAGCAAAAAGCGGAAAGCCCAATCCATATCTCGTTTCCATGATAGAATATGTTCGCGGCGGGCGCCATGCATTTGATGCTGCACAGGAAGCGCTGGAATATATTGTAAGCAACCTCCCTGCGAACACTCTACTGCCTATTACTGACGTTAAGATGCGGGCTCCGCTTCCTGTACCGGAATCAATTCGAGCCTGTATGGCCTTTGAAGAACATATTATTAACTGCACCCGCACTGTCGGACTTGGAAAAAAAGCATTTATTGATGAAGCCATTGAGAAATATTTTGGCAGAAAATACTCTCTGGCCTACCGGGCGAACAAGGCCTGGTATGAAAGGCCTGTTTACTACAAATCAAATCGCTTCTCGGTTGTTGGTCATGGTGCAAAGATCAGAACGCCTTCCTATTGCACAGTTCTGGACTATGAACTTGAATGGGGTGTTGTCATTGGGAAAACCGGTAAAGATATCAAAGCGAAGGATGCCCGAAACTATATAGCGGGCTATACTATTTTTAATGACTTCTCTGCCCGTAATATCCAGAAGCAGGAAATGCCAGGAAGGCTTGGTCCGGCAAAGGGGAAGGACTTTGATACAGGCAATGCGATTGGCCCTTGCCTGGTTACTCCTGACGAAATTGAAAACCCGTATGATCTGGAGATGACTGCAACCATAAACGGGGAACAGTGGTCAAAAGGCAATTCAAGAGACATGTACTGGACCTTTGAGCAGATCATTGAATATATCTCTCAGTCGGAAACTCTTTACCCCGGGGAGTTTATCAGCTCCGGTACCTGCTCAGGAAAAGAGGGCAAAGGCTGCGGGCTGGAACATGGAAAGTTCCTTAAGCCAGGGGATGTGGTTGAACTGTATGTGCAGAATATCGGAACACTAAGAAATGAAATTGCAATAGCAAGGAGTGAATAATCTATGGAAGCGGAAAACAGAGATCACCTGTCTGCGGATTCTTCATGTATTGTGCCTACAGGTCGAACAAAAACGCGCTTTCAGGAGACCCCTCTCTATCCAGAAGGATTATATGATCTTGGGAATGGTATTTACGCCTGGATGGTTCCCAACGGTTCGTGGGGGGAATCCAATGCAGGACTGGTTGTTGGAAAAGACAGCTCATTGCTGATTGATACATTGTGGGATCATAACTATACGCAGCAAATGCTTGATGCGATGAAAACGGTTACGGAAACTGCTCCCATAAAGACATTGTTTAATACTCATGCAGACGGGGATCATTTCTGGGGAAACCACCTTCTTAAAGATATAGATATTATTGCATCTGAAGCCAGCATGAATGATATGAACCACCACAAGCCGGTTCAGATGGCGCTGTTTAAAAAAGTTGGCCAGTTCTTTTCAATGCTCCCGATGAAGAAATACCGAAGAGCCGGACACTGGATGAAAAGTATGGTGCAACCCTATAAATTCGGTGAGGTTATCCATACCCCTGCAAAGCGCGGCTTTAATGACAGAATGACTCTGGATGTGGGCGGGCGTGATGTTGAACTTATAGAAGTCGGCCCTGCTCACCGTCCCGGTGATGCCATGGCCTATATTCCGGACAGCAAAATTCTGTTTACGGCTGATATCTTATTTATCAACTGTACACCTGTTATGTGGAAAGGACCGGTCGAGAACTGGATTAAAGCACTTGATCTCATTCTGGAAATGGATGTGGGCAAAATTGTTCCCGGACATGGTCCGATAACAGATAAAGCCGGTGTTCAAAAGGTTAAAGATTACTGGATTTTTGTATCAAAACAGGCCAGACAAAAATTTGAAGCCGGTGTTAAACCTGCTGATGCGGCCTATCAGATTGCTGAATCCCAAGCTTTTACTTCCAGTATCTATATGGGCTGGGATTCTCCTGAACGCCTAATGACCAACTGCCATACACTTTATAGAAACTTTCAGAGTAATATGAAGCCAATGTCACGGATGGAAATTATCGGAATGATGGCTAATCAGGCCGGGCTGGCAAACCAGCTTTCCGACGCTACACCACAGTGTATGAGGTTGAAATAGAAGGTGCTGTTAAGTTTTCTGCCCCCTATAAAAGCTATAAAATGAGATCTTAACATACTGTTCTCAAATAGCTTTTATGCTTTCACCTTTTTTAACCCTCCTGTTGTATAGTTATGGCTTATATTCTGGAGGGTCTTATTATGGAGCATCGGTTATCCCGTTGGGATGTAGGATCGCTTTTAGCGATACTGATATCGATTCTTCTTGTGTCCGTTACATCCTATTTATTTATGATGCATTCTGTAGAAGTTCTTATTCGCAAGGATGCAGAACAGACCGGATATGAATGGGTCAAATCATTTTCCAGAAATCTCCCGGATATGCAGCAAATAGCTAAAGGGGCTCCTCCCAGTAAAAAAAGTGAAGACTATATCAAACAGGCCAGATCTATTGGCCGGGTTTTTCGCTTTAAGCTGTTTGACAGTGCAGGACAGCTCCGATTTATTGCTTCCGAAAAAGAAAACAGCTTAAAAGTCAAACAACAAATTCAAATTTATCACTCTGATGCCTATAAAGCCGTGGTGGCTGGAAATTCCTATACGAAAATTAAAGAAGGAACGCCTCCTCATCGCCCGACCCTCTATTCAGAAACCTATCTGCCAATATTAAAAAATAATAAGCTTATAGCTATTGTAGAGGTTTATGTAGATCAGAGCGGTAAACGTTTTCTATTTAAAACACATTTTCTCTATGTAGCTACTTTAATGGCTTTTTTAATTGCTGTATCCTTTGGCCTGCCAGCAGGGTTGTTCTACTGGAAGCATCATCAAAAAAGAAAGGCAGATAAACAACTTTCCTATCTGGCCCGCCATGACGCTATGACAGGTTTTGTAAACCGCACATATTTTCTTAAAGGTCTGGAAAAGAAGCTGCAGGAGCAAGAAAATCAAAAGTCTGTAACGGCAATTTATTATCTCGACCTGGACAGGTTAAAGGAGATCAATGACAGCATGGGTCATCATGCAGGAGATATGATGATTTATGAAGCTTCCAAGCGTATTAAATCGATATTTATGGAAACCAATATAATCGGCCGTTTTGGCGGTGACGAGTTTGTCGTTGCCCAAATGCAGGTTGCTGACAGGAATGATGCTGAACTGTATGCCAGAAGAATACTTGATACTATTCACCAACCGTTTTCCATTAATGGGCGTGAAATTTCAACCTCTATCAGTATTGGTATATCGTTATCTCCTTATGATAGTCGAGATCCGGAAAAGCTGATCAAGAGAGCAGATCTGGCCCTGTCCTCGGTAAAATCCTGTGGCAGAAACTGTTACAAGTTTTTTGAACCCCAAATGGATGTTGAGCTGGAAGCCAGAAGAAAGCTGGAAATTCTTATTCGTAATGCTGCTTTCGAAGAAACGTTCACACTTCAATATCAACCTGTATTTGATATCCAGGAAGGAAGAATTATTTCTTTTGAAGCCCTGTTACGGCTTCCCATGAATGAAGACCAGGATATTTCCCCGGCTGTTTTTGTGCCTATAGCGGAAGAAATGGGTTTGATCAATGAGATCGGAGCATGGGTTTTAAAGACAGCCTGTGCAGCCGCATCAAGATGGCCGGAGGATTTCAGAGTTGCGATTAACCTGTCTCCATTGCAGTTTAAAAGCGAAGATATTGTTAATATTGTACGATCGTCTCTGAAAGACAGTTTACTGGACCCAAGCCGCCTGGAGCTGGAAATCACGGAGAGCCTGCTGTTAAATGATACTGCTGACGTGATGAAACAGTTACATGAACTCAGAAGTATGGGCCCACTTATAGTGATGGATGATTTCGGTACGGGATATTCAAGCCTGAGTTATCTGTGGCAATTCAAATTTGATAAAATTAAAATTGATCAGTCCTTTGTAAAAGCCTTAAATAAAAAAGATGATGAAATACTAACCATACTCAAGACTATCATTGACCTAGGGCACTCTTTAAATATGAAGGTCACAACTGAAGGCATTGAAACGCGCGAACAGCTGGAACTTTTGAGTAATGTCGGTTGCGATCAATTGCAAGGTTATTTATTTGGAAAACCGACCACTGAGGGTGATCTGGCAGCTATGATATTAAATCGTTATATTGAATTTGCGGATATAAAACAGGAAACATCATCCAACGACGAGTTAGCCCAAAATAATCAAGATAAAGATATGGTAAGCTCAGGCAAGCCATAAAGGCTCGCCTGACAAAAACCGAACGTCAATAACTCCCTAGAAGCCATACTGTGCAGATCCCTGCATAATCAGTTCACATTCTTTAGCTATTTTTTCGCTATTCTCCAGCTTGCTTCTTCTTTTTTTCAAGACATCAACAATAGATGTTATCTGCTCAGAAAGGATAAAGCGTTCTAAATCTTCAATACCGCATGGTGTCGGCCTTACAGCATCCAGTATAAGAGACATCATTGAAGGCTCTGTTACTCCAAGAGCGTTAAAAGCCTGCAGTCTTTCTGCCGGATCTTCACTTTTCAGTTTATCAATTACTGCTTCTGCTACGGCTTCGGGCAAGCGAGCCGACTTAGCCTGAGCTGAAATTCCAGTAATGAATACGTACACACCCAATATTATAAGTGCTGAACCCAGGATTTTAATTGGTTTCATTATTATTAGCCTCAATTTGGGAAAGCATCCCACCACAGCAAAATTAAACGGTTTTATCCGGCTATTAATAAAAAGAACCAATAGGCAAAAATAACGCAGGGGATCGTTCAGGTTGCCAGAAGGTACTCCCTCTGAATTATGGAATATCACTATTATTCAAGTAATAAAAAATCAGATTATGATTTAAAATTTCGAATGAGAAATAATGTTAAAATACAATGGAAAGAGTATATTGATCACGCTCTATATAACCCAAAGGCAAATAACTCATTGTGATGCCCCGAGGAGCATCACAATGTCGCAGAAAATAAGGCTAAATGTGGGCAGCAAAGATGCTCTAATACCCAAGAGCGACCCCATCTTTACGCGGGTCTGAGCCACCGATGAGAATATTGCGTTTTCTATCGATAGTGATGATCTGACCTCCACCCCAGGGCTCCGGAACAATTTTCACTTCATGTCCCATTGAAATCAGATCCTTCACCACGTTTTCAGGAACGCCCTGCTCTATTGCCAGAGTTTCCCCTTCAAAAAATACTCTTGGTGAATCCAGAGCTTCCTGAGGGTCCATTCCATAGTCATACATGTTAGTGAGTACATGTACGTGACCAGTTGGCTGGAAGTCTGCACCCATAACACCAAAACTTGCAACGGGAACGCCATCCTTAAGTGCCATACCAGGGATCAGAGTGTGCATGGGGCGTTTTCGTGGTGCAATACTGTTTACGTGACCTGGCATAAATCTGAAACCATATCCTCTCGAGTGCAATAAGATACCGGATTTAGGAGCTGTGATACCTGATCCAAAGGAATGATAAATAGAATTGATGAAGGAGACGACCATGCCATTTTTATCTACAACCGTGAGGTAGACAGTGTCATTACTTGCAGGTTGAGGGAAATTTCCCAGATCCGGAGTTCTGCGGTCCGGGTCAATACGCCTGGCGAGTTCATCGGCTACTGCATCTGATATAAGATGTTCAATCGGTATATCCATAAAGTCAGGATCTGCGAGATATTCATCCCTTGCACCATATGCCATTCGTGCAGCTTCCATCATAACATGGTAGCGTTTAGCACTAACCGCTTCAGAGCCTCTGTCATCAATGCGCTCCAGCATTTTAAGCATCATAATTGCTGTCATGCCATGATTGCTTGGCGGCATTTCATAAATATCCATGCCTTTGAAGCCGGCGGTTATCGGCGTTACATATGTGCTGCTCTGCTGTGCGAAATCTTCCATGGTCTGCAAGCCACCAAGAGCCTGTAGTGTATCCACCATATCGGAAGCCAGCTCTCCGGTGTAGAACGCATCCCTGCCACCTTCGGCAATCATACTCAGGCTTTTTCCGAGTTCAGGAAAGCGCATTACATCGCCGACCTTTGGTGCCTTACCGTCTTTAAGATAGCAGGCGCGTGTACTTTCGTAGAGGCCAAGCTTATATTCATAGTCTACCCAGTCATGTGCGGTTCTTGGAGAAACCGGAAAGCCTTCATTGGCCAGTATAATTGCTGTTTCCATTATCCGGGACATGGGCAGACTGCCATGATCTTCAACCAGACGACACCAGCCATCAATAGCGCCGGGAACTGTCACGGCATGTGCACTTGTTGGCTCCACGGTTACCATATTCTTTTCTGCGTACCATTCAGGTGTCGCAGCAGCGGCAGCTCTTCCCATGCCACTCAGCCCCATAACCTTTGCACCCGGCTTCCAGAACAGGGCAAAGCAATCCCCTCCGATACCTGTCATATGAGGTTCAACAACAGCTAAGACGGCAGAGGCTGCGATGGCTGCATCAACTGCATTTCCTCCCTCTTTCATTATATCAACAGCGGCCTGAGAGGCCAGAGGATGCGATGTTGCGCACATGGCATTAGAAGCATAGACAGTGGAACGACCTGGATGGGAAAAACTACGCATGGAGAAACCTCGGTTTGTATTTGTTGCGGCGAGTATATCCGTTAAGTCCAATTTTGACTACAGGACATCTATTACGCCTTCCGCCCTATATATTTCCTGCCTGCTGCACCAATTCTTCTTTCAGGTAACCAGCTCTCCAGTTCCTTAAGGTAATATTCGGGCAAATCGAATGACTTAGCCCCCGGCAAGACGGCATTCAACATATAATCCGGCCGGGATATCCCATAAAGAATTCTCTGACTGACATAGACTAATGCAGTATATGACCTCCCGGTCCTGGTGGAAATCTTCATAAAACGGGGAAGGTAATTTCGTAAGCGGACGCCTTCATATCGGTTAAGACTGGCAATATGACGGAAATCACAACGCCAGAGTGCTCCGTGAACGACATGGTCTTTTCCGGGTTGTATATTTGCTGTGCCCCGTTTGGTGGTTATATATTTCCAGTGAGGCAGGCTACCGCGGCCCAGTGGGCGCGCGCCTGGACATCGGCGCGCCATTTGTTCGGGTAACATATTGGAACCATATGCGAAATAAAGGGGCATATGACTTATCTATGCTACTTACGCGGCAAGTTCAATAAGTGGCTTGAGCGCTTTATCGATATTTTTGGATTTGGTTTTAAGGAACTGAACCAAAGCCTTCTCATTATCATTAAGCAGGCCATTAACGCCAATGCGCTCAACCAGCCAGCTCACTTCTTCACGCGTCATAGCTTCACCAACGATAAGTGCACGCTTTTCACGTTCCAGCTTTTCAAGCTCTACCTCTTCGGGTGACGGGCGATGATAATACTGGCTTAAAGCCTCAAAACCGTAGGATACCATTTGCTGCATAAAGCCAACAACGCCCAGGGACTCATGCAACCAGATCTCCTTGCACAGAGCTTCCTGACGATTTGGTACCTGGTATTTGGAGCCGGCCATTACGTGGTTAGCGATGGCTTTGATAAAGAGCTCTGACCAGCCGACATGGTTTTGGACATGTACAGCCGCATCATTGATATCGAGAAGAATTTCAGCTTCAGTGCGGGAAATTGCGACCAGACCATCGCCTCCGTAGCCCATAAGAATGCGGCGCATCAGATGAACTTCAGTATCCATCAATGTACCAACACCAATATTGGTTCCCTCACGCAGAGCGCCAATGCCATGAGATACGGCGTAATGGACCTGTTTCAGAGCAAACTCGACAAGAATTTCGGGGCTCCAGGTCGCTTCTTCTATGATATTGACCAGAGTTTCCAGTTCTGCAGCAGTCTCTATGCGGCCATTATAGGAGATGTTGTCGATGAGCCATTCGGCGTTCTCAACTGTAACATAGCCTTCAGGCATCATGTCATACACGACATAATCTGTCAGAGTATCAACCAGAAGGTTATGCCAGGAAATATCGGCAAACAGGATACAGTGATGCAGATCAAGCATCAGATCTGCTGTTATCTCTGTGACCAACTCCTCACTGAAGAATTCTTCACGGAGAATCTCTACAACATTCGAGGTAATGCACCCCGACTGTTTTACTGAATCGAGCATCTCAAGAGTTTGCTGCGATATCATACTCTACTACTCCCACGACAGGGGCGTTTATTATTTTGCATATGTAAAATTCAAACGCACACTTCATATGGCATAAACCACCCCGGAAAATCATGACCAGAACCCGATCTGACTTTCTCTACTCACTTATAAGCATGAGTATAAACAATGCAGGTTTAGATTTGGCTAAACGCGGGTAAAGGATATTTTCATAATATTTTCAAGGGTAAGCCATAGGTC
>JBOEGA010000175.1:0-4077 GCA_050633205.1 Methyloligellaceae bacterium | reverse complement strand
GCTCAAATTTTTCTTTAGCCATCTGGGCACTCCATCTTAGCTTTTTAGCTCAATTCCAAACTACCAACTCAATTCCGTTATGCAAATTTTGCCTGAACTTCTTCAGACACTGCTTTAGGAACCTGAGCATAATGATCAAACAGCATAGTAAACTGTGCACGTCCCTGAGACATAGAACGCAACGTGTTTACATAACCGAACATATTCGCAAGCGGTACCATTGCATTAATTGCAAGTGCGTTACCGCGTTGATCCTGTCCCTGCACCTGGCCACGACGACTATTCAAATCGCCCATGATATTACCAAGATACTCGTCAGGAGTAACAACTTCCACTTTCATGATTGGCTCAAGAAGCTGTGGTGACGCTTTTTTAGCACCATCACGGAAAGCTGTACGACCAGCCATCTCAAATGCCATAACACTCGAGTCAACATCATGGTAAGCGCCGTCGATAAGTGTAACTTTAACATCCAACATTGGGAAACCAATCAGGATACCAGCCTCAACGACACTTTTAGCGCCCTTCTCAACACCAGGGATGTATTCTTTAGGAATAGCACCACCAGTGATCTTGCTTACAAATTCAAAACCTGAATTTGGTTCACCAGGCTCAATTATCATTTTAACGCGGGCAAACTGACCAGAACCACCAGATTGTTTCTTGTGAGTGTAATCAATTTCCGCTGTTTTAGTAATCGTCTCACGATAGGCAACCTGAGGCTGACCAACGTTCGCTTCAACTTTAAATTCACGCTTCATGCGGTCGATAATAATATCCAGGTGAAGCTCACCCATACCCGCAATAATTGTCTGACCAGATTCTTCATCTGAAGATACACGGAAACTTGGATCTTCCTGTGCAAGACGATTAAGTGCAACACCAAGTTTTTCCTGATCACTTTTCGTCTTAGGCTCAACAGCAATCTCGATAACCGGCTCAGGGAATTCCATACGCTCAAGAATAACCTGGTTATTTGGATCGCAAAGAGTATCACCTGTTGTAGAATCTTTCAGACCAGCGATAGCGACGATGTCGCCAGCAAATGCTTCCTTGATATCTTCCCGGCTATTAGAATGCATCAACAACATACGGCCGATACGCTCACGCTTACCTTTAACTGTGTTAATCAAGGTAACACCAGTCTCAAGTTTACCGGAATAGATACGGCAGAATGTCAGAGAACCTACGAACGGGTCGTTCATAATTTTGAATGCAAGCAAAGAAAGAGGCTCATCGTCTGAAGATTTTCTAACAACTTCTTCTTCAGTCTTTGCATCGATACCTTTAATTGCAGGTACATCAAGTGGGGAAGGAAGATAGTAAATTACAGCATCAAGTAATGGTTGAACGCCTTTGTTTTTAAAGGCCGACCCACACATAGCAGGGAAGAAATCAACATTACATGTACCCTTACGGATCAGAGCGCGGATTGTATCAACGCTTGGCTCTTCGCCTTCAAGGTAGGCTTCCATCACAGCTTCGTCCTGATCAACGATAGTCTCAATAAGAGCTTCGCGATATTCAGCTGCTTTTTCTTTAAGGTCTGCCGGAATTTCTTCTTCAACGAATTTCGCGCCGAGAGATTCTTCCTGCCAGACGATAGCTTTCATTTCAACAAGATCGACAACGCCGGTAAATTCATTTTCAGCTCCGATTGGAAGCTGCAAAACTAACGGCTTGGCACCCAAACGTTCTTTAATAGTCTCAACACAGTTATAGAAGTCTGCGCCGATCTTATCCATCTTATTGATAAAGAACATACGAGGCACGTGATAACGATCGCCCTGGCGCCAAACAGTTTCTGTCTGAGGCTCTACACCTGCGTTTGCATCGAGCAATGCAACTGCACCATCGAGAACACGCAAAGAGCGCTCAACTTCAATGGTGAAATCCACGTGACCAGGTGTATCAATGATATTGATACGATGCTCGTTACCAAGAGCATTTCCATCTATATCACGCAATGTCCAGAAGGTTGTGGTCGCAGCGGAAGTAATCGTAATACCACGCTCCTGCTCCTGCTCCATCCAGTCCATAGTAGCGGCGCCATCATGCACCTCACCGATCTTGTGACTCTTACCTGTGTAGTAGAGCACACGCTCAGTTGTTGTCGTTTTACCGGCATCAATATGTGCCATGATACCAATATTACGGTACTCATTAATAGGTGTATTGCGTGACATGGTTCTTGCTCTTCTATAACCTTACAACTACTACTACCAGCGATAATGGGAGAAAGCTCTGTTAGCTTCTGCCATACGGTGTGTATCTTCGCGTTTCTTAACTGCCGAACCCCGGTTATTGAATGCATCAAGCAATTCACCAGAAAGGCGCTCAACCATTGTATTCTCATTACGACCGCGTGCAGCAGAGATAATCCAACGAATTGCCAATGCCTGACGACGCTCCTGACGAACCTCTACTGGCACCTGGTAAGTAGCACCACCAACCCGGCGAGAACGAACCTCAATAGCAGGCATTACATTCTGAAGCGCCTGATGAAATGCTTCAACAGGATCCTGCTTCATTTTTTCCTCGACAGTATCGAGGGCGCCATACACGATTCTTTCTGCAGCGGACTTTTTGCCGTCCTTCATAATAGAGTTCATAAATTTGGTAAGAACCAAATCGCCAAACTTGGCGTCAGGTATGATCTCTCTCTTTTCTGCTCTATGCCTACGTGACATATCTATATTCCCCTGCAGACCAGCTTAAGCTGTCCACTTTTAAAGAAACCAAATTACTTAGGACGCTTAGCGCCATATTTCGAGCGGCGCTGCTTACGATCAGCAACACCCTGAGTATCCAAAACACCACGAACGATGTGATAACGAACACCAGGCAAATCCTTCACACGACCACCGCGAATAAGCACAACAGAGTGCTCCTGCAGATTGTGACCTTCACCTGGGATGTAGCTCGTAACCTCAAAACCATTCGTCAAACGGACACGCGCCACCTTACGTAGAGCCGAGTTAGGCTTTTTAGGCGTCGTCGTATAAACCCGTGTGCATACACCACGCTTTTGTGGGCAAGCTTCCATAGCAGGAACTTTGTTCCGCTTAAGCTGCAATTGACGCGGCTTACGAATAAGCTGTTGAATAGTCGGCATACAACTAGTTCCAATTCCTAATAAACATTCACAAGCACAAAAAAACGCGCGACACCGCTCTATCACTGCACCATAAACAAATGCAAAAACAAAACGGCCGAGACACACTTAACGCGCGTATTCAGCACCTCGATACAGAGGACCTTGAAATCTAAACGATCCAAGATCATGAAATAACAGATTTGCTTCGGTTACCATCCAACAGCGTTTAGGATTCCTGTTAAGCAAATTGTCTTTGCTTAATCTAAAGTTCCTACCGCCTGTTGAGAAGGTGAGCCGAACCTAAGCTGACCGGTTGTCGTCGTCAACCCAAAAAAAACAATTTTGGCAAGTTTTTGTACGAATATCCTCAAAAATTGACATTTTCTTCACTTGCCGCAGTTTTTTGTTATGGGAATGCAACGCATTTATTAATTCTTTGTATATTTGGTATTTATTAACCAATTGTAACCAAGCCCTAAAACTCTATATATAATAGATTCTGACGAAGACTCATTTTAATGAAGTCAGTGGGGGCAAATCTGAAATGTTGGTTTCAAAAACGGCGGATATTTGTGGCGTACTTTCTCATACGACCAGATATTATATTCTCAGAGCGCTTGTTTCAGCAGGAGAATCAGGACTATCGCAAAGACAGTTAAAGCTAAAGCTTGCCCTATCCAGAGCGGCACTGAAACGACATGTTGACCAGCTTGTAAAAGTTGGTATAGTCACCGCAGAACGGCAGGAACGTGCTGTTCTGTACCGGGCCGACCCCGTTAAGCTCGCGGATTTTACCGAGTCTCTAACAAGGCATTTTGAGCCACAATGGGTACTGCGTATGGATGATCGACAGCCAAGTGAAACAGATTTACCTTCACTTCGCGAGAGATTAAGCGAGGTTCTTCCAGAACAAGCCGGAGAACTCAACCAGAGCGCGCATAATATAGAGGCTAATTCCTGAGTTTTCAGGTTTGGGTAAG
>JBOEGA010000174.1:0-11146 GCA_050633205.1 Methyloligellaceae bacterium | reverse complement strand
GGGTCCTTATGATGGTCTGGGTACCAGATATTTTAATGGAGCTGAGGTTTGGGAAGAAATTGAGGTCGTGGCCATTAAAATTCTGGTATGACACGGTGGGGGGCATCTTGCAGGAGCAATCAGGATCAAAGTTTTTTCACCACACTCACCACGTGTCATGCCGGAATTTTGGCGGGCATGATAGTGAGTTTGCCCCTGTAGTTTGCTCCGTCAAAATATCCGGTACCCAGTAATCGCGGAGCTATCGTAGGGCATGTGGTCTGCTGCTCGGGTGCAGTTATCCAGAGGGACTGTCAGAGTTGGTGAGCTCTGCCTTTTATTCTTCCATAGCCTATCTGGGGAAACCATGTTGGGAAGACTTGAGCACAGATGGAAAGCAAATTTTGTTAGAATACTGGAATTGGTATATTGATGAAGTTGCGCAAATTGCAGAAAACTTTCTTTCCAAACTGTCATTGGAACTAAAGAGAACCTAACGTTCCTATCCTCCAGACACAACAATGAACGCAAAATGAACACCCCATTTGAAGTGCATTCATTGTGGCTGTGTTATGGCTATTTTCATAATGGAGATAATAGCTGGATGGAGGGAGAGGCTTATGCGGTCGGGGAAATTTGCGGGGACTTTTGCTGGTGATCTGGCGATTATTGTTGCGCTGCTGCCTGCTTCGCAGAATGCTGGCAGTTCTGAAGACACTATCCTCCCATCCTATTCTGCTACGTGTCTGCTGAGTTATCATACTCATGGGACATGGGAACCGAAAGTGCGGGTCTGCCGCCTGGATACGTCGTGGCTTGGTGCAGGAGAAGACAGTGCCCGGGAAGAGATGATATTGCCTCATGCTCTCCATCATATAAATCTGGAAAACAGTATTGGCGCGGACTGGAAGAGTTTTGATGGCTGCAGTCATGCGAATGATAATGTGCCGGAAGATGGTTATGGTGGGGTTAGTGGGTGTCTTTAGGTGGGCCTTTTCGACGGACGGGTCTCGCGGGGGAACATTAAATATTGTATTTGCAGATAGTCTGCTCCCCCTCCCTGCTGCTTCGCAGTGTACTTCCCTCAAAGGGGGCAGGAAAGAGGATACGGCTCCCCTGCCGGGAAGGTCATCAGCAAATCCTGCCTGTGAAATTATTGTAAAACCTTTTCGGTAACTGCAACCGCTTCCCTGCCAATGCTTTCTGATGGAGAGGCTCCTATTCGGGATCAGGCGATAACTTCGCTGTTTGAAACAGGAGAGACAAGATGCCGGGAGTTTCTGGAACCACTGCTGGAAGACCCGGATAAATATGTTCGAAAGAATGCCAAATGGGTGTTGGAGAATATAGGCTAACCCGGGCTCAACCCTCGTTACCTCGTAACATAGGCGAGGCAAGCCTCGGGGCCCCGGCCATCCCAATATGACCTGAGGTGTACGGCTTTGCAGGACCCGTCCGGCGGGAAGAAGAATATTACCTCGCGGCCAATCCGGGCAATATAGCCCACACCCTTGCATCATGCGCAGGCACTACAATTAACCCCGGCACCTTTTTCTGTAACCTATGCATATGGCCAAGCAGCTTCCGTGCAACGCCATCATTAAAATCCGCCTGCTTCCGGATAGGCCAGGGCTTTTCTGCCGGAAGGTCAACGCCCTCTTTCTGCCATGCCAGATCACCGATAAACGCGTACCGCTTACCATCTGAAACCGTTACAAAGACAATTACCGAGCCCGGCGTATGCGCGTAGGCTGGCACAATAACAACGCTACCATCACCATAAAAATCGAAACTTTTCTCAAACCCGAGATACGCCCCGTCTTTAAACTCATAAAGCTTGTAATTTGAACCGATCAGCTGCTTAGCAAGCAGCGCCATATTATTCCCGCTTTTGATAAAATCCAACTCTTCCTTTGGCATAAAAACAGGTACATGAGAAAAATGCTCAAGCCCGCTTACATGGTCCCAGTGCGCATGCGTAATCAACACACCTGACACAGACTGAAGATCCACCCCCGCATCCCGTAACTGCTCTGCAGCAGGCTTACCCGGCGCAATCCTGTGCGTCTTACGGAAGATCCATGGCAGCATCTTTATATGCTCGGCTGTACTCCGCCCCATCCCTGCATCAATCATCAGATCTCCCCTGGGATGCCTGATATAAATCACGCCAACATTAAAATTCCGCTGTTTAGAAAAACTTCCACCCCGGAAAGTCGTCGCTTCGCTAAAAGTAATCTCCCCTGTTTTAATGCCATATATAGAAACACCCTCTACCGGATTTACGGCGACGGACTTAAAACCATTCCCCTCCGGCACATCCAGCTTTGCAGGCAAAAAAGTCGTCCAGAGAGCAACAAAGATTCCCGTCAAAACAACAAACACACCAATCAATACACGAGCAATCATAAAATACCTCTGTCAAATGTCTTCATGCGCAAGCTGTAAAGCAGGAATGTGACAGGTGTCAATTTACCTATTGAGGATAATGATGTGTAGAAGTGTCCTACCCTTTGAAGCTAAAGCTCTTGAATTGCCATGAATATTTAGCCTATTGTTCCACAGAGTATGAGTTTAAACAGGTTCAGGAGGCGTTTCTGAACAGGTTTCAGCTTTTGCCACCCAACATGAGAAAAAGACCTGAGGGCTCTTATATCGCTATTTATGGGCGTACGGTGCTTATACCGGGAAAAGGTGTCTGATTATGGCAGGAGATGAAGTACGGGCTATGGCCAGACATGATTTATGTCTTCCACTGTGAACCTGTTCAGTGTGACTATATTTTTATGATTTCTTATATGGGAAGAAATGGCGGGAGTGACGGGACTCGAACCCGCGGCCTCTGGCGTGACAGGCCAGCGCTCTAACCAACTGAGCTACACCCCCCTGGGTGTTAAATTCGTTAACTTGAGAAGCCTTTTTCTAGTCCAGCGTTTCTCTTAAGTCAAGAACCTAATTTCTAAAAGATGGTGGGCGGTGAGAGGTTCGAACTCCCGACCCCCTCGGTGTAAACGAGGTGCTCTTCCAGCTGAGCTAACCGCCCATCTCCTAGCCCCTGATCAATCAGGGAAGAATTGTCTTCTACACAATTGTTTTAATAAAATCCAGACCCTTTTTTCAAAAAAATCGCAAAGCCCCAAATTAGTTTCGTACGGAGCAAAAAAAACACAATTTTGAGCAAGTTCCATAATGTTTATTTCAAAGAAAGATAAACCCGTATCAAAAAAAAAGCCCCCACCCTGAGGATGGAGGCTTTTAGATATGAAAAAGAATCTGTGTTAGTTATTCACTGCATCTTTCAAAGCTTTGCCTGGTTTGAATTTAGGCACTTTTGACGCAGGAATTTCGATCGGGTCACCAGTACGTGGATTACGACCTGTACTTGCTTTACGGTTCGCAACTTCAAAGTTGCCAAAACCGACAATGCTGACTTTCTCGCCAGTTTGAAGAGCTGACATGATGCTGCTGAACACTGCATCAATAGCTTCGCCGGCATTTTCTTTCGTCAGCCCAGCTTCTTCAGCAACGCTATCGATAAGTTCTTTCTTGTTCATGATATTTACCTCACTTTTCAACTGGTGCTTTCTCACACCAAGTTAAGATGAAAATTCTCATAGATTAAAACCGTACCGGTTTTACTTCGTAATCTAACCCTCGACTCGCGGTACCGCATTCGTAACACAGGATAGCAAGTATACCAGCGGTAGAATCTCTTTGGACCTATCCGCCTCTAAAAAGCGACTTTTCCGCCAAAAACTAAAGAATTTCAATAAAAAAAAGCAAAAAACTGCAGTTTCCCGTGGCTAATCAACAATTCTTGCGACTTAATTGCATTTTACGCATCCAAAGTTGTGAAAAAGACCACACACAACCGTGTTTGTCCGAACTCTGGAATTGAAATAAAAAAAGCCCCGGAACTCACTATCCGGGGCTTTTTTAGCAGTCATTTATTATCAATTATCTAAAGTCAGTGCGCCAAAATTCCCCCACCAGGGGAATCTTCGTCTTCATTAAGAGGAGCAACTTCTTCAGCTTTACCTTCTTCATTCCACTCGATTGGTTCAGGCATTGTAACCAGTGCGGTTCTCAAAACCTCATCCATACGGGATACAGGAATGATCTCCAGACTGTTTTTTACATTGTCCGGAATCTCAGCAAGATCCTTTGCATTTTCCTCAGGAATAAGAACTGTTTTAATGCCACCACGAAGTGCAGCCAGAAGTTTTTCCTTTAGACCACCAATCGGCAATACCCGGCCTCTCAGAGTAATCTCACCAGTCATAGCCACATCACGGCGCACCGGAATACCTGTCATCATGGAGATGATGGAGGTTCCCATAGCAACACCTGCAGATGGTCCATCTTTTGGCGTAGCACCCTCAGGAACGTGTACGTGGATATCTTTCGATTCAAACAATGGAGGCTCGATACCGAAATCTACCGAACGTGAACGAACATATGCCTTAGCTGCCTGAATTGACTCTTTCATCACATCACGAAGGTTACCAGTTACGGTCATACGACCTTTACCAGGCATCATAACGCCTTCAATCGTCAGCAATTCACCGCCAACTTCAGTCCACGCCAAACCGGTTACAACACCGACCTGATCTTCACGCTCAGCTTCACCGAAGCGGTATTTTGGAACGCCAAGGAATTCGTCGATATTTTCCGGTGTAACAGTAATTGTCTCTTTGTCGGTTGTCAGGATTTCCTTCAGTGATTTACGAGCCAGTTTGGCAAGCTCACGCTCAAGGTTACGAACACCTGCTTCACGAGTATAAAGACGGATTACCTGCTTCAGGGCTTCTTCAGTTATGATCCATTCCTTCTCCTCCATTCCGTGAGCTTTCAACTGCTCAGGAATAAGGTGACGTCTGGAGATTTCCACTTTCTCGTCCTCAGTGTAACCGGCAATACGAATAATCTCCATACGATCCATAAGTGCAGGAGGGATATTCAAGGTATTTGCAGTTGTTACGAACATGACATCAGAGAGATCATAGTCGATTTCCAGATAATGGTCGTTGAAGCTTCCATTCTGTTCAGGATCAAGTACTTCCAGCAGAGCTGATGCTGGGTCGCCTCTGAAATCAGCACCCATCTTATCAATCTCATCGAGAAGGAATAAAGGATTTACCTTTTTAGCCTTCCGCATAGACTGAATAACCTTACCCGGCATTGAGCCGATATAGGTTCTTCTATGACCACGGATTTCAGCCTCATCGCGAACGCCGCCAAGAGACATGCGAACAAACTCACGCCCTGTTGCATTTGCAATAGACTTACCAAGTGATGTCTTACCTACACCTGGAGGACCAACAAGGCACAAAATCGGGCCTTTTAGTTTGTTTGTGCGTTTCTGTACCGCGAGATACTCAATGATACGCTCTTTAACTTTTTCAAGTCCGTAATGCTCAATATCAAGAACATTTTCAGCTTCAGTCAGATCAGTTTTGACCTCACCTTTTTCGCTCCATGGGATTGACAGCAACCAATCCAGATAGTTGCGAACGACAGTAGCTTCTGCAGACATAGGGCTCATCTGCTTGAGTTTTTTCAACTCACCATTGGCCTTGTCTTTTGCTTCTTTTGAAAGCTTGATCTTCTCGATTTTTTCTTCGAACTCACTGATGTCATCACGCTCATCAGGATCGCCCAGTTCTTTCTGAATAGCTTTCATCTGCTCGTTCAGATAGTATTCGCGCTGAGTTTTCTCCATCTGACGCTTAACACGCGAGCGGATCTTTTTCTCTACCTGAAGTACAGAAATTTCACTTTCCATCAATGCAAAGACGCGCTCAAGCCTTTCAGAAATTGAAAGGATCTCAAGGATTTCCTGCTTCTCAGAAATCTTGATAGCCAAATGAGAAGCAATTGTATCTGCAAGTTTGGAATAATCATCAATCTGATTAATAGAACCAAGAACCTCCGGGGAGATTTTCTTGTTCAGCTTTACATAGCTTTCAAACTGAGTGATTGCTGATCTGGCAAGAGCTTCAACTTCTTCTTCAGCTCCAAGTTCTTCATCAACACTTTCGATTTCAGCTTCGAAGTAATTGAAGTTATCTGTATAGTTTTTGATTTTTGCACGTGTAGTACCTTCGACAAGGACTTTTACAGTGCCGTCCGGCAGCTTTAACAACTGCAATACAGATGCGAGGGTACCAACTTTGAATATAGCATCAACTTCCGGATCATCATCTCCGGCATTCTTCTGCGCAGAAAGCAGGATCTGCTTATCAGTGCGCATTACCTCTTCCAAGGCATTTATCGACTTTTCACGGCCTACGAAGAGAGGCACAATCATGTAAGGAAAAACCACAATATCCCTTAATGGCAATACTGGGTAAAGTTCTGATCCCTCACCGTGACTCTCAATCTTAGTTTCGTCGGTCATATGGACTCCTGTCCTAGAGTTACACCTGTTATTTCAGGGTAGGAGAACATCCTTTTGGGTATAGAACGACAAACATAGGCAAACCCATCCCAACCCTGGTCACATTTAATATCTACCTGGCAGTAAAAGACCGTCTTTAGCGTTGACCCTTCAATCACTGCCTACTCCTAACTCTGAAATATACCTACATTATATTAGATATGCCTCAAAGCTGTACATTCAAGCTCTCATATCGATTTGAGAGAAACGAAGAAATGGGAAGGCGTACCTTCCCATTGTAAATCCTGTACTGATTTATGCACTGGATTCTATTTCTTCAGCACGATCAGTATAAATTCTGAGTGGTTTGGCACTGCCATCAATAACTTCCGGACTGATAACAACTTCCTCGACACCTTTAAGGCCTGGAAGGTCAAACATTGTATCAAGCAGGATGCTTTCCATGATGGAGCGCAAACCGCGAGCACCAGTTTTACGCTCAATAGCCTTTCTCGCGATACCGCGCAGCGCATCTTCAGAGAATGTAAGCTGAACATCCTCCATTTCGAACAGACGCTGGTACTGCTTCACAAGGGCATTCTTGGGCTCAGTCAAAATCTGGACCAGTGCTACTTCATCAAGGTCTTCCAAAGTCGCAAGGACAGGAACACGACCGATAAATTCCGGGATCAAACCAAACTTTAAAAGATCTTCAGGTTCCACACCCTGCAATACCTGACCAGTAGGCAGGTCATCATCTGCAGAAACTGTCGCGCCAAAACCAATAGATGTTGATTTTCCGCGTTGAGAGATAATTTTCTCAAGACCGGCGAAAGCACCGCCACAGAGGAACAGTATGTTTGTTGTGTCTACCTGCAGAAATTCCTGTTGAGGGTGTTTACGTCCACCCTGAGGAGGAACGCTGGCAACAGTGCCTTCCATGATTTTAAGAAGTGCCTGCTGCACGCCTTCACCTGAGACATCGCGTGTAATAGAAGGGTTATCAGACTTGCGGCTGATCTTATCGACCTCATCGATATATACGATACCGCGCTGAGCACGCTCTACATTATAATCTGCTGACTGCAACAATTTCAGGATAATATTCTCAACATCCTCACCAACGTAACCTGCTTCAGTAAGCGTAGTCGCATCAGCCATGGTGAAAGGAACATCCAGAATTCTTGCCAGTGTCTGAGCTAGCAATGTCTTACCACAACCTGTTGGTCCGATCAGAAGGATATTTGATTTGGCAAGTTCGACATCGTTGTTTTTTGCAGCATGGTTCAGGCGTTTGTAATGGTTATGTACGGCTACAGAAAGGACGCGTTTAGCGTGAGCCTGCCCTATCACATAATCATCCAGAACTGCACAAATTTCCATCGGCGTCGGAACACCATCGCGAGACTTAACAAGTGAGCTCTTGTTTTCTTCGCGTATGATATCCATGCAGAGTTCTACGCATTCATCACAAATAAACACCGTTGGCCCGGCGATTAACTTGCGCACTTCATGCTGGCTCTTTCCGCAAAAGGAACAATAAAGGGTGTTTTTCGAATCGTTTCCGCTCACTTTGTCATCCGATCATCTTAGTCGTATCATTTACCAATATCTGCCATAGAGACTGCAAATATATGATACGAACGCTCCTACTTGCATCATGGCCGCCCCCAAAAATCGAAACAAACCACATCTTAAATCCACGATATGCGAACTAACCATGAGCATAACATCTCATCTTGTGGCAATTCCAGCATGATACACTCTCTTTAATCAAGATTTGATTAAACACCTTGATCACAGCAGACTCATCTCCAGCTTCAGGCAGAAAAGTAAAAACAAATAAACAAACTGTTAACAACAATAGTTCCCTGGAGAATTCTCCAGTGTTTTTTGCTTTCCGGCACCTTCACCTAATATAAGTCTAGCATCTAAAAAGACGCCCAACACTACAACACTAGTATAACCACTCGAATTGCGTCTATTTCCTTACTTATGTTCACAATTCCGACAGTAATACGGCAGCAGTGTTACAAATAAGGAAGTTTTGTGAAATAATGACGCAATCCTTTTTTCTGTGGGTTAAACTCAGCAGTGTTTGTATATCATATGCAAATAGCCTGCCAGAACAAATTACTTTTCAGTAATGCTGTCCCGAATCTCAGCTTTCACCTTCACCGTCAGTAGTAACCTGACGTTTATCAATAACTTCATCTACAATACCAAATGTTTTAGCTTCATCGGCTGTCATGAAATGATCTCTATCAAGAGTCCCCTCGATAGTCTCATATTTCTGACCTGTATGCTCAACATAAATTTCATTCAGACGCTTTTTGATCTTGATGATATCCTGTGCGTGGCGCTCGATATCGCTCGCCTGTCCCTGAAACCCACCAGATGGCTGGTGAACCATTACCCGGGCATTTGGCAGAATAAATCTTTTTCCTTTTGCACCAGCAGTAAGAAGCAGTGACCCCATTGACGCCGCCTGACCAATACACAAGGTTGCTACAGGGCATCGAATGAACTGCATTGTATCATAAATAGCCAGACCTGCTGTTACAACACCACCTGGTGAGTTGATATACATTGAGATTTCTTTTTTTGGATTTTCTGCTTCCAAAAAGAGAAGCTGCATACAGATAGAGGCTGCCATATGGTCCTCAACCGGACCGGTCAGGAATATGATGCGCTCTTTTAACAGGCGAGAAGGCAGATCATACTGTTTCCACCCTTTGGCGTCCTGATCGACTACAGATGGCCAGAACGAACTTTTTACTTCCATCGGATTGTGCATCTTTTACTCCTTATCTCCATCGCTTACTGCCCCCAGTAAAGCAACCTATGAGCTTATTTCGCGTTGGTTATTTCCGATAAACACAGAAATACGGTATATTTCCATGGACTTGTTGTAATTTCCTAAAACTCTGAACATATAAGAATGAATTCATAGTGTGACAGAGACTAAACAGGATATGATTAATCTAAGGTATATTTGATGAATTGCTGAGTGACAGTTTTATTGATTGGATAAAAAATAATCTTACAACAAGCCAGATCAGCGACTTGTTGTAAGATATAAGCATTATACAGGATATGACAATAGTAGAATTAATGGGGAAAAAGGCTGGTGATGACCTGCCTTTTATTCTTCCTCAGGGTATTTGTGCAACTCTTCTACTGAAACCACTTTTTCAGTAACCTTTGCCATTGCAGCAATAAAGTCGATCACTTTGTCTTCATAAAGAGGAACGCGCATCTGTGCAACAGCTTCAGGATGCTCCTTATAGAACTGCAGAATCTGTTGTTCCTGGCCCGGGAACTGGCGCATTCTGTCGATCATGGCTTTATTGACTTCTTCGTCAGTAACCTTGATCTCGTTCTTATCACCAATTTCTGAAAGAAGAAGGCCAAGTCTCACACGACGCTCAGCAAGCTTCTGATATTTTTCTTTTTCTTCTTCTTCAGTTGTATTTTCTGATTCGAATGTCTGGCTATTCTTTTCCATGTCCTGCTTAAGCTGGTTCCACACAGATTCGAATTCCTGCTCAACCAGGGTTGGTGGCAACTCAAAAGAGTGAGTATCATCAAGAGCATCGAGGATTTTGCGCTTCAGCTTGTTGCGAGTAGCATCTTTATGATGTTCGCCAATCTGGTCCGAGACAGCTTCTTTCAGCTTATCCAGGCTTTCCATGCCCATTGAAGTTGCGAACTCTTCGTTAATCTCAGGTTTAACCGGAGAAGAGACTGATTTAACCTTCACTTCAAATACAGCAGCTTTGCCAGCAAGGTCAGCTGCGCCATAATCTGCAGGGAAGTCAATTTTCAGGTCTTTTTCATCACCGGCTTTCAAACCAAGAAGGCCTTCTTCGAAGCCCGGGATAAATGCGTTCTGACCGATTACTACAGGTGCATCTTCAGCACTGCCACCTTCGAATGCTTCACCATCAATTTTACCAAGGAAGTCAATAGTTACCTGATCATCAAGCTCAGCAGCACCGTCTTTAGCTTCGTATGTAACACCGCCTTCAGCAAGCTTTTCAAGACCTTCCTGCACTTCTTCATCAGAAACTTCGGCTACTTCTTTTTCAAGCTCGATCTTTTTAAGGTCAGTTACTTCAATCTGAGGAATGATCTCAAATGCCAAAGAAAAAGCAAGGTCAGACTTGCCAGCAAGAATTGCCTCGATCTCTTTTTCGTCTTCGGTCATTTTTAACTGAGGTTCGAATGCCGGGCGCTCATTGCGCTCTTCAAGTGCATTGCGAGTTGTATCGGAAATTGTACCCTGCACAATTTCAGCCATTACAGAACGTCCGTAAACTCTGCGAAGGTGCGCAACTGGTACTTTACCAGGCCGGAAACCTTTAATCTGGACACGATCTTTCATGCCCTCAAGCCGCTCTGTCAACTTGCCGTCAAGCTCCTGCGCTTCAACAACAACGTTCAATTCCCGTTTCAATCCTTCAGAGACTGTTTCTGTAACTTCCATCAATTCTAACCCGAATGTTTGTCTGTTCGACGAAATGCCGATAATTACATGTTGCATAGGAGAAGGCCGCGATAATAAGGGACTCTTGCTCTGACGCAACGTCTAAACCTAAATATGCCTAATCGCCCGGAAATATGGCATGTTCAACTGGAATGTAAAGAACAACCAACTAGAATGTGAATGGAGTATTCAGCCAAAGCTGTGATGGTCCATTTTCATTCTGCAGGACTACAGCAAGGCCTAACTTCTCACAAGACCTGTGAGAGGTTGGTGCGGGTGGAGGGACTTGAACCCCCACG
>JBOEGA010000173.1:0-8613 GCA_050633205.1 Methyloligellaceae bacterium | reverse complement strand
GTTACAACGCTGGCTAGGATCGAGGGGAAGCCAGTAGGCATAATCGCCAATGATCCGACTTATCTTGGTGGCGCTATAGACGGGGAAGCTGCTGATAAGGCTTCACGGTTTATACGGCTATGCAATGCCTATGGCCTGCCCGTTATATCTCTGATTGATACTCCGGGCTTTATGGTTGGACCTGATATTGAAGCAGAAGCACAGGTTCGGCGTGTCTGCAGGATGTATCTGTCTGGTGCGCGTATGACGACACCATTTATCTCTGTAGTTCTCCGTAAGGGATATGGTCTTGGTGCGCAGGCAATGGCTTCGGGTGGTTTCGGTGAGCCTGCACAAATATTCTCATGGCCTACTGGTGAGTTTGGCGGCATGAATCTGGAAGGTGCAGTTCGCCTTGGTTTCCGCAAGGAAATGGAAGCAATTGAAGATCCGATAGAACGTGAAGCTTTTTTTGAAAAAGCACTTGAGGACTTTAAAGAACAGGGAAAGGCCAGCAATGTGGCCAGCTATCTGGAAATTGACGCCGTTATAGACCCTGCTAATACCAGAAAACAGATACTGAATATTCTAAATGCCTTGCCTGCAAGAAAGTCTGCTGAAGATGAACATGTTCCATTTATCGATACATGGTAATAAATATGTATAATGGTGTGTAGCCACTGGATACTAAAGTTAACTCTGTAGTATATTAGAGATATACTACAGAGTTTATTACAAAACTACAAGATTGGTAGGACGTTCTGAATGGTAAGGCCTAATTACAAGGCAATGATGCGAATGGAGAATGCTTTTAAAAAAGCCTTTCGACAGGATGCATTACTGAAGCAAAGCAGAAAATGCTACTATTGCTATGACATCATGAACTATGACACCGTTACTGCGGAACATGTAAAACCCAGAATGCATGGCGGATCAACTACCCGAAAAAATATTAAAGCTGCCTGCCTGAACTGCAATGGTGCCAAGGCAGCCATGCCAAAGCGGCAATTCCTGAAAATTATACGGAACCCTCCTCCTGAAGCCAGTATGCAAATCAAGGTCTGCTATATCAGACACCGTCTGAACCGGGCTATTGACCGGGCGTGCGATAAGCTGGTCAAAAGATCCTAGAGCGTATCGCGTTTAATCGGGTTGTTTCACAATAATCAAATAAAATTCAATTTTCTTTGAACCATTTTCGGCAATAGCGCGACCAAGGATATAAGCGCACATATGCGGAATGAAATTTTGGTCTGGAGAAAAACAATGTTTAAAAAACTGGTAGCACTTGGTGCAGTAGCCATGGTGGGTGGTATTATGATGATTGCATCAAGCAATCCGGCAGAAGCAGGCCGCAAGCGTTGTGTTTTTATGGCCCACAATCCTTTTAATGGTCATATGATTGCTGATGGCTGGGCTAAAGCTATTAAAAAATCTACTGCCTGCAAACGTGCAAAACGGAGATGCAACCGCGAACTGAACCGTAAGCGCAGGCAAGGTAAATCTGCTCGTGGGGCGGTTTGTCGCCGAATTACGAACCTGTAACAAGGCAACAAAAGCTGCATGGTACTGCCGGGCTGGACTTTTTTGACCTTTAGTTCAGCCCGGTTTTTTAAGTTACTTCAGCATAAAATGCGTATTACCATTTTTCTTATGGGATTTTGTTATTTCATAGCCGCGATCCAGGAAATATTTAAAGCAATCGCTTTCCCATTGCTCTCTATTGTCTTCGATAAATATATGTTTCGGCATCAGGGCCATATCACAGTTTTCCATGAATGGTATCAAAGCCTTATCTTCAAACCCCTCAATATCAATCTTTAAAAAATCGATATGTGAAATACCCTTTTCTGCAACAACCTCGGCAAGGGTTTGAATTTTCACTTCAATGCGGTTCTCTTCATCACCATTTGACAGCAGTGAGTTTTCACCAGCATTTGTTTCATTCAAACGGTAGAGCCATGCAGTGCCGGACTTGTCTCCAACACCTGTATTTACAGGAGTTATATTAGGGTCCGGGTTAAATGCCAGATTGGTCATCAAGCGCTCAAATGTTTCTGGATGTGGTTCAAAGCAAAGAATTTTGCTATCTGAACCCAGAATTCTGGACAGGTATAATGTATAAACTCCGATATTTGCCCCGATATCAATAACTGACAAATTCTTCCCGGCATAAAGCGAGTTCAGGTAATGCATATCCTCATGCTCTGAATGCAACCCCACTCTGAATATCCAGCGATCGCCCGAGTTTTCATTGGGATGAACCCGCATATTGATACCTTCCCAGGTGACATCAAATGACCTGCGAACGACCTTGGAATAGGTGCGGACGATATGAGAATAGATATTTCTCTTTTTGCCATTTCTGGCTTTTTGATGAGCGACATCGCGAAGGTAAGAAATAAGTGGTGGTACTTTATGAGCACCAAAGTCCTGATGTTTTACAGGGTATAGCATTATAACAAGTCCATTTGCCCGCCAACAATTATGACAAGTGCAAACTAGTATAATGCGCATAAACATTCATAGTTAATAGTATTAAATAATTTTATACTATCAACAGTTATGTATATCTGCGTTTTTCACTTAATTAAACTGCAATCACATGATTATCCCATTGGTATTTGATTTTACTATCATAATCCTTAATTACTCTTTTCATGTCGACCGAAACCACATCCCCCTGCCCACTTGTTATAAGGAAAGCCCCCTGGTGACTTGTACGGGCAACGCCACAATTATCTGCGATTTTTCTTTCTCCGAGATATCTCTGAGTTCTGATATCCCAAAATAAAGTCAGTCCACCTTTGGGAGATGAAGTTGCAGCAATTGTTCCACTATGGTCAACAGCTACCGACCCGACATAGTTTTTCATAGCCACCAACTGATCCTGCGGGGCATTTACCAGTTTCAGATCACTTCCACGACGGTGGAACCCTACCAGCGGCGGCAGATCAGTTGCAGCACCTTTATACTGGCAACCAATAACAACCACATCTTCCGGTGTTACATCCAGATGTCTTATGGAGAGCTGCCTTATGTCCTGTGGCAGATCATGCTTCTCCAGAAGCTCTCCGGTAAGGCTGTCAATATAGCAAAGGTTTGGAGACATTTCGGCTCTATTGAGGATTTCTCGCCCGGTATCAGGGTGTGTCTCTATCCCGCCATTGGCTACAACCAGAGTTCTTTGGTCGGAGAGCATAGCGAGATCATGGGGACCGATGCCATGTGAAGAGAATTCACTAATCTGGCGAAACTTACTGGTCGCATCACGAACACCGATTACACCAGCGCCATTCTCGTAGTCATTCTCGGTTGAATACAGCAGTTTGCCATCCGGAGAAAAAGCGCCGTGACCGTAAAAATGCCTGTCCTTACGAGACTGGAACCATGTAGGCTGTATTGTATTATTATGCGAAAAAGCGACGGCAAAACGGTCTGGCCTGCGTGCGAAAGCAACAACGAGGTTTCTGGAAGGATGAACCGCAATATCATGACCACGGCCAGGTAAAACTACAACAGCCCTGTCACCATTTACCGGATCAAAAATGGCTGCTGAATATTTTCCATCAGGGCCCTTTCGTGTAGAAGCGTAGAGCTCTTCTGCAATATTGTTATTCTGGCCATATGCGTTAGCAGTATAAGCAAGGCTGATCATCCCGCCTATAAATGCTCTCCGATCAATCCCCATCTTCTGCATTAAACCCAATTGTTAAATCTGTTGCTTTTAGTATGGCTGTACCGGAATGGCTGCGCATAACGCTCAGGATAGAGGCAATGAATTTATATTTAGATCGTTTTCGCTCGTCAGCAAATATCACTGCAACAGGCTCATTGATGCTGCTTAATATCTGCACTCCATTATTAATTGAAACCTTCATGCTTTGTTTCAGGAATGGATCTTTATCGCCAACAATTTCGTTAAAACCGCCAATGAGATACATATCTTTCAAAGCCAGTAAATTTGCAGTCAGAACATCGATTGTCAAACCGCTGCGCCAGTATGGGGCCAATCTCGGGTTTACGCGTTTTTTCTTCGGCAACCCCAGAGGTCGCATGATTTTCAATGAACGGTATTTTGCATAGCTGGTTACATAAGCCTGAAACAGAACCAGCGTAACTTCTTTGGCTGACACATAGGTTTTACCCTTTTCCGGGTTTAAGAAGGCATCAACATAGGGGGTATCTTTTTTCCATCCTGACAGGATATCTTTGGAAATACCGGACAGATTTCTGGCAATATTATAGGCGAAGGCACATCGAAATTTCCCGGCATCATCAGCTTTGAATATTATCTTGTGCTTTTGGCCATACAACAGGAACTCAAGAGCTGTCAGCCCCTGCAATGCAATGCTTTTCTTTTTTAAATAGCTTTCAGAAAGGACTGTTTCATCGTTTTCTTTCAGCGCCTTACGGACTCGCTTGAGACCACGTCCTTTTATGTCGGGCCAGTAAGCAAAGCGTTCATAATTATAGTTCTGAGTAACCGGTCCGAACCTGAGGTGCTCTACAGAAGACCATGAGAGAAGCAGCTTTTTATAGGCATCTCTGACTGGCTGATATTTAGCCTGATCCGGGTTTGCGCAGAAGGTTTTCAATGCTGCTTCAAATTGATCTGCATCTGTATGCAGTTTTTGGTAGCCCGGTAATATATGCTTCTCATAGGCTGTTTTCGCAAGCCTGCCATGATCTGCTGCATTAGCTGGCAATATGGCAGGTATTAAAAAGCAGACCACGACTGCCAGTAATGATCCTATAAATTTCATACTCGAAACAACCTCTAAAGCGATTTTACAAATGCAATTAACTGTTCTCGTTCTTTTTTCGATAAGGCTATGAATCTGTCACGGGATTTTATTGCTTCTCCCTCGTGCCACAGGATAGCTTCCTTTATAGATCGTGCCCGTCCATCATGTAAAAAAAAGGTATGGCCATTGACCACTTTTGTCAGACCAATTCCCCATAGAGGAGCTGTTCGCCACTCACGGCCATTCGCCTGCCCTTCCGGGCTGTTATCAGCAAGACCTTCCCCCATATCGTGCAGGAGAAGGTCTGTGTAAGGCCAAATCTTCTGCGCTGACAGATGCGGTTGCTTTGGCATATTACCAGTTTTGTATGAAGGTCGATGACAGGTGGCACAACCTGACTGATGAAATAGTGCTTTCCCTTTCAGAACTTCAGCATCTGAGGGATTTCTACGTCGGGGGACAGCCAGATTCTGCGAATAAAAAGTAACCAGATCCAGCATCTGGTCTCCAACTTCAGCATTGTTATATTTTTGGCTGTTACCATCCGGCGCTTTAGCACATCTGTCCTGAGCCGCTGTGCAATCCCCTGCCCCATTGGGATGGTGTTTTGTAGACAGGCCCATATCCCCGGCAAATGCAGCAGCGGTCTGGTCCTTGATTGTGGGCATACCTGCTTTCCAGCCAAAGCGTCCAACCATCAGTCTATTATGAACGTGAGACCAGTTACTGTTCATCTTTCCTGATATGCCATCATTGTTTTTGTCATCGGGGTCGGTGTTTGCCTTAATGTCTTTTTCTTCAATTGCCTCAAGCAGGCCCAACCCAATCATCTGGGGAGCAACACGTGGCGACAGGCGAATATCCTTATGCAATTTACCATAGCCGGTATGTGTGATCTGATATTCGGGCTTACGGAGCGTTACAACTTCACCATCGGAAAGTGTCACTTTTTTATCCGTGTACTTGATACGAATTTTACCCTCGG
This sequence comes from Methyloligellaceae bacterium, assembly GCA_050633205.1. Classification (GTDB taxonomy): domain Bacteria; phylum Pseudomonadota; class Alphaproteobacteria; order Rhizobiales; family CBDHHC01; genus CBDHHC01. The sequence goes on along the minus strand of JBOEGA010000173.1, from coordinate 2,901 downwards.
CTTCATGGCCCTGAATGGACAAATCCTGTAGCTGGCCGCCATATATTGGATCGGGGATAGCATTGGCCTTGCCACTTGCTATCAGGGCTTTCTGTTTGTCATTTTGCGGAGGAATGGACAGTCGCATAAGCATGGAAACTGCATCATCATCGGGCCAGTTTGCTTTTGGCGGATGACCACGGCCATCTTTTATGTGGCAACGCTGGCAGGTCTTTGCGTTATAGAGAGGGCCCAGACCGTCAGATGCTTTGGTTGATGCGGGAGCTGAAACCCAGATTTTTCGAAAGACACCATTACCAACTTTAAAATTGAGCTCTTTTCTAAAGCCCATATTGGCTGATGCATGAGAAAAAGCGTTTGAATTACTAACGCTTTTTCTCGAAGTTGCTTTTCCACCGGGAAACTGTTCACCTTCCTCAAGTATGGTATTTTTATTCTGAGAAAAAACCGCAGTACCAGAGTAACTAACGATCAGACAAACAGTAAAAACCACAAGTGGAGTATAGTAGTACAATGTTATTTTCCAACTTTATCAGGGCTATCCAGACTATCAGAACCTTCGAATTGAATTGCTTTCAATTTTAAAACTGCAATTGCGCGTTCAATAGATTTTGTCTGACCAAGTAATCCTTCGATAGCAGCCTGCACTGTCTTATTACCTGCATCATTGCCTTCGCCAATCATCTGGTCGTAAGCTTCGCCGCCTTTAGCACGTTCTACAAGTTTGGACATTGCATCCATAGTTACATCAAGCTTTGCTTTAACTTCAGTATCAACAGCAGCATCTTTTTCTTTTACAAGGTCAGAAACACTGGGGCCAGATATGATTTTGCCATCAGTCCTTTTGTAGCGGCCCAGATATATGTTCTGCACACCCAAAGCATCATAATAATGAGAGTTATGAGTGTTATCAGAGAAACAGTCATGCTCTTCTTCAGGGTCGTGCAGCAGAAGGCCAAGCTTCATGCGCTCACCAGCCAGTTCACCGTAAGACAATGAACCCATACCTGTGAAAATGGATACCAGGCCGGCATTCTCATCAGCAAACAGTGCCTTACGGGCATCTCCATCTTTGCCCCATTGTGCAACGATCCACTCAAGATCATCAATCAGCAGTTCAGTCACAACTTTCAGGTACTGTGCGCGGCGCTCACAATTTCCATTTGTGCATTTCTTTAAATTATAATCGGAGGCTGGTCGCTGGCCTGCGCCTGCTTTGGTTCCATTAACATCCTGTCCCCACAGAAGGAATTCAATAGCATGATAGCCTGTTGCGACATTGGCTTCGACACCACCAGCTTCCTGAAGCTGCTCTTCAAGAAGCTTTTTTGTGATGCTCGCAGCATCAATGGTTTTACCGCCAATTTTCAGGGTTTTATTGGCGACAACGTTCGCTACAAAAAGCTCATTCCCATCGGATTCTGTACCGTATGATTTAGCAACATAGTCGATCAGACCTTCATCCAGTGGCCAGGCATTCACTTTACCTTCCCACTCATCGACAATCTTATTGCCGAAACGATAAACCTCAGTCTGCTGATAAGGCACACGTGCTGCCAGCCATGCTTCTTTAGCTGCAGACAGTGTCTTGTCATTTGGGTCATTCAGGAATTCTTCGACAGCTTTTTGCATTGCTTTAGCTGTTGCCAGGGAATCTTCGTACCCGGCTTCGGCTATGTTTGCATAATTCTCTAATACAGCTTTTACATTGGTTTTTGCATGAGATATTCCTGCTAATCCAAGCATGAACACAAGCCCAATAAAAATGCTGATTCCGTGTTTCAATCGAAACGTCATCTTCTGTCTCCAGTCCCCTAAAAATGCTAGTTTGGCCGCTCTGTATAAATCAAAAAAATCATGAATCGACCCAAATGATAATTCAATACGGGAAGATAAACTCATGGACATGAATTGATTAATGAATAGTTCTCATAATCTTTCTTTCATGAGTTGCATTTCGTAAATTGAAAGGAAATTCAGTTAGATGAACAAAATATGAATAACACTTTCATCTTTTATTCCAGATCAGTCTGTCATTGTGATTAGGCTCATTGAAAAGACAAAGACTCAGTTGTGATGGGGAGATAAAATGTTCAGAACAATTTTTCTATCAATGGCATCGCTATTTATTTTACTGGCTACGAGCCTAACATCTTCAATTGCAGGAATGCCCAGAATGGAGCCGAATACAGACCAGAATTCTTTAATTGTTAATGTCCATAATGCACGTCAGGTGCATGACAGACTGCATAGAGATGAATATTTGGGTGTACGTCATATCGATACCAAATATGACGATCACGATAAGCCTGTTTACATATTTAAAGCCTGTAAACACGGACATAGATATATCATTGATGTAGACTGGTATGGCGACATTATAAAACGTCGGAATATTGGTGACTGCCACAGACATCATCGTCGCCACAGATACTACGAACGTGATTACTGATCCTGAAAAAACCCTTTGATCTCTCGAAGGGTTTTTCTGTATTCCCCTCTCGATTTTTCCATAGTTAAATGGCTAAAGATATCTTTTGGGTGTGTAATTCGCTTTACATTCCCAAGGCAGCTTAGGTTAACTTCCTTGCAGAGGCTTCTATCTGCCAGAGCTGCCATCAATCTTTTTTGTCAAAAGAGATAAAAAAAGGAAGGTTGTTTATAAACCTTCCTTCCTTTCAATATTTCAATAAATACGATGAGATCAGCAGGTTGCTGTTCCACAGGCATCATCGACAGCTTCTTTTATTGCTTCATAAGATGCCAGGCCGGGGAAGAATTTCTTGCCAATAATAAAGCTAGGTGTTCCATCAATACCCAGTTTACGAGCAAGTTCGATATTTGCGTCGAGCTTGGCTTTTACCTCTTTGCCCTTGGCAACCTTAATTACTTCATCCCATT
>JBOEGA010000172.1:0-19843 GCA_050633205.1 Methyloligellaceae bacterium | reverse complement strand
TCTTGTCGAGGCTAGTACATATAAAGATCACTGCATTTTAAATGGTAGGTTGAGGAAGTAACGAGTTGCCTTTCGCTCTCCGGCCCGCATCAGGACATCTTTCTCAACCAGCCCCTGCAAATCTCTTGTTGCAGTTGCACGACTGGCTGAGGTAATGCGTATATACTTATCGGCATAAATTTCTCTTGCAATACAGTCCGGACCCTCGTCAAAAAGAGAAGATAGAAATAGTCTTTGACGTTCGTTTAACTGTCCACGCAGACGGTCAAAAAGCTTTGTTTTAAATATAATCAGGTCTACATAGTTCTGGGAGTAACTTTGTGCCACAAGCACGGTCCTGGAAAAATAAATAAGCCAGTCTGTTATATTCAGTCCCTTATTGTTTTCCTCCAGTGCTTTATAATAATCCTGCCTGGCATTCTGGATTGTCATTGAGAGGGCGACCAAGGTGGGTGCCCCAATTGTCTGAGAGAGACATTTTTCTGATATAGCCCGACCTATTCGCCCATTACCATCTTCAAAAGGGTGGATGGAAACAAAAAAAACATGCGCAATTGCAGCGCGCGTCAGGGCGGGGAGGCAATTTTCTGAATTGGGCCCGGTTTTGTTGAACCACGAGATAAAACGATCCATCTCTGATTGCAGGGTATCGGATGGTGGTGCTTCAAAGTGAACAGTAAGATTGTTGTTATAGCCTGATACGATCTGCATTGGCTCTGTGTGTGAACGGTACACCCCAACTTTATCCAGATCGCGACGACCATTCATCAACATTTCATGCCAGCGAAACAGAGTGCTATGCTTGAGTGGTTCATTAAAGGTTTTAAATAAATCAACCATCATTTCTGCAATACCTGCTTCAGCAGGAGGAATACCGGTTCTGCTATCCTGCAGTCCAAAATTGCGGCGTATTGAAGATTGTACTGAATCGCGGTTGAGTATCTCTCCTTCAATTTCAGAGGTTTTCAAAGCCTCTGTACTCATAAGATCAATAGTAACCTGCTCCCGGTCCTGTGTATCGAAATGCTTAAGTGCGCCATCGAGCACGCCGGAAGTGTGAAGAAATTGAGCTTCAATATTCTCCAGTTTACTACGATCCCACTGAAAATCTGGCCAGTGTGGTTGTTTCCAGTTCCATTTCATGAGCAGTAAACCTCCATTTTATAACTCATATTATATAGCAGGATATGAGTTATAAAAAACTTATTTATGCATCATTTATGGTCTTTTCCGTCTGGAGCAGTAATAGCTATTGAATGGTTGTGTTTCAGTTAACACATTACCGGTACAGAATAGAAATTAATAAAAAGCATTGATAAATGAAGATATTAAGGTATGTGATTGTTCTTGTAGTAATTGTGAGTGGCGGGCTCTGGCTTGCCAATCACCTAATGGCTACAGAAAGCGTTGAAGTTGACAAGGGATTGCGACAAGGCGCTCCCGGTAAACTTATTAAACTATCTGCGGGTGAAACACACTACAGCATTGAAGGGCCGGAAGACGGAGAGATTGTTGTGCTCGCAGCCGGGGCAACTCTGCCTATGTGGGTCTGGAAAGACCTTGATAAAAGGCTCATAAATGCAGGCTACAGGGTTCTGAAATATGATTATTACGGACGCGGTTATTCTGATCGTCCCGACCTTGTATATAATCTTGAGTTATATTCAAAGCAGCTTGATGAGCTGACCACAAGCCTTATTCCAAATAAGAAATTTCATATCGTGAACCTTGCATTTGGCTCGCTCGTGGCATCTGATTATCTCGTTCGTCATCCAAAAAAAGTTATATCCATGATCGGGATAGGTCCGGATGGTTTTGGGCTGGAAGCGCCTACTTCAACCAGAATTCTATTGCAGCTTCCAAAGCCGGTAGTGAATTATATCTTTTCCACTCTCGGAACCAATATTCTGATGGCGAGAATTCCCAAATATTCAAAAGATGCAGGTGTAATCAAAGAACTTCAGGCTCTTTACCGTCCTGAATTAAACAGAAAGGGGTTTAAAAGGGCACTGCTATCAACTGTTTTCAATACACCGGTGGGAGATAGTCAAGAGCTGTATCACAAGGTAACCGCAACAGGAATTCCCGTACAAATGGTCTGGGGTGCGTATGATATTGTTACGCCATTTCCCGGAAACGAAAGAGTAAAGAATGTTTTGCCAAATGCTGATATTCAGATCTATGACGAAATGGGGCATCTTCCGCAATTTGACAGACCTGAAATGTTTGCCGGCAAAATAATTGCGTTCCTGAAAAAAGTAAGAGAGACAAGGGAATAGGAGAGGGCCGGTTAATCCGGCCTATACTCTACTCAGACAACCTGTACTCAACATTCTTTGCCAGCTTTTTAAGCTTGGGTCCGTACTCATTCATCAGCTTTTCAGGGGGTAACATAAAGCTGGGTCCACCGAGATTGAGCGCCAGACGGGCGCCAATTTTCTCAGCATAGATGGGAACAGCGACACTGTTAACATCTTTCACCCACTCGCCAATGGAAGTTACAAAGCCATGTTTATAAAAATACTCGTGAGCTTTGTATAAGCCAGCTTTTACAAGAGGCCAGTCTTCTTTTTGCTGCCGTCTTATCTGTTTGAGAACCTGCAGTTTTTCTTTTCTGGGAAGAGACACTATATGAGCCCGGCCTATAGCTGAGACTGTCATAGGCAGACGTGCACCCCGATCCATCTGAATATGAATGACATTATTTGGTCTGGCAACCTGGATATAATGCATCATGGTTCCTTCAGGCATGGCTAGTGCTATTGAGACGCCTGTGCTGTCAGCGAGTTCTTTCATCATGGGGTGAATGAATTCAGTCAGCCCCCAGATCCCGAGTGTTGTGTAGCCAAGCTGTAATGCTTTAAAGCCGATGGAATATTTGCCATTTTCGGCATTGTAGGTGAGGAATTCCAGTTTGGTTAAAGTATAGAGCAAACGTGAAACAGTAGATTTGGGTAGTTTTGTGCGCTCGGCAATTTCCTGATTTCCAAGCTCTCTGTCACCAGGGCGGAATACTGTAAGTATATCAAGGCCTCTCGCCAACGCAGTAACAAATTGCGGGTCATTTTTTCTCGAAGCTGCATCTAAATCGCCGCTGTCGGATGAATCGCTTCTCTTTCGCAAGAATTTATCCTCTAATTATGTGCCTGGAAGGAAGCACAATCTAACTGCGTTAAAAAGCCGTTGCATTTCAAATTCTCACAGGATAATACTTAAGTCAAACCTTAATGGAATATAATTCCACTATGCGAAATATAGTATGCGATCAATTGCATTCTGAATTGAGAAAACCTGGATAAATGGCTCTTACAGCTCTTTTACCCCTTTTTCATTTCAGAAATTTATGAGACTAATAAGTCCATAATCAAGGCATTCACTTAATAAAAAAGAATCGCTACGGATATAAAGAGGAAACAACCAGATGGTGTCATCCAGTTTTCAGGAGACAACGATATTGGGTGTCGTGGGCACTGGCACTATGGGACGTGGCATAGTTCAGATTGCTGCTGCAAAAGGCATCAAGGTCCTGCTTTTTGATATCCGTGAAGAAGCCATACAAGAGGCTATTGCCGATATAAAATCAAAGTTTGATATGCTGGTCGAAAAAGGCCGTATGGATGCAGGTGAAGCTGATATGGCAAAAGCTTCTCTAGTTGCCACGAATGATATAAACGATTTTTCACAGTGCACAGTTGTTGTTGAAGCTATTGTAGAAAAAACTGAAGCAAAAATCAGTCTCTTCAGACAGCTGGATGATATAGTCAGTGATGACTGTATTCTGGCAACAAACACCTCTTCATTATCCGTTACGGAAATTCAGGCGGGCACCAGACTGCCCGGGCGGGTTGCTGGTTTTCATTTCTTTAATCCGGTTCCTGTAATGAAAATCGTTGAAGTCATTGGTGGTATTCGTACGGAACAGTCAGTGGTTGATACGCTTCAGAAACTGGGCGAGTTCTGCGGTCATTATGCACCGGTCGTTAAAGATGCTCCCGGCTTTATTGTAAACCATGCAGGTCGTGCATTTGGCACAGAAGCCTTGCGCATACTTGGCGAAGGTATAGCTGAGACAGTAGATGTTGACAGAACACTTGGAGATCTTGCTCATTTCAAGATCGGTCCGTTCGGGCTGCTTGATCTTGTTGGAATAGATATATCCCATGCAGTAATGGAGTCTATTTACGGGCAGTTCTATCAGGAACCCCGTTATCGTCCGAGCTATATAACAAAGCAATATGTTATGGCAGAGCTAAAGGGGCGCAAAACCAGGCAGGGTTTTTATAGGTATGAAGGCAACAGGCCTCTATGGGATGAGGAAATTCCGGTAACTACAGGTGAGAAAACAGCCATCTGGTTGGGTGCAGTTACTCATGCAAAAGATAAAATTGAAGCCCTTCTCAATGATGCAGGGTGGAGCATTGACACTGCTGATAGTCCTTCAGATAGTTCGATAATTCTGCTGACCCCAATCGGTAAGGACGTAACCACAACCGCTGTCGAGGGCAATTATCCTGCAGAGCGCTGTATTGGCATTGACAGTATATTCAGCTTTGAAAGCCGTGTATGCCTGATGTCATCTCCTGTAACCACTGATGCAGTTAAGCAATCCGCACAATTTGCATTTTCAAGTGCCGGTAGGAAGGTGACCATGATCAATGACAGTCCCGGCTTTATTGCTCAGCGGATTGTTGCGCATATTGTAAATATCGGATCTGATATTGCCCAGCAGCGAATTGCAAGCCCGGCTGATGTAAACCGTGCAGTCAAGATGGGACTTGGGTATCCATTTGGCCCTCTTGAATTTGGAGATAACATCGGTCCAAAAATAATCCTGACAATCCTTGAGAACCTATACGATTTTTATGGCGATCCCCGATATCGTCCAAGCCCTTGGTTGAAACGCAGAGCAATGCTGGGTGTTTCACTTGATACAGAAGAATAAGGAAGGCCAACTACTATGACTAATGCTTATATCTATGACGGACTTCGCTCCGCATTCGGTCGCTATGCCGGCACACTTGCACCTGTTCGCCCTGACGATCTTTTAGCTGAAGTTATTCGCGGACTTGTTGCCCGCCATGATGGTATTGCGGATGCCGTGGAAGACGTCATTATAGGCTGTACAAACCAGGCAGGTGAGGATGCACGTAACGTTGCGCGTCATGCAGGTTTGCTTTCGGGTCTTCCTGTCAAAGCTGGCGGTATTACTGTCAACCGTCTGTGCGGTAGTGGTATGGCTGCAGTGCTTGACGCTTCACGTGCGGTTAAAAGCGGTGAAGGTGAATTGTTTGTTGCCGGTGGTACGGAAGTTATGAGTCGCGGTCCGATCGTAATGGCGAAAGCAGAGTCTGCTTACAGCCGCGAAATCAGAGCGTTTGATTCAACAATCGGTGCACGTTTCCCTAATCCGAAAATTGAAGCTCAGTTCGGCGCTGACACAATGCCTGAAACTGCTGACAATATCGCGAAAGACCTTGGCGTTACACGTGAGGAAAGCGATCATTTTGCTGCGCGTTCCCAGGCGACTTTTGAAGCTGCACGGGCGGATGGTTTCTTCAAGGATGAGATCCACCCGATTTCAATTCCGCAGCGCAAGAAAGATCCTATCATCTTTGCTGAAGACGAGCATCCGCGTCCGGGCACTGATTTTGCTACGCTTCAGAAGCTTAGAAATCTGTTTGAAGGTGGTGTTGTTACTGCTGGTAACGCGTCTGGTGTTAACGACGGTGCAGGTGCACTTCTTGTTGGTTCGGAGGCTATCGGCGAGAAATACGGCATCCGCCCACGTGCCCGCATCATTGCAGGTGCAATTTCCGGTGTTAATCCTCGCGTTATGGGTCTTGGTCCGGTTGAAGCAACAAACAAAGCTCTTGCCCGTGCTGGTCTTGAGTTGAAAAACATGGACGTTATCGAAATCAACGAAGCGTTTGCTACACAGGTTCTTGGTTGCTGTAAGCAGCTTGGCATTGCAGGTGATGATTCCCGTCTTAATCCTAATGGTGGTGCGATCACAGTTGGTCACCCACTTGGTGCTTCAGGCGCCCGTATCTGTCTGACGACTGTTCGTCAGCTTGAGCGCATTGATGGCAAATATGCTGTGGCGTCTATGTGTATTGGTGTCGGGCAGGGTATTGCTGTGGTTATCGAGCGGATGTAGTTGCCGGCTTGACAGGTCGTGATTTCGAAAGGCGGGTGCTGGAAGGTGCCCGCTTTTTTTTGTTTGGAAATGGAAAATCCTCTAGTGATAAAATATAGTCAGGGGGAGAGTATCGGTCATGTTTGTAAGTCCTGTTTATTAACAGCAGGTGTTTTTTTGTATACTTGCGACCTCCTCTTCAATATTTATGTTCCTATATTTTCAAGTGGGGTCAAAATGAGCAAGATCCATATATCTATTCGAAAGCGCCTTGGGTATAAAGAGGGCGAATCAGACGCGGACATATTTTCCGATTGGAAAGAAAGAACTTCTCGTGTCTGCAAACCTTGTTGGGAATTAAAATATTGCCCTTATGGACCACTAGTGGAGCAGTTGCCGCTGTTACCTCCAATTCGACGTGAAAGAGAGAAAGCAAATATATATTATAAGAAGTGCCTAGAAACAGATCGCATTGGTGAAACAGGAAAACTTACGGAAGAACGAAGAGAATTATATGAAAATTTACTTGTAGATGAAGATTTGCTGCTACAGATAGCTTGGAATGATCTTATTGCGGAAGATCGTTTTGAAGAGGCCCTCAATAGTGGTGATCCTGTTACAAAGTTTTTAAGTGGTGAGTTGCCTCCTCTGCATGAATATCGTGTCGCCTTTGATTTAGGTCTAGGAACAAAAGTGGACTTAGATGCTCTTGAGCCGAGCTTTAGAGTAAGATTAGAGCAAAAAGCTCAAGAAAAACGTGAGAAGTTTACAAAAGCTTTAGAAAGTGGCGAGGATGATGTTACTCAGCCGTTAGGTAAAGGACGGAGAAGGTGGTTCCAAGAAATGGTAAGTAACTTTAACCCAAATGATTATCCAGAAGAAATACCCGTAGAGTTTGAAGAAGGTGCTTGCAATATTTTTGGACATATTTGTCCAGTTTTTTTCGCTGCAGAAAATTTAACAGAAACTGCCACTCAAAGGAGAACCGGACGCTACATTCCTTTCAAAACTAAAATACGGGTAGTTCGCAGGGATAATTACACTTGTCAGCATTGTGGTGTTCACCTTAGGGATGATGAGGTAGAATTTGATCACATAATACCTGTATCAAAGGGGGGAAGCTCTGAGGAGCATAATTTGAGACTTACTTGTTTTGATTGCAATAGAGATAAAGCTGATGATGTGGAAATATAGCATTTTGAATACTGACTCTAAAATCTCTAAACTAAGGGAGGCGTCAAACTGGAAATATTTAGCTGCACAACTGTTTCCTGCCAAAAAACTACCTTAACTCTCAACAATCCCAGCCCCAATAAATTCCTTCTATTACCATTTCCGCAATTTACATTGTTTTTTAAGATCTCAATCTTGAATAGCCTATGCGGTGTATAAACGAACACCACTTTTCTGCTCAATCTACCTAATATGAATGACCCATTGCAGCTGGCTATTTAAGGATAGGGATAGTGGAATATACTGGGTACGCACCTCACTCCTCATACCCAATCGCAATCTCCGCTGTCGTCGGCCTAGCCTGGCAGCATAGAATATATCCGGAAGACATTTCCTCATCTGTCAGGGCGAGGTAGGAGTCCATTTCTACGTTGCCGCTTACGAGTTTGGCTTTGCAGGTTCCGCATGTGCCTGACATGCAGGAGTGGGGCGGGTTGAGGTTGGCGTCTATCATGGCTTCCAGGACGGTATCATTGTCACCAATTTTTACAGTATTTACCGAACCACCTCTTGTAACAGTTGCAGTTGAGTTCATGAATAGTTCTCCAACAGCTTTCTAATTAAAACATTTACATAACAAAATCCCGTTGAAAAATAGATAACTTCCTTCCTTATTATGACACTCATTGCGAATTCAATACCGAAAAAGGCGATTTTCTGAAATGTTTTCCCGGTATTTCCCTAATTATGTTAAGAGGTTGACACAACATGGTCAAAGTATCTCTGTTAATGGCAGGCAGAATAAACTTCTAAAAAATAAAATCGGGAATAATCAAAAATGAGCAGGATCATTGGATACAGCCTTGCCGTATTGACACTTGTAATTACATTTACAGTCAGCAATATTTCATGGAAAAATGAGGCTTACGCAAATGAAGCAGTAAAGGCTAAAAATGAGATAGAATTTTTAGCAGGAAAACTATCCAGCAAAGACAGGGATGTCAGGCAGGAAGCTGTTGTATTACTGGGACAACTTCAATCTGCCGAAGCATTGCCGATCCTTGTGAAATCTTTGAAAAAAGATCCTGAGTGGCTGGTTCGTGAAAAAGCTGCGTATGCACTCGGATTATATAGTAATGCTGCCAGCATTAAAGCCCTGACAAAAGCTCTGAATGAAGATGTTGTATCTTACGTGCGCTCTGCTTCAGCAAAGTCTCTGGGAAAAATTAAAAGTACAGAGTCAGTTGGTTCTTTAACCACTCTGATTAAAGCCCGCACAGAACTGGATTGGCGTGTAAGGCTGGTTATTGTAAAGCTGCTGGGCGAAATAAAATCTGATAGTGCTATAAAGGCTTTGGAGGGGCTTGTTAAAGAAGAACAAAGCCCGGATGTTAAGGCTGAAGCTCAGAAACAGCTTGAGTTAGCTCGATCCTAACGACTTTTTAAGCATAATCATTTATGGTTCTGCCTTATCAGGATGGACATTGCCGTTCATAATATTGATCGGGGTGGTGAGTACTGCGTATAATAAAACCATTAAGGTGTTTTCAGATCGGCACGAATATGCGATCCAATGAATTTCCAAAGACAATAAATATGGCGATGTTTAATACATCGCCTTTTTATTTGCTGCAATACCTGCAGAAATTGATTCTGACCCTTTTTATATTATGCATATTTATGCTTGCAACCATTATACCAGCCTTACCTCAAACTGGTGTGATCGGCAGTGATGACAGAGTGATTATCTCTGAAAAAGGAACTCCATGGTCGGCTGTCGGACAGGTCAACATATCTGGCTACCGCAACCGGGTAAGCTGTACCGGCGCACTGATTGCTCCGGATAGAGTCCTTACAGCCGCTCATTGTCTTATCAACAGTCGTAGTGGAGGAATACTGCCAATTCATCATATGCATTTTCTTGCAGGTGTTAATCGAGGTCAGCACCTTGGGCATTCAAAGGTAAAATGCGTACATCTTCCTGAATATCTGAAAAGCATTCAGCATAAGGGAGAACGGCGAAAACTGCTGGAAAATGATTTTGCTGTACTGGTTTTAAAGAACAAATTGAAAGTCCCTCCTTTAAGCCTCTCAGCAGACCTAAAGGAAGATACTTCCCTGATCCACCCCAGTTATCCCAGAGACAGGCGCCATATACTCAGTGCTCATTTCAATTGCAAAGTCCTTAAAAAGTACAGAGGAATCTGGACAACAAATTGTGATACAAATCATGGAAGTTCCGGAGGCCCTGTTCTTGCGAAAAACAAAAATAGTTATAATATTGCAGGCGTTATGGTGGCAGTAAACAAGGGTCGCTTCTCTCTGATGGTTCCCTCTAAGTCTATACTGCAAAGTATGGAAAATTTAAACTGCAATTAAAAATTGTCTGTGTAAGGTTTTATAAATGGATGATATTCAGTTCGTTCATCTCTCCGAAATAGAAGAGGAAAAAATCATAGAGCTTATGAATAACGAGGATGTAGGCAGGCAGATGCCATTGATCGGAGCTCGTTTTACCCATGAGCAATGCAGTGCCTTTCTTCAGGCAAAACAGCAGTTATGGAGGCAGCACGGGTATGGTCCTTATGCCTTCGTGATCAAAGGTGAGTTTGCTGGCTGGGGAGGATTACAGCCAGAAAACGGAGAGGCTGACTTTGCTCTTGTCCTCCATCCGGATTTCTGGGGGTGGGGCAGGAAGATATTTGACAGGATAAAGGAGCTGGCATTCAAGCAGATGGAGCTGTCATCTTTCACTATTCTGTTTCCACCTGGGCGAACCAATTCAAAAGCCGTATTCCGTATGGGTTTTATTGAAGATGGTCATCTGTCAGTTAATGGTCAGGTTTTTGTAAGATACCGCCTTGAAAGTCCCTCCTCTTAAATACAATCAGTTGCCTTTCTTCACTACAGGTCCACAAAAAAACAGCGAGATAATATCCCGCTGCTTTTCAGATTTTTTATTGTTGTCGTGAAGTCGTATCTAGTCCGTTAGTACAACACGTCCATTGACCTTACCGGCACGCAGATCATCAAGAGCAGCACTTGCTTCATTCATAGGTCTTGTTGAAATGCTTACATTGCCAACGCCGCCTTTTGCTTTGACAAGTTCCATCATTTCGATTGCATCAGGAAGCGAGCTTACATAAGAACCGACAACTGATACTTCGCGCTGTGCAAGCATCGGAATTGGGTATCTCATCTCGCCGCCAAACAGGCCAACGATTACGACACGGCCGCCTTTGTTTACAAGGCTCATGCCTAACTGAACTGTTTTTGGATTGCCTACGAAGTCAACGATACCATCAAACAGGCCGTGCTTCTTTTTAGCTGCTTTTACAGCATCTCTGTCAGTTGGATCGAATGCATCCAATGCACCCATTGCAAGAGCTTCATCGCGCTTGGCCGGGTCAAGTTCAGCAACAACCGGAGCTGTTTCAAACATAAGGTTAGCCATTTTAAGCGCCATCATGCCAACACCGCCAAGACCGATGATCAGTTTTGGAGAAGCGGAAACATTTGCAGGAAGCTTTTTCAATGCCGCGTAACCTGTAAGGCCTGCGCACATAAGTGATCCAGCAACTTCAGCAGGGATGCCTGTGTAGTCAATAAGATAGCGTGTGTCTGGAACAACTACGTGAGTTGCATAACCGCCAGCGCGCGTAATGCCAAGAGCGCGAGGAGCGTCACAAAGGTGCTCCACCTCTTTTTTACAGTTGCTGCATGAACCGCAGCCGATCCATGGGTAAACTGCGCGGCGTTCACCGACTGATACACCTGTCGCATCAGGTCCAACTGCAACAACTTCACCTTCGATCTCGTGACCAAGTGTGTGCGGGAGTTTATGCAAACCGGCGATGCTTGCTTTTTGTTCTCCGCCGTAGTCAAAGTGACCATCCTGCAAATGCAGGTCACTATGGCAAACACCACAGTGGCGAATTTTAACGAGAATTTCTCCACCCTGAACAGTTGGCAGATCTTCTGTCAGTTCAATAAGTGGCTGGCCGTAAGTTTCTAAAGCCTGGCGTGTGAGTTTTTCTGTCATATTGCTTCATCCAAAAGCTTAGCGAGTTTATAGAAGTCTGCTATCGGGACTTTTTCCGCGCGGATTTGAGGATCAATTCCGGCTTCTTCCAATAGCGCTAAGTGATCGATTCCGAGAACCTTCAGGCTCTGTCTTAGCATTTTACGCCTTTGCCCAAAAGAGGCAGAGGTTACTTTCTCAAGCGACATAAGGGTGCAGTCCAAACGTGGCATTTCTTTGGGAACAAGTTGCACCAGCGCAGAGTCTACCTTTGGAGGCGGTGTAAAGGCCTTGGCCGGAAGTCTAAGAACAATGCTTGGATCGCTTCTCCAATGGCAGAAAACTGCCAGTCTTCCATAGGCTTTACTACCTTCGGATGCGACAATACGCTCTGCAACTTCCTTTTGAAACATCAAGGTCATACGCTCATACCAAGGCGGCCAGGGGTCGTCTTCCAACCAATGTATAAGAAGTGCTGTACCAACACTATACGGCAGGTTGGCTACGATCTGTGTCCGTCCTTCGACATGAGATTTGATGTCAACTTTTAGCGCATCTCCAATAATGATTTCTAAACGACCTGGATAATGGTCAGAAATCTGCTGAAGAGCGGGGATGCACCTTTCATCTTTCTCTATAACCACGACTTTTTTGGCGCCTTCCATGAGCAGGCCACGGGTTAGACCTCCGGGGCCGGGGCCTACCTCTACAACAGTGGTTTCTTCCAGTGATCCTGCGGCACGGGCGATGCGTCGTGTCAGGTTAAGATCAAGGATGAAGTTTTGTCCGAGGCTTTTTTTGGCAGAGAGGCTGAGGTCTTTGATAACTTCACGAAGAGGTGGGAGGCCGTCTTTTGTCATTTAGGATCTGTCTTTCGGGAATTCTCTGCCATCCTGCTGGCAAGCTTGAGCGCATGTATTAGGCTTAACGGATTGGCAAGCCCTTTGCCAGCAATATCAAAAGCGGTTCCATGATCAGGAGATGTGCGTATAAACGGAAGCCCCAGCGTAACATTTACTCCTTCATCAAAACTGAGAGTTTTCAAAGGTATGAGGGCCTGATCATGATACATGGCAACAACCACATCATAAGTCTTGCGGGCTTCTGAATGAAAGATTGTATCCGCGGGGTAGGGCCCCTTAACATTCAGACCTTCGGATTGCAGATACTTAACGGCAGGGATGATAATATCTATTTCTTCCTGCCCCAGAGCTCCACTTTCGCCTGCATGAGGGTTCAAGCCTGTTACTGCGATACGCGGTTCTTTAATGTTAAAGTATTGCTTCAGGTCATGACAGACTGTCGAGACCGTACGTGTAATACCCTCAAATTTAAGAGTTTTTGCTACTTCCTCAAGTGGAATATGAACTGTGACCGGGACTGTGCGTAACTGCTCGGAGGCCAGCATCATTACAGGGTAGGGGGCTGTACCCGAAATATTTCCGGCAAGTTCACCTAAAAACTCAGTATGGCCTGGATGTATGAAGCCAGCCTTATAAAGCACTGATTTTGCGATAGGATTTGTCACCACGGCAGATGCTGCACCTGCAATGGTAAGTTCAACTGCTTTCTGAATTGAACTTATTATGGCCGATGCTGCTTCAGGCCTGGGATTGCCTGGCTCAATATCATCTTCAAGTGAAATCTCAAGGACTGGCAAATGTTTTTCAAAGGCTGAGGGAGCATCATGAAAATGGCTTACAACCTGAAATGGAACTTTAAGGTCCAAAATAGCAGCGTATCTGGCAACGGCCTGAGGTTCTGCCAAGAGGCAGAATGTAGGTATATGCTGATCAAACCGTTGCAACCAGGCTTTTAACGCAATCTCAATACCAATCCCGGAAGGATCTCCCATAGTAAGTGCCAGGGTATTCTGTTGAGTATGCATTTCTAAAGCCCGCTTTTAAGAAGACTTATAATCGATATAAGCGTCCTGACGTAAATCACGGAGATATCGGCGGCGAAGCAACTGGAACTCCTGTTGTCTCAGCTTGTTTTTCACCTGAGCACGAGCCTTATCATCACCGGCAACATTTCTACGTGAGCATATAGCATAAAGAATAATGCCTTCATTAGTAATGTTAGGAGGTGTCATTTCCCCAGACTTTGCCTGAAGGAAAATTGCCCGGGCAGCTTTGGGGAGTTGTTTTGGTGTTCTGCGCCCCAAAGACTGGACACTGCCGCCGCTAATACCCTTCACAAGTTTTTCTGTATTCTTACAGGAGGTGAATTTGCTTCTCAGGACCTCTGCATCGAGTAATCGTTTAGCGATAGTCTGCTGATTCGCGTCTTTACCAACGGCCAGCTTAATCCGTTGCACATTGAATTCCGTATTCTTTTTCACATCACCGGATGACGCCAGAATAATGTCTATTTCCCGGTCTGTTCCGCGGTTTTGTACCACTCGTCCATATTTGCGGTAAATGACTTGTTGGAATGCCAGACTTGCTTTCATTCTGGCTCTGAATGTGCGCTCGCTAATACCGGAACGCTCAAGGTTAGTCAAAAACTGTTTCAGACTTAATGGGCGGCCGGTAGCTTTATCTTTATTTCGTTTGGCTAGTAATGTCAGTCTTTTGTCAACATCAGCTTTGCTAACAACAAGGTTTTGCTTTTTTGCCTCCTGAAGCATAAGGCGTTCATCAATCAGCTCTTCAAGTACTTTCTTTTTAAGTTTTCTGGCCAGAGCGCCCTGAACCTCAGAGCGCAGCTTCATGATAAACTTGTTCTTTAGCTGATTTGCCTCTTCCCTGCTGGTAGGGCGGTTTTCCTGCATAAAGGCCTTGAAACGATCTCTGGTCCGCTGAGATTTAAATTTGGCTTTCAGCATGCTTTGTGCTTCCCGAGAGCTTGCAAGGCTCAGCCTGGTGCGCTCTTTCACATCAAATGCAGTGACTGGTTCATCATTTACCAGAACAAGAATTGACTGGGATTGAGCCTGCACTACACTAGCCTGAAACAGAAGCGTAGAGCCGACAATAGAAAACGTAAGAAGTCGCTTGATCTGGTGAGATATTTTTATCTGCATTCTGGCACCGTCTCTTTCCTCGTTATACAGCCTCATTTTCCTGGGGGGCAGGCCTGTTTTTCTCATGAGGGTTAAACAGAAAAAGGCAATATTTAATATTGCCTTTTTATATCATGCCAAACTGTATCGTTCAATTAGATCAAAAATATGTGTTTGAGACAAAAAGATCTTTCAAACACATATTTACCTATTGCTCATCTGTACCTGAGGTCAGGTTATCAGAAATATCGGTCTGAATGCTGGTTCCACCAAGTTGTTTAAGCTCGAAGCGAACCATAACCTTATTATCAGGCTCGATATCACCGTCACTGATAAACGATTCGTTGTAGCTAACTGACAATACAAAGCACTCATCAGCATACTGAAGGCCAACTTCGTCCTGAATAAAGCTTTCATCAGCCAGATCATAGCGAAGGCTTCCGAATACTGACCAGTAGTTAGAAACCTGCAAGCTTGCTTTTGCCTGTATTTCTTCTCTGTCTTCAGGAATACCAGTTTCAGTTTCATCAAGAGCACCATCAATGCTGGCGTAGTTTAATGAGCCATGCAGAGGGCCGTAAGATGCTCTCATAAAGATGTCAGTTCTTTTAATATCAAATGTTTTCTCATCAAAGCGGGCCTGAGAAAGCAGCATAAAGTTTGCACTTGGTTCAAGATAAACTGCAGCTACATAGTCAGATCGTTTTGTATCCAGACCAGTACCTTTAGCATAAGGATTGTCGCCAGCAACATGAATGCTTTGCCCTACAACCGCTTTAAGATGTCCGCCAGAATGCATCTGCATAGTATAGCGTGCACCAACATTGACGCGTGTACCGTCGTCCATACGGTCGTAACCGGAGAATTTGTTTGCATCGAACAGGATTGTATCATCAAACACCAAACTACGTGCATCTTCGTTAGGTAGTGGATCCTGATTACCAACATTGGTTCTGGATACGAGCTGTACAATTGGCTCAACAATATGGGACGCACGCTTAGTTCTTGATACGAACGGGAACGAGTATGTCATACCAGCAACTGCCTGACCGCGGGTAACGTAGTTCTGTCCGTCTGGTGTCACACCAGGAGTATCATCAACATTTGTTACATGGTAAGCGTCTCCGCGCACCTGGAAGAACGGCTCATAAACCTGTCCTAGTGAGTCAACCATGGTTCTGCGCCATTTAACACGAGCAACAACGCGGTTGGTATCTGTTCCTTCATTACGGGAAAGGCTTAGAACATTTGCATCAAAACTAAGCTCACCACCCAGTACCGGATCAGAGAATACATGGTTATAGTCAACTGAAGGGTGGACAAATGCTTCTGCATTCGAGCCATCAAGAGATGTCAAAGCACCGAAATGGTACATATTAGCTTCAAGCCAGTTTCTTTCAGTCTGCCTGATAGCATAAACCTTGGAAACACGGTTTGTAGTCAGGATATTATCGATGCCATATTTACGACGGTAGGTATCATCGCTCTCTGCCGTGATATCCCAGCCCCATCTCCAGTTTTCAGCGGCTTTAAAAGCACCCGTAGTATTCACACTACCGCGATATCGAGATGAAAGAGAAGCATCAGGGTTTTCTTCACGTATACCGTCCAGCTTAATGCTGTAAGCACCTTTTTCAGTCCGGTGTCTCCATTCACCCTGCCAGAGAATTCCCTGTTTTGAAGTAACCTTAGGGCTGAACGTCAAATCTTTATTAGGTGCGATATTGTAGAAGTAAGGCAGCTCGAAAATGAAGCCCAGATCGGACGAGTTTGAAATTTTTGGGAACAGAAATCCAGAGCGACGTTTCACTGTCGGATCAGGGTGACTGAAGTAAGGGATATAGGCAACTGGAATACCAAGGAATTCCAGAGTTGCATCCTCATAGTAGATATTCTTTTCTTTTTGCTTATGGGTGATTTTACCGGCTTTAATCCGCCAAAGTACATTGCCAGTTTTTTTACAGGCTTTACATGTTGTGAAAGCACCGCGTTCAAAAACTGTTGTATCACCATCTACCCGACGAGCGCGTGCTGCAGCAATTCTGGCGTTATCTTTAGTAACGATCTTAAGAGATTGTATAAAACCTTCACGAAAATCGTCGGTCAGAGTTGTACGGTCTGTGTAAACCATGGTTCCGCCAGGTTCTTTAATCCGCACATTACCTATAGCACTTAGAGTATTTTTACGCTGATCATAAATAACCATATCAGCAAACAAGGCATGTTTGTTGTAGTATATTTCAACATTACCTTTAGCTACGACCCGGTTTTTACGGTTATCATAGGATACTTTATCAGCCTGAAGCAAAAGAGGCAGTTTCTTCTTTGCTACTGAATATTTCTTTAGTGCGCTATCCTGTGCGACAGCAGATTCGATATGACCCCCAGCCAGTCCAAGCCCCGCCGAAAGGCCTAGTACACAGCTAACATGGACAATTGCGTTTTTAAAATTTTTCATTTCTTCAGTCCATAAATTACGCATCTGGATGGCTGATGACTTAGACGCCCCAATCATTTTAACCATCCTCCTGATACAAAAGCACCGTTATTGTTAAGCAACAAGCAATAAAAACAGGGACCCAGACAGCGATAGCTGGTGCAGTAAGCCCCGCCATTCCCACGTTACGCGAAACCTCTGCAGCCATAAAATACACAAACCCTGCGGCTAAGCCACTTATGACCATTTGTTGTATGTTACCAAATCTAAACCCCTTTAGGGAACAGGTAGCAGCCAATAAAACCATAGAAATCAAAACTAAGGGGCGCGAAAGCAACAGTTGGTACTGAACTTTGAACCTCGTAGCCGATAATCCGGCCTTTTCTGCGATATCTATGAAGCGAGGCAGCTCCCAGAATGAAACAGAATTGGCAGAACCGAATGCATCTTTAACGCGAGTCGGTGTCAAATTTGTGCTCACAACAAAATTTTTATAAAAAACAGTATCTCTCCCGACAAGACTGACCCATACTTCTGACAAAACCCACCTGCCATTTTTCAGTGTGGCTTTTTGAGCATCGATTCTTTCGAAGAACTTTCCATTCTTGTCGTATTGAATAATTGTGACATTTGTTAGCAGAGTTCCCCCATTTGCTACGTTAGTAGCAGAAATGATGGACTGCCCATCAACGCTGTTCTGTCTCAACCACGCTCCACTACTTTTAGCAGATTTAAAGACTGACGTGGATTTTCCATAAGTCTCTGCGTAAAATCGCTCAGCTTCAGCTTTAGCCAATGCGGCCAACGGGTTATAGAGAGTTACGGAGATAATACCGTATAATATCGCTACAAGTATTGCTGGCATTATAAACTGCCAGACAGACATTCCTGAAGCCCGTGCGATGATTAACTCAGAGCTTCTGCTCAGAAGCAGGAATGAGCCTATGCTGCCAGCCAGAACAGCAAAGGGCAGGCAGATTTCAGCAAAAGCAGGCAGACGAAGGAAAGTTATCCATGCAGCAGTGAAGAAGGTCGCTCCACCTCGTTTTGTGGCAACGCGCAGCATCTCAACCAGGTCGATAAGATAAATAAGGAACAAAAACAGAAAAAAGACACCAAGGATGGCAAGAAAAAAGCGCATAAACATATATCGCGTTAATGTGCCTCTGCTAAGCATGTTCTATCCCTGTTGGTCCCGTATTTCGGGTTACTTATATGACTAAATTCGATTCTAGTAAACCGTGATATAAGCAATTGAAATATTGTCAAAAACAAGATCTACTGTTTTTTGCGCCTTCCCAGGCCAGCATTGGATTGCATCCAAAATGCAGCAAGAAGAAATGCGCCAATCGGAATGATATACACAACCGGTACCAACGCCGCTTTTTTAGCAATCATATTCGCGGACGCAACGCCTAATACTTTAACAAAAATAGCCAGCCCAAAAGCAAGAAAAACACCATTCAGACTTCTCTGGCGAGTAGATCTCACCTGACCAATCATGGCAACAGCCAGAATAGCAAACACTAGAGGGTAGAGCGGGGTTACAAAACGATCGTGAACTTCTGCCCGTAACTTACCCGGGGATCTTTTATAATAGGGATCATTGCGCGCAGGGTTTAACAATTCGTTTAGATATCTTTCCCGTGGCTTATAATTTCTTTTAGCATTCTTTGTGTCAGGGCCAAAGCTAGTTAAATCAAAGATATATTGCTGAAATGCAATAATCTGGACAGTTTTTTTCTGGCCATCTTTTCTTTGAATATGTCCCTGTTGCATGACCAGATAGGCATTTTCGCCATTCTGAACGATTCGACCACGTTCGGCCAGATAGGTCATCACCTGCTTTTCATCCCGGGAATCATTAATTACCAGCCCAAGCAGATCACCTTCGGGAGATTTTTCCCGGATGTGGAACATCAGCCCTTTTTCAGGACTGGAAAACTTCTCAGGCTGCAGCACCTGGGAGATCAGGTCAGTTCGAACCTTGATGACATATTCCTTCAATGTTCTCAGGCTGTAGGGTTGTAAATACAGATTTGACAACAGGAGAGCTACGGCAACTATCATGGATAACAGCAAATAGGGTTTTGCAATTCGCCAGATATTGGCACCTCCGGCATTCATAACAATCAGTTCACTGTCACCGTCTACGCGGTTCAAAATGTGCAGGCAGGCTATTAGCAAAGCTATTGGAGCAACAAATCCCATCAGGCTAGGAAGTGCCAGTGTTGTCATCTGGAGAAAAATGAAAAAGCTTTGCCCCTGAGACGTTACAAGCTTCAGCTGCTTGAGTGCTGTAGCCATCCATACAATCAGAGTCAGGGAAATCAGGATCAGCAGAAGCGAAGAGGCAACTTGTTTGAATACATGTTTACTATACGTGTCCATAAAGTATCAAATCCTGACCAGATGTACCTGTTATAATTATAATGCTGCGAGGAACTGCTTCCAAATAGCGTTTTTTCCACCTAAGTAATAGACTCAACATAGGATTTAGAAGTTTTAACGTCAGAACCTGTCATCTAACACATTCGGCAGCATTTTGTATCTGAAGAATGCAGCCCCGATAAAAATCCAATGCTTAGCTGTCCTAATTGTGTTTACTGATTTGTTCTTCAGGTTCAATTCTCTTGGTTGTCTGCAATCATTTTGTTAAACTCCAAACCCAAATGAAATTCAAACGCTTGAGGCTATTTTCCCCACAGGTTATTACCCATATAGCCTGAAACTCAAAAATTCCTACAAATATTCAACCTATCTGGCAACTAAATATACGTTTTTAAGGATGTCTACACTATGAGCAGCACACTGGATATCGTCTTCGGAAAAATAAGCAAACCTGAAAAAGGGACAGTCGTTGTACTAACAAATGAAGGCCCTGAATATTCCGAAATGGCAAAGTTACTTGATGACGAATCTGGCGGGGCAATTTCTCGTGCAGCAGACTTTGCTGAATTTAAAGGTAAAAATAATAACTCCCTTGATCTGATAGCTCCGGCGAATCTTAAAGCTTCAAGAGTACTTGTCATGGGGGTTAGCGATAGCCCGGACGATGAAGCATATGAC
>JBOEGA010000171.1:0-7628 GCA_050633205.1 Methyloligellaceae bacterium | reverse complement strand
TTCAATGAAGATGAAACACAGATAGCCTTTCAGGATAACTCTACAGGGACAATGCAGCTTTATCTGGCCAATATTGATCGCTCTGATACAAGAAGATTAACCGATTACACTGATCGCCTGATGTTTGCAGGCTTCCGTCCCCATCATAACCAGATCCTTTTTGGCAAGGATAAAGATGGAGACGAGCATACCCAGTTTTATTTATATGACCTTAATACAGATAAAGTCAGAGACCTGACTTGCAACCCGAAAGCTCTTCACCGTATCGGCGGTTTCTCCAGGGACGGAAAATTTATTGCATATGCATCAAATGCAGTGAATGGTAAGGATTTTGATATCTATGTAATGGATATTGACACAGGTGCCGCACGTTGTTTGATTAAGGAACGTGGCTGGTGCGACGCCCAGGGGTTTTCTCCTGATGGAAAATATCTGATAGTCAGCATTGCCAGTTCCAATACCAGTAATGATTTGCTGCTTATTGATATTGAAACCTGCGAGATCAAAGAGATCGCTTCAGGTAAGGGTAATACCCTGAGTTTTTGCCCGGCATGGCTTGCTGACAGTTCAGGATTTTATCTGATATCCAACATGGATAGTGATTTTGCAAATATACATTTCTATAGTCTTGCCTCAGGTAAACAGAAGAACATTCGGGAATTTGGCTGGAATGTTCAGAAAGTGGAAGTCTCAAGGGACGACAGCCTTCTCTCTGTTACCCTGAATGAGGGGGGCTATAGTACTCTGAAACTGTTTAGTCTCCCTGATATGTCCCCCATATCAACAAATGGCATACCTAAAGGGTCTGTCGGGAATTCACGCTTGTCAGAAGATGCAGGCAGGCTACTTTTCAGTTTTGGAAGTTCTACGCGGGCCATGGGTGTCTGGCTATGGGATAGAAAAAAGGAAAGTGCCACCAAAATCTCTCCTGATCACCAGACAATACCATCTTATGAGCTTGTTGAGCCTGAGCTGGTAGAATACAGCTCCTTTGATGACCTGAAGATCCCTGTATTTGTATACACTCCCAAACAGCCTGCAGATAAGCCTTACCCTGTGGTGGTGGTGATCCATGGAGGTCCGGAATCTCAATATGGTCCGGACTTCAACCCGGTAACCCAGTATCTCCTTAATCATGGTTATGCCGTGGCAGCCCCAAATGTTCGTGGCAGTACCGGTTATGGCAAGCATTATGTTACTCTGGATGACAAGGAAAAACGTCTGGATTCCGTTCAGGATATCGTCTACCTGCGCCACTACCTTGCACAACGCCCGGAATTTGACGAAAATAAAATAGTCCTGACAGGTGGCAGCTATGGTGGCTATATGGTTCTGGCTAATCTGGCTTTTTATCCTGAATACTGGGCTGCGGGAGTCGATATTGTCGGTATCTCAAATTTTGTATCATTCCTGAAAAACACATCCATATGGCGGCGGGAAATGCGGGAGGTCGAATATGGCTCACTGGAGCATGACCTTGAAATGCTGGAAAGAATTTCACCCATCAATAAAGCCGCTGATATAACTGCCCCTCTGTTTATAATTCACGGTGCAAATGATCCCAGAGTGCCTGTGTCAGAAGCAGAACAGATGCATGACACCTTAAAGGAACTCGGGCGGGATGTTGAGTTGTTGGTCTATCCGGACGAAGGACACGGTCTGGCAAAAAGAAAAAACAGAATAGATGCATGGGCAAAAGTCATTGACTTTCTCGATAAAAGACTCAAGTAACAGGAAAGACAGTCTTTAAACCGGGGAGAGATGAAATGAAATTTATTACGCTTATTCTGGTCCTTTTTGTAATACTGTTTCACATCGGCGTATTTGTGGCTGAATCATTTTTATGGATGCAGCCCTTTATTCATGAATTTGCAATCGAAAAACTGAAGGCAGGAGTTAATGTTGAAGTTTACGATCAGGCGCTCGTATTAAAGAAACTTTTCTATAATCAGGGCTTTTATAACCTCTTCCTCGCATTAGGCGGTGTAGCGGGCCTGATTGCTATGGCTCGTGGCAAAGTGACAACCGGGTGTGCGCTTATCATGTACATGTGCCTTTTCGCAACCGGTGCAGGACTGATACTGGCAATCTCCGCTCAGGCTTATATTGGAGCATTCATGCAGGGTGGTGTAGCGGCAATGGCATTTCTCATGGTTGCCTTCGGTGGATTGGGAAAAGCTGAGAGCTAGTCATTATCATCAGGCAGGTTTTCCTGAATAAGGTCTGCAATGGTCAGGGCGGATGAATTATTCTCAGCCCTGAGCCCATTGATAACACCAAGCCTGTCAGGAACACTGCGGTGCTGGCTGACCTGCCATTTCCCGAGCATCCGGGAAACAGATATCTCAATTCCGACAACCTGCTGGGACAGGCGCTCAGCATAACCTTCTGGTGAATCCGTCATTTTCCACGGACCAGAGCGCTGAGCTTCCTGTTGTTCTGTCAGCTCATGCAAATGCTGCATTAACCAGTCCTTATTCTCCTGAATACGCACCATTCCATAAGCATGAACAACCATGTAGTTCCAGCTTGGAGCAACCTTGCCATGTGTTTTACTTCCCGGATACCAGGTAGGGGAAATATAATGCTCAGGTCCCTGAAAAACTACAACAACCTCCCGGTCTGGATTCAGTCTTTCCCAGATAGTATTCCGCCGCGAAACATGTGTTTGCAGTACAGGTATTTTGTCATATGGCTGAGGTATCAGAAACGGCAAATGATCAACCTCAATTCCTTCATCAGTGACAGCAGTCAGCGCGCCAAGGCAATGTTCGCGCATTAACTGATATTGCATTTCAGGTCTGTCTTCTCTAAAAACTCCGGGTAAAAACATTTTTATTTCCTATTCCTGACAAATGTCAGTCAACTTTGGTTTTTCCTTTTTGTCAATGTAATAAACTGACAGATTTCTGGCCAATAACCCTGAAATATAACTATTGCTGCTTCTTGACGTTTAAGCGGAAGTGATCGTTAGCCACTAATCGAATGTGAGTGAGATATGCCCTCTGTGACAAGTAAACTGGCGGTAAATGAAGCAGCCCTTGCAAAACTGGAAGCGGCCAGAATAGCTAGGGAAAAAACAACAGAAGAACTGCTGACAGCACCAATCAAGCCAACACTGATAAGGCTATCAGCTCCGAATATGCTGGCCATGTTGATTTCTACAATTACCACCATTGCAGAGGCCATCTATGCCGCAAAAATGGGTGAGAATGCCCTCGCAAGTCTGGCGCTGGTTTTCCCGCTGTTTATGTTTATGCATATGCTTGCAGCAGGTGCAATTGGTGGAGCAGTCGCGTCATCTGTTGCAAGAGCTCTTGGAGCTGGTAATATAGACAGGGCAGATCGCTTTATTCCTCATGCCCTGATAATAGCATCCGTTATGGCTTTCTTATTAGCTGTACTGAATGCAGCTTACGGTTCTGCATTTTTTAGTTTGCTTGGCGGTAAAGGTGAAGTGCTTGCAGGGGCAGTTGAATATGCTGCCGTTTTTTTCCCTGGTTGTATAGCCATATGGCTTTGCCATGTCCTTCTGAGTATCATCAGGGGAACTGGTGAAATGAAAATGCCTTCCATTGTATTGGTTGGAATTTCATTGGGAGCATTACCCTTACTTGGCGCACTGTCACTTGGTTGGGGACCATTTCCGGCAATGGGCATGGCGGGTCTGGCACTTGCCCCTGTCGCAGTCTCGGCAATCGGTGGTATCGTATCCATAATATACCTCGCCAGCGGAAAAACAGGACTGTCGCTCAGGCATATGTTCTCAGGGCTGAAAGTGGCATTATTTATGGATATCCTGCGGGTCGGTCTGGTATCCTGCTTTGGAACCATGATGACCATTACCTCAACAATTGCCGTAACAGGATTTGTCGGACAGTTTGGCAAAGACGCTCTTGCGGGATTTGGTCTTGGAACCAGATTGGAGTTTATTCTCTTGCCATTGGTATTTGGCGTCGGGGCAGCTTTAACATCAATGGTAGGCGCAAATATCGGCGGTGGTAACAGAGAGCGGGCACTCCTGATAACATGGACTGGCGGAATAGGTGTTGCCATCTTCTTCGGCGTGATCGGTCTTGTGCTGGCCCTTTTTCCCGGTATATGGCTTGGCCTGTTTCTGAGGCCGGATCAATCAGAAATATGGGCAGCCGGAGCAGCATATTTCCATATAGTCGCGCCTGCTTATGGTTTCCTGGTATTGGGGCTGTCACTCAGTTTTGCTTCACAGGGCGCAGGAAAAGTTATACTTCCGGTAACAGCTGCGACCCTCCGCACAATACTTGTCTTAACCACTGCTTATTATATGGTGAGTGCATTCAATGCTGGCGTGGAAGGAGTATTCTACGCCATATCCGCAGGCATGATTATATTCGGTCTTCTGATTACAGCCTCGGTAAAATTCACAGGGTGGAAGTAAAGCATGGTCGATATGAACTTTACCCTGTTGGAACCTCTCAGGTTTGAACAGAAATTAAACAGGCGTTTAAAAAATCCTTCACAATCATACAGGATGAGATATGAAAAATAATATCAAATATTTAAATCGACTGGCTGTTTCTCTCATATTATTTGCTATCCTGCAGTTTCAAAATCACATTGTTTTTGCGCAGGAACCAATATTAAAAAAAATTAAAGAAGTTGAGCAAAGGCTGGGAGGGGCTCGTATCGGGATGGCAACCTATGATCTGGAGACGGGCAAACGCCTGCAATATAATGCGGATCAGTTATTTCCCTTATCAAGCACATTTAAGGTATTCTTATGTGGAGCAATTCTTGGAAAAGTTGATAAGGGAAAAGAAAAACTCTCAAGAACTGTCAGATATTCCAGGGAGCAGATTGTATCTTACTCCCCGGTTACAAAAGACAATATCCCTAATGGAATGACTGTGGGAGAGCTTTGCCATTCAACTGTAACCATGAGTGACAATACTGCTGCAAATTTGCTAATGGAGACAATTGGCGGCCCCGGAGGATTAACTGACTTTATGAAAGACCTGGGAGATAAAATCACACGTATTGACCGCTGGGAAACTGAACTCAATCAGGGAAAACCTGAAGATGTCCGCGATACAACCACACCAAATGCTGCGCTCACATCACTTCACAAATTGCTGTTTGGCAAAATACTGTCAGAAAGATCAAAACAACAGTTGGCAACCTGGATGATACAGGATCAGGTTGCTGCATCTTTATTTCGAAAGAACCTTCCGGAAGGCTGGAAAATAGGAGATAAAACTGGTGCTGGCGGTTATGGGTCCCGGTCAATTATTGCTGTAATCTGGCCCCCGAAAAGAAAACCTGTTATCGCCACCCTCTACATCACTGGCAATAAAGCTTCCTTTAAAGAAAGGAACATGGCAATTGCCGACATTGGACAGGCTCTGTTTCTAAGTCTGGAAAAGTAAATGAACTATGGCCAGCTTTGGCCAGTTACACCCGGCCACTCCTTATCAGAACGATGTGGAGTGGAATATGCTTTTATTTTGACAGACGTAACTGGGCAATCTGAAATGCAATCTCTCTGAATGTAGCACGAAGCTTCTCGCCATCATCTGCGAGGAAGTAATGATCATCAGAAGTTGCACATCCCTTCAGTGTATTCTTGGCAGAACTGCTGTTCAGGTCAAAACCGATCGTGTATACCGTTACACCTGCTTCTTTCATTTTCTCACACAGTTTGTCTGCCTGTGTATCAGAAGAGCCATTTGGAGAATTGCTTGCATATTTCTGATACCGCGTCTGAATATGACCGCTATATTGAGTGTTATATTCACCGTCAGTCATCAGAATAGCAATCTTCATAGTTTCTTCCGGATCATAATCAGCAGGTTCACTCGAAGAAGGCCAGACGTTTTTCCAGTTTGGAGACAGCATATACCATGCCCATGCAGTACCGAGATGTCCTGCCGTATATCCACTTGCACTGAAGCCGTCGATAGTATTTTCCAGCAGCGTCTGGTCATCAGTAAGTGGAATAATTTTTGAACTGGGCTTACAGCTTCCGTTAGAGGAATAAACCCGTCCTACAAGGTCGCTTCCGCTGGGAGCAGCATCTGTAAATGCATTTGTGCCTGTTCTCTCGGAAACACAGTTAGAGCTTCGGTTCCAGGTGTATTTTTTTCCGTTTTTATAGGTAAACTTCTTTTTACTGGATACACTCTTGCCAACAGAACTCATATAACTGCCAACATTCACAGCTTCAGAAAATGGGACAAGTGCAACCCGCGCCTTCAAAGTCGATATGCCGTTGCCCTGTAACACAATCTGTATAAGATCTTTTGCTGCAAGTTTCATATCCGATAATTTGCTGCCCCCCATAGAACCGGTAACGTCAAGCATCATTGATATCTCGACATCTTTTTCACCGGCCCCTCCTATAGCAAGCTCGGCCTGGGTCGTTGAGGAAACTGTGATATTGTCAACACCAATAATACTCATAATAGTCGTTGGAACAGAGGCAGTACCGGAGAGATTAATTTTTCCTGTTTGTGAGTCTATACTGTCAACACTCACTGTTGCAGTAATTTTACTGTTAAGTGTCGATGAAAAGTGTTTTTGAGCCGCTGCTGTTGCAGCAGCTTCACTGCCTGTCGTTTGCAATTCCCGCCCTGCTGCCAGAGCCGCAGCATCAAGTGCAACCTGTATTTTTGACTTGGCACTGATTGCAGATGAATAATCTATAGACATTCCGACTGCAGAAAGTACCGGTAAAAGACACATACCGAACATCACGCCCACATGGCCGCGTTTATCCCGCATTAACTTTTTGATAAAAGTGCTCTTCATGATGCTGTCCCTGTTTCACTCTTACAGGGTAGAATAGACTAAAAATATCTGAGAACATTCAAGCAACACGCTAGAATCTGACTAAAAAACAGATGTATTTCTTATAGAATTTTATATACCGAATTTAATTGATAATATTCAGTGGCTTAGCAGTCTTCAAAGTTTAGATATTCGGCCGAAATATTTTCAGAAAGCCAGACCTGATCGTGCCCATAATAGAATTGTAGACCATTTTTGTAAGCTTTTCGGGCTTCGATCTTAATAAGTACAGGTTGGCTGGTCCTTCTCCTTGCAACAATAATAGCCGTTTCCGTATCAGGAGACAGATGCACATATTTCCTGTTCATCTTTCTAAGCCCTTCAACTTTAATCAGATCAATAACCTGGGGAGTGGTCCCGTGATACAATATCTCCGGTGGTTCAGAGGCCTCGTAGCTGATCTCGATATCCGGGGAGGAATGACCATAAACAGCTCGTATACGATCTCCTGCAATCTCATATCTTTTTTTGTCTGCATCAGCGATCATTGCTTCAATAAGATTGCGGTCCAGAATATTCCACTTTTTGCTTCTGCTTTTCAGCCCGGCAATAAGAATATCAATTGCCAGCCAGCCATTTTCATCGAGAATAAGCCCGTATTGCTTCGGGTCATGGCGCAAAGCATGAGCCATCGTTTTACTTAAATTTTTATATATTTCTTTCATGCCCGATAAACTGCATACAATTATGTCTATTATTCGTGTCTTTTCACATTATCAAAATTCAAAAAACTTATTCCCCCTACCAAAACCTCCCATATACTCCTGCTCATCCGACACCTTCAGGGTGGTGCTGCAGACCGT
>JBOEGA010000170.1:0-5182 GCA_050633205.1 Methyloligellaceae bacterium | reverse complement strand
CACCTTAACCAGATGGTCTATCAGTGCACGAATGCGCGCTGTCAGAATTCTTCCTGGCGGATAGACCGCACTGAGATTTATTGTCGTTGCTTCTTGATCTTCGAAGAGCAATTCCAGCTTTCCCGAGTCCAGATAGGGTTGAACGACATAAAGCGGACTCATTCCGATACCCAGTCCGCCGGCCGCCATTCGTGCTACCGCGCGAGGGGAGTTTGCTTTAAACGTGCCGTTGATTCGAACAGATACAAGCCTGCCATCTCTAAGAAAATTCCACTGATCAGGGTCATACTGCCGGAACAGGCAGTTGTGTGTAGACAGTGATTCGGGTTGTTGCGGCATACCATGTTTTTTTAGGTATTCGGGTGACGCAAAAACTACCAGTCTCATATCCAGCAGTTTACGCGCTTTCAGGCTCGAATCTTCAAGCTGACCAAATCGAATCGCCAGATCAAACCCTTCATCAATCATGGCAATATTTTGATCCGAGAGGTGGAGATTAATAGACACTTTCGGGTGTTCAAGCTGGAAGGGCACCAACGCGTCGATAAGATGAGCGCTGCCGAATGCCGTGGGGGCCGTGATTTTGATGGGTCCTGCCAATTCGGACTGACCTTCCTGAACATGGCCTTCCAGTTCGTCCAGCTGATCAAGTAACGGGCAGCAGCCGTCGAAATAGGTTTTTCCAGTTTCTGTTAGCGTGACGCTGCGTGTTGTTCGGTGGAAGAGTTGTGTACCTAATCGTTCTTCCAATTGACGGACATACTTACTGGCTAATTTGGTGCTAACACCGGATTGCCTTGCACCACGTGTAAAAGACTGCTGGCGTGCGACATTGGCAAAAATTCTCATGCCGTCGAGAGTGTCCATTTTGGTTTCCGAGTATTGAATTAATTGTCTACATTATGTTCATAATAAATCCACATTTCAATCTATTGTCTTCATAATGATCGCTTATATACTGTTTCATGTACATAAAAAGCAAAGCTACTAAACAGAGGAGAGAGTAATGGGCAGTTCTATTCGAATACATGGATTTCCGTTATCCGGCCATGCGCACCGAGTCCATTTGTTTGCCAGTATCGCCGGTATAGATCACGAGGTGATCAACGTTGATCTTCCGGCAGGTGAACACAAGCAAGCGCCATTTTTAGCGTTGAATCCTTCGGGCCAAGTCCCTGTAATTGAGGATGGTGATGCGGTTGTCAGCGATTCCAATGCCATTCTTGTTTATCTTGCGCGTAAATATGCACCGTCGTTTATTCCTAACGATCCGTTTCTGGAAGCGGAAGTCCAAAAATTTTTAACGCTGGCCGCCGGTGAGATTGCTTTTGGCCCAGCCGCTGCCCGACTCATCACCGTATTTAAAGCTCCTTTAAATCCGGAGTTTGCAAAAGCAACTGCGAAGTCGGTTTTCACGAAAATCGAAGCGCATATGGGAGATCGAGAATTTCTTGTTGGCGATAGTGCGACGATTGCTGATATCGCAGTTTACACATACACAGCACATGCACCAGAAGGTGGTATTTCACTCGACCCTTATCCGAATATTCGCCGACTGCTAAAAAACATTGAATCACTTGATGGATTTGTGCCGATGTCTGCGACAAAGGCCGGGCTTGTTACATGAAATTCTGAATGAGGAGTATGGTTCAATGAGCGATGTTGACATCAACATTTCACCGTTTCATGCAGGTGAGCAGCAATTTCAGAGTCGTGTCGGAAAACGCGATCTAATGGAAAAGATTGGTAAGCGCGCGATTCGACCATACATGATAGATCAACACCGTGAGTTTTATCGGCAACTACCATTTCTAGTATTTGGCAGTGTCGATAGTGCAGGCTGGCCCTGGGCGTCTATTGTCTCTGGCAAACCGGGCTTTGCTTACTCGTCTGATCCGAAATTTTTACGTGTTGATGCTCATTCAACAGATGGCGACCCACTAACAGAAGCTATCAAGGAAGGATCGCCCCTTGGAATGTTGGGGATTGAGCTGCATACACGCCGGCGTAATCGCTTGAACGCCCGTGTATCTCAACGGGACGAAGATGGATTTACGTTGTCGGTAGACCAGTCTTTTGGAAATTGTCCTCAGTATATTCAGACTCGCTCGATAGAGTTTCATGCAAATTCATTCGAGCATCAGCGAGATTCCTCCTCGGAGGAATTTACGAATCTCGATTCAGCGGCTAGTGAAATGATTTCTGCTGCAGATACCTTTTTTGTCTCGAGCTTTGTCTCGGCGAAAGAACGTCCGGACGTTGAAGGTGTAGATGTATCTCATCGAGGTGGGCAGCCGGGTTTTGTAAAAGTTGAAGGAAATACCCTGACCATCCCGGATTACGCGGGCAACAATTTCTTTAATACCTTGGGTAATTTTCTGCTGAATCCGAAAGCAGGTCTGCTCTTCGCTGATTTCGTTTCCGGTGATGTGCTGCTGCTGACTGGCCGTGTTGAATTGATCGGAGAGGACGATCCTCAAGTTAAGGCCTTAAATGGTGCGATGCGTGCCTGGCAATTCACGCTTAGGCATGGGATCAGATTAAAAGGTTCGCTAGGCTTGCGAATGGCATCATAACAGGGCGACTGGTTACTTTTTATGCCAATGAAAACAGGGCATGTGATGAAAGGGGTTCAAAGAAACTCAAGTTTACCTACATAATTGACATAACCTTTGTCGCCGATTTTCGATAGTCCTACTTATTGCAAGGTCTTAGCCCGGAAGGTTATCCAGAGTTGGCTGTGTTAGATTTGTAATATTATCGCGCTTTAATAAGTTATAGGAGAATTGTTTGCCTATTGGGGATTCCTCAGCGGTAGGTCTGTCTGTTAGTCTGTCGTTTTAAACTAACGCAATGGCCATTAATGAATTAGGCGGACACTCTATGAACATACAAAAAATCGCCGCATTTTCGGACGGCAATCAGGGGGGAAATCCCGCTGGCGTATTAATCGACGATGAGCTCCCTTCAGCAGAGGAAATGCAACGTATTGCCGCGGAGGTCGGATTTTCGGAAACCGCTTTTGCGTCTCCGCAGGGTAATGGTTTTCGAGTTCGCTACTTCTCGCCAGAATCAGAAGTCCCTTTTTGCGGGCATGCCACAATCGCTCTCGGTGCAGCATTGGCAATGAAAAAAGGTGATGGTGTGTTTGCATTATCGTTGAATGAAGCAGAAATCACAGTTGAAGGACGACGGGATGATAAGACGGTATCAGCTGCGCTTCAGTCGCCTTCTACGCACAGCAAATTGTTGTCAGAATCATTAACCGAAGAAACATTATCGTTGTTCGGATATACGCAAAATGATCTCGACACCCGTATCTCACCTGCGTTGGCAAACGGCGGTGCCAATCATCTTGTCTTAGTATTAAATACAAGGTCTGCATTATCTGCAATGGCTTACGATCTGGAAGCCGGAAAGGAATTTATGAACAGGGAAGGACTCGTCACCGTATTGCTTGCGTTTGCAGAAACTCCACAGCTTTTTCACACACGTAATCCGTTCGCTTCAGGTGGTGTATACGAAGATCCCGCGACAGGTGCAGCAACTGCGGCGTTCGCCGGATATCTCCGGGACTGTGGATGGCCTCATGGTGGTGAAATAAATATCGTGCAGGGCGAGGATATGGGAGCGCGTTCTTTGCTCAAGGCCGAGTTGACCTCAGAACCTGGCAGTTCAATTCGGGTTTCTGGTACCGCCCGGTTAATGAACGCGTCGTGATCAACTCACCAGATAACGATTTCACGCGTTTGAACGCTGAGAGACAGTGACGTAAAAATCAATTATAGCGAGGTAACTTCGATGCGATTAACACGAGTAGCTATTTTGTTTTTCGCGGGTTGTTTGGGCACTGTCAGCGGAATCGCCGTGGCTGCTGAAATCAAGGAATGGTATGTGCCATACGAAAATAGCAGGCCACGTGATCCCGCTGTTGATTCGACTGGAAGAGTCTGGTTTTGCGGCCAGGCAGGGGCCTATGTGGCATACCTCGATCCAAATTCCGGAGTCTTCAAAAAGTATGATCTCGCTGATGGTGCGAATCCCCATAACCTGATCATCGATGAACATGACAAGATCTGGTTTGCCGCGAATACACTTCCCTATATCGGTCGACTTGATCCAAAAACGGGCAATGTCACCAAATATCCGATGCCTGAAGGTACAGCCCATGACCCGCACACACTGATTTCTGATTCCACGGGTAATATCTGGTTTACCGCTCAATGGAGCAATATGATAGGTCGGATGAAGATTGACACCGGCAAGGTAGACCTTATAACTCTGCCTGAGGCGAGATCCCGGCCTTACGGCATTAAGATTGATAACAAGGAACAACCGTGGGTAGTTTTGTTTGGGACCAACAAATTGGCAACGGTTGACAACCAAACTCTGGAACTTAGTTTGATCGAACTACCCTATAAGGAAAGTCGCCCGCGCCGTCTTGAAATTACTGAAGACGGGAGCATTTGGTATGGAGACTATAGTCGCGGAATGTTAGGCCACTATGACCCGAGCTTAAAGGAATTTGCGGAATGGCAATTGCCAGGGGGATCAGGGTCTAGACCCTACGGAATGGCCATGGATCATCGCGAACATATCTGGCTTGCAGAAGGTGGAAATCCCAACAGGCTAGTTGAATTCGATGTTACTAAACAGGCGTTTGACTCTGTTATAGATGCACCGAGTGCGAGAGGTTCGATTCGACACATGTATTTCGACAAGAACACTAAATCTGTCTGGTTTGGGGAAGACTCAAATTTTGTTGGACGCCTGCATTTGCCTTAAAATTTGTTTGGGAGCATCCTAAAAGGGTTACGTTTCTGAATTGACTACCAAGTTTTCCGACAAAGTAACGATCCTTAGCCAGAGTCTTCTAACGTGAACTTGTAGATGGAGATAACAGTGTACGTGCTCGGTGTAGCTTTACTGTTTGGGATAGGTATTGCTCATTCCTATCTTGGTGAGAAATATATTCTCATCCGGCTGTTTCGTAAAAATGATCTCCCGAAACTTTTTGGTGGGTCGGAGTTTACTAAAAACACTTTACGATTTGCGTGGCACCTAACCACCGTCGCGTGGTTCGGCTTTGCGTTTATACTCATCCATCTGTCACGTGGCTCGTTATCCGAAAATGTCATTGGAAGCGTAATTGGGTTTATATTTCTTGTGCACGGTATAGCGG
>JBOEGA010000169.1:0-22607 GCA_050633205.1 Methyloligellaceae bacterium | reverse complement strand
AATGTCCTCATCAACATTCTCCATGATATTTGCAAACCGTTCCCTCATGGCAGCCTGAGCATCATATAACCCCTGCTTATAACAACGAGGCCCGATCTCATTGATAATAAACTCAATCAAAAACCACGCCTCAAACCCGCCAATATCCAACTGAAGCTCATCAGCAAAATAATCCATAAGCTTCCGCTTTATCGCTTCCTGCTCATCATCCGAAAATTCAATTTTCATGATTAGCCCCTTTTCTGTTGAATTGAATACATAACAAACCTCACACCAGTAAAGCTCTCTCCTTTATCAAACAATCCCACCCCAGTGTCATTCCCAAAAAATTTCGGCCCCGGACTCTTGCATGTCCAGGTGTTAGCTCCGAAATTTTATTGGGAACCCAGTAACCACTGTTGGTGCGTATGCCAGAGAACTCACCAAACAGAAAACCCGCCAAAAAAACCTGTCTCGAGGTCTGGGTAAAGCTTACATCATACGCTAAACTAAAACCTGACCTATAATCAGACGAGTATTCACCCCATGAACGACCCATTCAACCTGACCCGCTTCATCGAAGCTCAGGACCCGGTTTATGAGCGCGTTTGCCTTGAACTGTCACAGGGAAAAAAAGTAAGTCACTGGATGTGGTTTATTTTCCCCCAGATACAGGGGCTGGGGCGAACAAGCACAGCAAAAAAATACGCAATCTCTTCACTGGAAGAAGCAAAGGATTACCTGCAACATCCCGTTCTCGGAGAGCGCCTGCTGGAATGCACAGATCTCGTCATCCAGATCTCCAAACGCAATATCGAGGATATATTTTATAACCCCGACAACCTCAAATTCCACTCCTCCATGACGCTATTCGTACTGGCAGCAAACGAAAAGCATATATTCACGCAGGCGCTAGATAAATATTTCGACGGAGAACTCGATAGCGCAACCCTGAAAATTCTGGACCTGTAAATTATGGCTCATTAGCATAACAAGCCCATCAAAAACAAAAACCGAAAGGACCACAGGTCCTGACTGGGTGCAAGCGCACCCCGGCGCCCAGCGCCGCCCCATCGGAGCCTGTGAGCGTAGCGAATTTGCCGTGAGATAAAAAAAACGGAAGGACCGTAGGTCCTGACTGGAGGCGACCGCCTCCCGGCGCATAGCGCCGCCCCATCGGAGCCCGTGAGCGTAGCGAACCTGGGCGTGAGATCAAACAACTCACCTATTGCAATAATTCCAAAACCAGTGCTACTCTTAAAAAAACTTACTAAAATACCGACAATAAACAAAAGTATAATCAACAAACTAATAATAAAAATTCTGCGGGGGACATATGTATCGCGTTTCTTTTCTAGCCGTTTTCTGGCTGTTTTCCCTGATTGCTTCTGTATCCATCTCTGCCCTTGCAGATGATAGCAAAGATAAATGCAGCACACTTCAGACTCAAAAAACAACGATGAATAAAAACATCGCTGAGCTCAAAAAGAAATATCCTGAAGCTTTAGCATTTTACGGCTTTAACTCTTTCATGGTGAGAGCAGAGATGGAAGATGCCGGCGCCTATTTTATCTTGAAAATAGCGGAGTCAGTTGGCAAATGTACGAATAAAATGGATAGTAAAAAATGCAACCTTGCAGCAGGTGAAATCATCCGGCTGATCAAAAGTGGAATTGATATGTGCAAGGCTGCCAATAAAAATAACTGCAATATTTGTTGATTGTTTTTTACAGGCTTAAACCTCAACAATCAGGCACAACATCATCAGGAATGCTGACGCAGGAAACACAAAGCTGGGCGTGAGGTAGGACCCCCTCACCCCTAAAACTCTTCCCGCTCAAACAGATATTTGGAAGAGCAAAATTCGCAGGTTACAGTAATTTTACCGTCCTCAATCATGCCCTCAATTTCTTCGTCGCCAAATTGCTTAATAACACCCTGAATATGATCTCGTGAGCAGGAACATTCATTAATAAGAGGTTTTTTATCAAAACCTCTGACACGCTCCTCATGAAACAGACGATAGACCAGTTCTTCCGGCCCGAGCATCGGATCCAGAAGCTCATGATCTTCAACAGTTGCTGCCAGTGTACGAGCCCTGTTCCATCCATCACCATCAACAAGTTCCTGATCCACAACCTCGATATCTCGCTCGGCGGCAACTTCACGGCCACCCTCACTTGTGAGATCCTGAACCATAAGACCACCCGCTCGCCACATCCATGTACCGGACTGATCCCCCTCACCTGCAGTGAAATGTCTCGCTACTGCAAGACGCACAAAACTTGGCAACTGCTCCGACTGATCAAAATATTGTTGTGCAGCATCAGACAGGCTGTCCCCTCCAAGAGCAACAATCCCCTGATAGCGCTCCATATCTTCACCCTGATCGATCGTAATAGCCAGATGGCCATCATGCATCAGGTCTTGATAGGCCGACTTTCCTTCACCGGAAATTGCAGCAATCTTATCCTGATTGAACTTCGCATACCCGCGAACTTTCCCTGGTGTTGAAAACTGTACAACCAGCAACTCAACAGCGCCTTTTGTCTGCGCCTGCAGAATAAGCCTTCCTTCAAACTTGAGAGTTGTCCCCATCATAAAAGTCAGGACAATCGCCTCACCAAGAATTTTTGAGACAGCTTCCGGGTAATCATGCTGCTTCAATATCGCATCAATTGTCGAACCAAGACGGACAACCCGCCCATTGACACCTGCAATTTCAGCATAAAACGGTAGCACAATATTATCATCAAGCTGGTCAGAACTTAAATGCATTGAGCCCTTATCATTATCACTCATAGCTCGCTCATTCCCAGGCACCAGGCAAGGATTGCCTTTTGCATATGAAGCCTGTTTTCAGCTTCGTCAAAAACAACAGACTGGGGGCCATCGATAACTTCAGCTGTTACCTCATCACCCCTGTGCGCAGGCAGACAATGCATAAAGATCACATCATCAGCCGCGATATCCATCAGCTCCTGATTAACACGGTAAGGCTGCAGTAACTCATAACGCCTGTCAGCATCCTCATCTCCCATTGAAACCCATACATCTGTCACAATGCTATGAGCCCCCTTGGAGGCCTCGGCCGGATCATTCATCAGCACAACATCCCCGCCTTCACGGGCAATCCAGTCTTTGATTTCTGGACCGGGAGCGAGTTCTTCCGGTGTTGCAATCCTCAGAGAGAACCCCATTCTGACTGCCGCATGTATCCAGGATGTGGCAACATTATTACCATCACCAACCCAGGCAATTGTTTTCCCCTTGATAGATCCGCGATGCTCCTCAAAAGTAAGGATATCAGCCATGATCTGGCAGGGGTGTGACTTATCAGTCAGACCGTTAATCACTGGAATACTTGCATTATCAGCCAGCTCGGCCAAATGCTCATGATCAGCACAGCGCAACATAATAGCATCAGCATAACGGGACAGAACCCGTGCTGTATCAGCTATTGTCTCACCTCTGCCAAGTTGCATATCACCTTTGTTAAGCACAATCGACTGCCCCCCGATCTGACGAATACCCACATCGAATGAAACCCGGGTTCGTGTAGAGGGTTTATCAAAAATCATAACCAGATTGGGCGCATGTTCAAATTGCGCCAGCTTAACTTCAGTCGTCTTTGACTTAAGTGCTTTTGCCAGGTTAATCAGGGAGACAAGATCTTCACCTGAAAATGCATCTATATCTAGAAAGTGCCGTACTGCCATTTCTCTAACAGGCCTTAAATTAGTAATTGAAGTCTAAAGCAGATCGGATCTGACCTGCTTCAGCGAGTTACACTCAATACTCTAACCGGAGTTAGGCAAAGGTTCAACGAACAGATTTTGCCGGGTCGCGAAGAACTGCACAGGCTTTGCTCAAACTTTCACAAGCCTCATTCATTTCTTCTTCCCCGATAACCAGCGGAGGAAGAAGGCGCAATACATTCTCACCGGCACCAACAGCAAGCATTTTCTGCTCAATAAGCTCACTGACAACAGATATTACCGGAACCTTGCATTTTAAACCCATCATAAGGCCTTCACCCCTGACAAGCTCAAAAATATCACTGTTCTCGTCAACCAGTTGGGCAAGTTTCTGCTTGAATATAATTCCTTTCTCACGAACCTTCGCAAGAAAATCATCTTCAAGCATCACATCAAGAACAGCATTGCCAACGGCCATTGCAAGCGGATTACCGCCAAATGTTGATCCATGGCTCCCGGCCTGCATTCCCTTGGCAGCTTCACCTGTGGCCAGACAGGCACCGACAGGAAAACCACCCCCCAGGCCTTTGGCAACAGCCATTATATCCGGCTCAACACCTGACATCTCATATGCAAACAAATGGCCGGTACGCCCCATACCTGACTGAATCTCGTCAAGTACAAGCAATAACCCGTGTTCATCACAAAGAGCACGCAATTGCTTTACAAACCCCGGATCAACAGTCCTTATCCCGCCTTCACCCTGCAGTGGCTCAAGAAGAATGCCCGCTGTCTCAGGGCCAATAGCATCTTTTACAGCCTGAATATCCCCCAGAGGAACCTGGTCAAACCCTTCCACAGCAGGACCGAAACCCTCAAGATATTTCTCCTGTCCACCCGCTGCAATCGTTGCCAGCGTACGTCCGTGAAATGCGCCTTCAAAAGTAATCAGACGAAAACGCTCAGGGTTACCATTCGCAAAATGATATTTACGAGCCATCTTGATAGCACATTCCATAGCTTCAGCACCCGAATTGGTGAAGAAAGCCAGATCAGCAAAAGTAGCGGCAGTTAATCGCTCTGCAAGCTTTTCCTGCCCCTCAATCTTATAAAGGTTGGATGTATGCCAGAGCTTCCCTGCCTGCGAGGCAAGTGCTTCAACAAGGTGAGGATGCGCATGTCCAAGAGACGTAACAGCAATCCCTGCACCGAAATCAAGATAACGTTCTCCTGACTTTGCAGTCAGGTAAGACCCCTGCCCACTTTCAAATGTAAGGTCAAAACGGGAGTATGTTGGTAAAAGGGAGGACATAATAATAAACCTATAGCCCGAAAACTAAAAAAGCTGCCAACAATTGACAGCTCTATTTTTTGGACACGACATATTAGATATATGGCCAAATAGTGTCAATTCCAGTACCTCATTTTTATTTTAGACCGCGTTCGCTTATCCCCTATTTTTAAGATTCACCTACGGCTCTGTGTCGTTTTTGCAATATAATTAACCAAAACACTGGAAATATTAACCATGACTCTTGCCCAATGAATCCTTGGTATAGTACGTTCGCGGAAGTCGACCACGGCATTTCGGGGTAGTTATTTCGGGTCGACATAATATGATTATATAAGAGTTTCTCCAGTATCGCGTATCTCTGAACATTCTGAATAGCCGATGGGTAGTCGCTATAGGGATGTTGTATATTCAGTCAAATTTGGAGAGGGCATCCACTATGGCGTGGACTGATGAGCGGGTTGACCTGCTTAAGAAGTTATGGACTGAGGGGCTCAGCGCGAGTCAGATTGCAAATCGTTTAGGCGGCGTTACAAGAAACGCTGTAATCGGAAAAGTACACCGTTTGGGTCTTTCCGGACGAGCAACGACGTCTCGCGTAAAACCTGTCAGACCGCGTAAACGCATAGCAAAAACAAATAGTAGTAAGCTAGTGCGTAACAACAATAAATACACGACGACAACAGCCGGCGTAAACACAAAACAGGCTCTTGAACCTAGAAGCGCAATGCAGAACGAAGTTGTATCGCGCCACTACGAAGAGCTATTCATTCCGCCGGAAGAACGTAAAACGATTTTAACATTGAAGGAAAATAACTGTCGCTGGCCAATTGGTGATCCGACAGATGAAGATTTTCACTTCTGCGGAAAGACCAGAGTACCAGGCTCACCATACTGCGATCACCATGCGTGTGTCGCGTTCCAGCCGGTTCAGTCTAAACGCAACAAAGCAGCACGACCACAACTGAAAAAGGCGGGGTAGCCTGACCAGAGAGGGCGTGGAAACGCTAGAGTGGCATTAAGCGTTTCACAAAATGGAGTTCGGATAAGCGGAATTCGCACTCTGTAAGCGGGGCAAAGAGCCGGGAGCTGGAAACAGCCCCGGCTTTCTTTATATTGGGATCCAGTAATAAACGCCGCTTATAGTAAATTATAGTACCTGTGTCTCCCCAGCTACAACCTGAAGGCTACTTATTCCCCATGGAATAACCTGCACCACGAACAGTACGGATAGGGTCTTCTTCCTTGCCCCTGTTTATTGCTTTGCGCAGGCGCCCGATATGAACATCAACCGTGCGCTCATCAACATAGACATCTCGCCCCCAGACACCATCCAGAAGCTGTGTCCTGCTAAAAACACGCTCAGGGCTCTGCATAAAGAACTCCAGCAAACGAAATTCAGTTGGCCCCAGACGAACATCACGCCCGTTACGGGTTACCCGATGAGACTCTCTGTCGAGAACAATATCTTCAACATTCAGCACTGCAGCAATACGCTCAGGGTTTGTTCTGCGTAAAATGGAAGTAACACGAGCCATAAGCTCTGGCACAGAAAATGGTTTAACCACATAATCATCTGCGCCTGTCTTTAACCCGCGAATACGATCACTTTCTTCACCTTTGGCAGTCAGCATCAGAATAGGAATATTACGTGTATTCCTATTCGCACGAATACGCCTGCAAAGCTCCAGTCCGGAAATACCAGGAAGCATCCAGTCAAGAATAATCAGGTCTGGCTGCTCTTCCGAAATAGCAAGTTCAGCATCATCACCACGATCAGCGACAGTGACCTTAAACCCCTCCGCCTCAAGATTATAACGAAGCAGAAGAGCCAGAGCCTCCTCATCCTCAACAACTAGAACATTTGCAGTCATTTTATACCTATCTAACGTTAGTCTATAAAACCAGTTACTCAGTTTTCATAAGTGTCATACTGGTGTTATCACCTTTAGGTCTCTCATCAGAAACCTCTTCTCCATGCACCAGAAAATAAACATTCTCTGCAATATTTGTTGCATGGTCTCCAATTCTCTCAATGCTTTTTGCACCAAACAGAAAATGCGTACACAGCCCGATATTACGGGGGTCTTCCATCATATATGTCAGGAGTTCACGAAAGAGAGAGTTGTACATTGCATCAACTTCCTCATCTCCACGCCATGCCTTCATAGCCTTGTCGGCATCCCTTTGAGAATAAGCATCCAGAACTTCTTTTAACTGGGATAAGGCAAGCTCACCCATATGCTTAAAGCCTACAATAAGCTGCTTGGGATATGTCTCACCTGCAATCGCATAAGCTCTTTTCGCGATATTCTTGCCCAGGTCACCAACACGCTCCAGACCTGCAGAAAGTCTTAGAACAGTAATAATCTGCCTCAGGTCCTGAGCCATAGGCTGGCGCCTTGCAATGATACTGACAACCTGCTCTTCTATCGCACGTTCAAGCTTGTCAATTTCCTTGTCACTCTCAATAGTTGCTGACGCAAGATCCGGATCACGCTTTTCCATAGCATCAATTGCATTTCCAAGAAGGCGTTCAGCCAGCCCTCCCATCTTGGCAATATTGCTATCCAGTTGATTAAGCTCATCCTGATATGACTTTACAATATGTTCGTTTTCCATATGAAACTAAAACCTGTTTTCTTGAACCCTCGGTTCTGATTAACGTGGGACACACAGCTAAAATAAATCACCCGAAGCGACCAGTAATATAGTCCTGAGTTCTCTGGTCCTGGGGTTTTGTAAAGATTTGGTCAGTGTCACCCTCTTCAACAAGCTGTCCCAGATGAAAAAATGCAGTCCTTTGGGAAACACGTGCAGCCTGCTGCATTGAGTGTGTTACAATAACAATACAGAAGTTTTCCTTCAATTCATCGATAAGCTCTTCAATTCTGGCAGTCGCAATCGGATCCAGAGCCGAACAGGGCTCATCCATAAGAATAACTTCAGGGCTCACAGCAATGGCACGGGCAATACAAAGTCTTTGCTGTTGACCTCCGGACAATCCTGTTCCCGGCTCGTGAAGACGATCTTTAACTTCCTCAAACAAGCCCGCCTTGCGAAGGCTGCTGATAACAATCTCTTCCAGATCCGTTTTGCCTGAAGCCAGCCCGTGGATACGCGGCCCATATGCAATATTATCAAATATAGACTTTGGAAAAGGGTTTGGCTTCTGAAATACCATCCCGACTCTGGCACGCAACTGAACGGGATCTATCCTTTTATCGTATATATTCTGATCCTGAAGCCTGATATCACCTTCTACCCGGCAAATATCAATCGTATCATTCATACGGTTCAGACAACGCAGAAACGTAGATTTGCCACACCCGGAAGGCCCGATAAGAGCCGTAACACTCTTGTCAGCAATATCCAGATTAACATTATACAGTGCCTGTTTTTCACCGTAGTAAACACAGGCATCTCTTGCAGTCATCTTCAATGCATTACGTCCACTGACAACTTTCGCTGATACATCAGATAGCTCTTGTTGTTCTTGATCGACCATAGTTTTCATCTTTGGCGTATCCTTTATATCAATCTCTTACCACTTACGTTCAAATTTTTGTCTCAGAAATATCGCTATAGCATTCATAGCGACAAGGAACAGAAGCAGGACAACAATTGCAGCTGCTGTCTTCAATTCAAATGCACGTTCAGGAAAATCAGCCCATCTGAAAATCTGGACAGGCAATACAGTAGCAGGCTCCAGAACACTGCCAGGAATATCCTTGATAAACGCAACCATACCGATAAGAAGAAGCGGAGCTGTCTCACCAAGTGCCTGTGCCATACCAATAATTGTTCCAGTCAGAAT
Organism: Methyloligellaceae bacterium; assembly: GCA_050633205.1. Lineage (GTDB taxonomy): Bacteria > Pseudomonadota > Alphaproteobacteria > Rhizobiales > CBDHHC01 > CBDHHC01. The sequence goes on along the minus strand of JBOEGA010000169.1, from coordinate 13,822 downwards.
ACCAGGCATGGCCAACGGTAGAACATGGTGGAATATCGCCTGATTTTTAGAAGCCCCAACTCCCAGAGCAGCCTCTCTTATTGAAGGCGGCACTGCTTTAATTGCGGCACGTGCAGATATAATAATTGTTGGCAATGTCATAAGAGCAAGCACAATACCACCAATCAGCGGAGCAGATCTCAAATCAGGCATAACCGCAAGAAAAACTGCCAGCCCAAGCAAGCCGAAAATGATTGAAGGAACCGCAGCCAGATTATTAATATTAACCTCTATAAACCCGACAACATATTTTCCAAAGAAACCACTTTTCGGCGCAAACTCTTCCAGATAAATCGCAGCCAGCACTCCGATCGGAAAGGCCAGAATAAGAGTTACAAGCATCGTCCAGAAGCTTCCGACTACTGCATTCCAGACACCCGCCCGTTCAGGTTCACGTGAATCAGTTCCTGTAAAGAAACGCGAACTGTATACAGTTGATGCCCGTCCCTCACTCTTTAACTTTTCAATCCAGACAATTTTCTTGTCTGTAATCTTCCTTGAATCTTCAGGAAGAAGGTTGAGCTTTACTCCCCATTTTCCGTCTGGTGCAGTATCCATTGAAGACAATGGAAACAGTACATCTCCGGTAATAGATGTTGGAGTAACCGTTTTGGCTTTAACAACACCACCATTGATATAAACCAGCACACTCAAAAGCTCACTGGTCAACTCACCCTTTTGATCTGGAGAATTTGCTTTATCCTTAAGTGCCTTGGCTCGTGCAAGAAGATTATCCTTCTGGGAAACTGCACTATCCAGTTTAGACTGCACTTCAGATATTCTGGCTTCAATTTTAGTTCTGACTTCGCTTCCGGCTTCTGCTTTCTCCAGTGAAGCCTGAAGCCCCTTCAATTCAGCATTATACACCTGAACGGCATTAAGCTGACGCTTGGATTGTCTGATCAGAATATCAGCCCTGCTGATCAGAGAAGTTTTAATTGCTTCAAGAACATCTCCAAAAATCTTCTTTTCAACATCAATCTTCACACCATCTTCTACTTCACTCGGAGATGCTGTTCCTGAAATTTCTTTTGCCAGTACCTTTCCGGAATACCCCTTAAGATACAGGTCAACTTCATCATCAGCCAGTAATTCAAAACGGATAGTTTTACCCACCAGAGACGTATCAGCAATTGCTGCTTTTCTAAGTTCAAGTCCGGCGGCATTACTAAGAAGTGTATAAAGGTCATTCTTATCTGAACGACTTTTTATATTTGGGAAAGCAGCTCGCAATGCTTTTTTCCAGAGTATGTCCAGATCCTGCTGTCCCATATGATCAGGATCTCTTTTCCCTTCAGGGTCTACTTTGGATTCTTCAAATGTTACATCCAGCGCAATGTAACTTTCCTTTATAACACCTGCGGCCTTGCCAAAAACTGTCCATAGCAGAACAACAAGAGCCAGTATTGCCAACGTCACAGAAAGCATACCAAAAAACTTGAACCGGGCCTCAAAAGCATAGCGTTTAGCCAGTCTTTTATTTGCGGCTTCGGAAGTATGAATACTTGTTTTATCGGTAATCTCTACCATTTTCTTATTCCTTACTCATACCTCTGGCGGTATTTTTGCACGATACGCAACGCCACAATATTAAACATCAAAGTTATAGCTAACAGAGTGAACCCCAGAGCAAACGCAGGACCAGCAGCAGTTTCTGCCTCTGCATCACCCGTAATCAGAGTAACAATCTGTACAGTCACCGTAGTCATGGCTTCGAGTGGATTCCAGGTCAGGTTCGGTCCTGTACCCGCCGCCATTACTACAATCATTGTTTCCCCAACAGCACGTGAAAACCCGAGCAATACTGCCGATACAATCCCCGGCAGGGCAGCAGGTAAAACAACCTTGGTAATTGTTTCTGCTTTCGTCGCTCCAATTCCGTAGGAACCATCACGCAGTGCATTGGGAACAGCACTGATAACATCATCAGAAAGAGACGAAATAAATGGAATAATCATAATCCCCATCACAAGCCCTGCAACCAGAACACTCTCGGATGAAACATCCATTCCCATGCTCTCGCCAATTGACCTGATAAATGGCGCAACAGTTATCGCTGCAAAAAATCCATACACAACTGTCGGAATACCAGCCAGAATTTCCAGAATTGGCTTACACCATGTCCGCACTCTTTGACTTGCATAGTCTGACAGGTAAATAGCCGCCATCAGACCAATCGGAACAGCCACCAGCATTGCGATCAGAGCAATCATAAAAGTACCAGCAAACAGTGGAATTGCCCCAACAAAGTTCTCATCAACCTTGCCTTCAAATACTCCCTGAAGCGGTGACCATTTCGTACCAAACAGAAACTTGTAAATCGGAACATGGGCAAAGAACTTGTATGTCTCTGTAATCAGAGAGCCCAGGATCCCAACCGTCGTCAGAATAGCGACAATCGCGCACGCCAGTAACAACACATAAATGATTGTCTCCGAACGGTTACGCGCCCTGCTGTTTGGTGAAATTCTGATAAAGGTAATAAAGAATACAGTCAGCGCACTCAAAAACGCCAGAACAGTAGCAATAACTTCTCTGGACTGCTTTTCAGCATTATAGTCATCTGCAAGCTTCTGCCTGGCAGCCTGAAGCTCTTCAGTTTCAGCCTTGGCAACAAATCTGCCTTCCCCTGCTGCAATTTTTTTAGCCTGATCAATAAAGTGATCCTGCTTGATCTTGTCGAGCTTCTTAATGGCTTCGGGTAGGGATTTGTATGAAATACCTTCGGAAAAATATTTTAAACCGGTATTCGCTGCAAATAAAATTCCAAAGCCGACAAACACTGTCAGAAACGCAGCATACAGACCATGATATGAAGGAAGAGAGTGAAGTTCCTCTGTACGACCACCCACAGTTTTAATTGCACGATAGCCGCTTGCATAAAATGAAATAAGGGTGATTGCTAATAATATAAGCGCAGCATACCAGATCATTTTTATAAAGCCCTTTATTGTTACTCTGCGCCGGCAGAGTTCCTGAATTGCTGACTCTGCTTTAAATCTGAACAGAAATACAATACACAAAAGGAAGCGCAGCAAAATGCTGCACCTCCCATATTCTCAGAGAAGCTTATTTAAGCTTTTCTTCTCCAGTCATAACTTTAAGAGCCGTAGCGTCTGTAGCATTAGCTTTATGCTTCTCGGCAGGAAGAGGGATAAGACCTTTTGAAACAAGGTATCCTTCGTCGCCAGATGCAGCTTCAGAAACAAACTCACCTACGAATTCTTTGATGCCAGGAATAACGCCAACATGAGCTTTCTTCACATAGAAGAAAAGAGAGCGTGATACTTTATATTTGCCAGCAGCAATGTTTTCAAAAGTAGGAGCGTCGCCGTCAACAACAGAACCTTTTAGCTTGTCTTTGTTCTGGTCAAGGAAAGAGAAACCAAATACGCCAAGAGCGTTAGTGTTTTTCTCAAGCTTTGAAACGATCAGGTTGTCGTTTTCACCAGCTTCAATGTAAGCACCATCTTCACGAATGTGGTAAGCAATCTTCTTGAAAATGTCTTTACCTTTGGCAGGCTTGCCTTTTTTAACAAGAAGCTTTGCAGGAATTGCATGCTTTTTAGCAAGCTCTTCGATTTTCTTGTCGCCAGCTTTAAGGCCACGAAGTTCTTTCAGCCAAGCAATCTTTTTAGCGCCGCCACCAAGAGCAAGCTCTTCAAATGCGTCACGTGTACCAGAGGTTGGAGGTGGGCCTAGAACTTCAATCTTCTGTGCAGGAAGAGAAGGATCAATTTCAGACCATTTTTTGTAAGGGTTAGCAACAAGTTTGCCGTCTTTACCAGGAACTAGAGCTGCAAGAGCAAGATAAAGCTGCTCACGAGTAAGCTTGAAATCAACTGCTTTTTTAGAGTTGGCAACAACGATACCGTCAAAACCAACAACAACTTCTACGATGTCTTTAACGCCTGCTTTTTGACATTTATCGAATTCGCTTTTTTTGATACGGCGAGAAGCATTTGTAATATCAGGATGGTTTTTGCCAATACCTTTACAGAAAAGCTTCAATCCACCGCCTGAACCGGTAGACTCAACTTTAGGTGTTTTGAACTTGCCTTTTGAACCGAATTTTTCAGCTACAGTTGTAGAGAAAGGAAATACAGTCGATGAACCGACAACGTTAATCTGGTCACGAGCAAATGCAGAGCCGCTTGTAACAAGACCCGTAACAGCAACAGCAGCTGTTAGTGCAATTAGTTTAATCCTCACTGGATTCTCCCTTAGAGAGTTTTGGACACGGAGATTTAAAACAGGCCCGCCTTAGTTCTTCGCTAAGAACCAACCTGCCTGACAACTGTTTTAAGCTCATTGCATAACGCCAATGTGACAGATTAAAGTATTGATTTTATTATCATTTATGAGAACACGTAATATTTTGTAAAATTAACATGCAAACAGGAGGAGATTAGACTTTAGTAAAAGAAAGTAACTATCTGCAAAAACATGAATATTAGGCTTTTGAATCAGTGCATTAGAAAAAAAATAAAAGCGATTGCCAGCCACAGACTTTTGTCACAAACAGACAGATATGCCGGAAAACTGACAAAAAAAGAAAAAATTAACTATAAAAAACACCTGAAGCTATCAAAAAATCTCCCTGCTCAAATTGCGGGAAGCAGCCCCCGCCTATTCTGCATACTGAGGAATGAGCACCTTAAAAACAGACCCTTCCCCGAGCTTTGACTTGATTTTTAACTCGCCCCTGTGTCGGGTAATAATATGCTTAACAATAGCAAGCCCCAGACCTGTTCCGCCTTTATCCCGGCTGGATTTCACATCAACCCTGTAAAAACGTTCCGTCAGACGAGGCAGGTGCTCGACAGCAATACCCGGCCCTCTGTCTATCACCGCTACAGAAATATTATCTTTACCGCTAACGCGATCAGATTCCTTGGTGAGATTAACAGTAACCTTGCTACCACTAGCACCATACTTCAGAGCATTATGAATAAGGTTCTGGAAAAGTTGAATAATCTCGTCACGGGTTCCTTTGATATCAGCAACTTCCAGATCAGATTCGACCTGCAGGTCAACTTTTAGCTCATCAGCCAGTGGGTGAAGCGTTGCCACCACATAATCAACAACCTCAGCCAGATCTACCCGGTCTTTTGGAAGAATATGAACATCCATTTCCACCTTGCTCAAAGACAGCAAATCATTAATCAGACGGGTCATTCTCTCAACCTGATCCCGCATGATACCGAAAAATTTATCCTGAACACTGGGGTCATTGCGGGCTGAACCCTGAAGCGTATCAATAAAACCCATCACTGAAGCAAGAGGAGTCCTGAGTTCATGGCTCACATTGGCAATAAAATCAGACCTCATCTGATTAATACGCCCCTGATCCGTCAAATCCTGGAATGAAACCAGTATGGAAGGAATCCATATATTATGCCGTGCCCCTTTAAAGCGGGCAATTGAGACGTTCATTTTTCGCTCAACTGGAACACGTTCTGTATAATAAATTTCAATTGGTGCGTCCCTGCGCGGAACCTGATTAATAGCATCAAGAAAATCCGGATCACGTATAAAGGAAGAAATATGCTGATGTAGCGCCCCCGGACTGAATATCTCTCTGGACTTCTCGTTCATATAAAGAACCTTGCCATGAGCATTCAGCATAAGAGCAGGAAACGGCATAACATCAATTATTGACTGGCACTCGATAGTTTCAACTTTTTGCAGAGAGGGGCTTTTGGTTATAGAAACCAGCGGACGCAACATACCCTTTCTGGGTAAAAACCCGGCAGCGGCAAAAATAACTGCGTAACCGCAGGACGCCAGAACAAAAGGCACCTCCGCCCATACAGTCATAAATATAATAACCGCAGCAATAACAATAAGAAGGCTTCTGCGCGCTCTGAGATTTACCGGAACATGACGTAACATTGTTGAGAAAGAACTTCCTGCTTTGTGCTGACGCTTATTCCAGTTCAGATCCACCGCATATCTTTTGCGATTGCTCATTTCTATTCATCTCCGCATACCGAATCATTATTAATTCTCCCTGTATAAACGGCGATTAAAAAGGATTGATGACGCAACCCTTTAAAAAATAGAAAGAAATAGCATTTTCCAGCCTGCAGAAATTATGAAAAGAACTTTACGACCTTGAAAGGCCAGCTTCATCTAATTCCTCAAGATATCGGGACCAGAGCGCTTCTTTATCAGCACCAATTTCATAAAGATAACTCCAGCTATATATGCCACTGTCATGCCTGTCATCAAATACGAACTTTACGGCATAGTTACCAACCTGCTCAATGGCAGTAATTTTTACCAATTGCTTGCCAGGTGGAGTTTTCCTTGGCTCATTACCATGCCCCCTCACCTCAGCGCTTGGGCTGTAAACACGCAGAAACTCTGCTTCATATTCAAAGCTGTTCCCCGTATCGAATTCGATACTGACCAGATCCTTTGACTTGTTCAGAACAATCTGCACAGGAACAGGGCTGCTGTCACCATCACTCATAACAACCTCTACTCAATCACAATGGTTGGAACCTGAGTAGAAGCTCTGGCTTCATGCTTCTCAATTTCATCCCATGCTTTCGCAGCAATATCCTTGAAAATTTTCGCATGTTCTGAATCCGGACTTCCGACAACAACCGGCTCTCCAAGATCAGACTTCTCTCTGATTTCCATATGCAGAGGAACTGCCCCAAGGAATGGAGCCTGAAGCTTTTTCGCTTCCGCTTCTGCACCGCCATGACCGAAGATATCAGAGCGATCACCACATGAAGGGCAGAGGAAGTAGCTCATATTCTCTACGACACCAAGCAAAGGAACATTGACCTTCTGAAACATTGCAACTCCCTTACGGGCATCAATCAATGCAAGGTCCTGTGGGGTTGAGACAATAACAGCCCCGGCCAGCGGTACTTTCTGCGCCATTGTCAGTTGTGCATCACCGGTTCCCGGAGGCATGTCAACAACAAGCACATCCAGTTCTCCCCAGTCCACATCCTTCATCATCTGGCTCAATGCGCTGATAACCATAGGGCCACGCCAGATCATAGGCTCATCTTCCTTAACCAGAAAGCCCATGGACATTACTTTAACGCCATAACTCTGCATTGGAATGAGCAGATCATTGTCTCCAAGCTTTGGCCGCCCTGAAATCCCCATAAGCCGGGGCTGGGAAGGACCATAAATATCAGCATCCAGTATCCCTGTTTTCAACCCGTTAGCCTGAAAAGCCATCGCCAGATTAACTGAAACAGTAGACTTTCCTACCCCGCCTTTACCCGACGCCACAGCAATTATATGCTTTACTCCCGGAATACCGGCTCTTGGAGAGGGAGCTGGTTTTCCACCTGCAACTCCTGATGAGGCACGTTGTTCCCCTGCAGACATTGGCTTCTGCGCTTGCGCCTGCCCGGTTTCATGGTCTGCGGTCAGTGTAACAACAGCCTTCTCAACACCACCAATCTGAAGAACCATTTTTTCTGCCTGCTCACGCACAACACCAAAGGCTTCTGCCTGATGAGGCGCAATTGCGATAGAAAAATAAACCTTGCCACCATGTACAACAATCTCTGACAAAAGCCCCTGGTCAACAAGGTTCCCACCGCTTTCTGGAATCTCCACCTGCTTTAAAGCTTCTAAAATAGTATCTTTTGTCAGTGATTCGCTCATTTATAGCCTCGTTGATAATCTTTACACTTCATTTTATATGATAGGCAAAGACAAATATAAAACGGATTGAAATGCCCAACCAGCAACAAACTTACAATACACCAGAAATTATTGGCGTACTCCTCGCCGGAGGGCAGTCTACTCGTATGAAGCGCGAGAACAAATGCCTCGCCTCCCTTAACAATAAAACTTTGTTAAGACATGTCATAGACCGCATGTCGCCCCAAGTCCAGAAACTCATACTTAGCGTTAACGGATCTCTGTCACATTTTGAGGAATTCAAACTACCACTGATTACAGATAAAATATCAGACTATGCTGGACCTCTTGCTGGCATTCACGCTGCCATGTCATGGATACAGACCCATGAACCCCATATAGAATGGTTGTTAAGCACTCCAACAGATACTCCTTTTATTCCGGAAGATCTCGCAGAAAAACTATACGAAAAAATCCCTGCCAATGGCCCCGCAATCATTCAGGCAACCTCCGGTAACAGGGTGCACCCCATATGCAGCCTCTGGCCTGTAGCTTTACGAAAAGATCTGGAAGAAGCTTTGAACAACAACATGCGTAAAGTCCGGCTATGGACAGAAAATTACAACGTGATAAAAGTAGATTTTCCCGTTAAAACAAACGGTGATTTGGAATTAGACCCTTTCTTTAATATTAATCACCCTGAAGACCTTGATATAGCTGAAAAGCTTGGCAAGGCATTCAATATTTAGATTGGGGATCAGGATCGGATAATTTAACCCTGCCCCTGATATACAAAAAGAGTAAGGACGAAACTATGAGCGAACTCGGCATCGCAGTAATGGGAGCCGCCGGCCGTATGGGCCAGGCATTAACCCGCGCAATCCACGACCAGCCAGAATGTAAAATTGCCGGAGGTACTGAAGTTGCAGGATCTCCCGCAATAGGCAAGGACGTGGCAGGTGTCGCCGGGCTCGAAGATGCTGGCATACAGATTACAGATGATGCCTTGTCTCTGTTCACCCATGTAGGGGCTATCATTGATTTTACATCACCAGCCGCAACTCTTGCCTTTGCTGAATTATCCGCACAGGCCCGCATAATCCATGTTATTGGCACAACAGGCTTTACACCGAAACAGGAAGAACGTCTGGAAGCCGCAGCACGCCATGCTGTCATCATCAAAGCAGGCAATATGAGCCTTGGCGTTAACCTGCTGACTGCAATAACGAAAAAGGTTGCTCAGGCTCTTGATGCGGACTTCGATATCGAAGTCATTGAAATGCATCACAAACATAAAGTAGATGCCCCTTCCGGAACCGCTCTTATGCTTGGCCAGGCTGCAGCAGAAGGACGGGATATAAACCTTGCAGAAAAATCCGTACGAACAAGAGACGGTCAGACAGGTCCGAGAAACCGGGAAGACATAGGCTTTGCCACCCTGCGCGGGGGAAGTGTAATCGGCGAGCATACGGTTATTTTTGCCGGAGAGGGCGAGCGCATAGAATTAACTCATAAGGCAGAAGACAGGTCAATTTTCGCCAGAGGCGCAGTAAAAGCGGCACTATGGGGCCGTGGCAAATCGCCGGGTATCTATTCCATGGCTGACGTGCTTGGGATTTAGAAAACCTGACATCAAATATAAATATACGTAAATAAATAAAGGACTATTCTTATGGATAACGTCTTGGTGCTGGTCCGTCACGGGCAGAGCGAATGGAATCTTAAAAACCTTTTCACTGGCTGGAAAGACCCCGACCTTACCGAACAGGGCGTTGCTGAGGCAAAAAAAGCAGGTGAGCTGCTTAAAGCTGAAAATCTGAAATTTGACATTGCCTTCACCAGTGTACTGACACGTGCCCAGCGCACTTTGAAGCTTATTCTGGAACAGTTAGACCAGCAGGAACTGGAAACGATCAATGACCAGGCTCTTAATGAGCGTGATTATGGTGATCTTACAGGTCTTAATAAAGACGATGCCCGGGAAAAATGGGGCGAAGAGCAGGTCCACATCTGGCGCCGTTCATACGATATCCCGCCCCCGGGTGGTGAAAGCCTTAAAGATACGCGTGAACGTGTTATGCCCTATTATGAGGAAAATATCGTTGCTCAGCTTAAGGCAGGTAAAAATGTTATTGTCGCTGCACACGGTAACTCTCTCCGGTCATTGATTATGAAGCTGGAAAACCTCTCTCCGGAAGAAATATTGAAGCGCGAGCTAAACACTGGTGTGCCAATCATCTACAAGTTCAACGATGATGGCTCTGTTGCCTCCCATAAAGACCTTGTATAATCAGGATAAATTAGGAAAAGAAGGAAAAGGCTTCAGACCCTCCTTCTTTTCTTTACCCCTTGTTAACACTGACTTTATTTTAAGAAAATCATAAAAACTTTCCGATAATATGCTCTGGACAACAGTTTCCAGAGGGCCTTTTTGCTATGGCGAAGCAACATTCGCTCAATATATTGATTGCAGACGACTCAAAAACCATCTGCAATTTTATTGAAGGGGCATTGAAACATATGCCTCTACGTCATAAATTTGTAAAAGTCCACGATGGAGAGCACTGTGCCAAACTTCTTAAATCGGCCAGATGTGACATAGCCTTCGTTGATATCAATATGCCCGGAATGTCTGGTCTCGACGCCTTAAAAGTTAGCCGCGCCCAGGGCGGAGAAGCCTTCGTTGTCGTAATGTCAGCAGAAGTCGATGACCAGAAAAGACAGATTGCAAGGGATTCCGGTGCTTACGAATATTTACGCAAACCCATAAATCCTGAAGATCTGGTCGAAATCATTAATAATTATATCCGCTTCCAGACATTGGCAAAAGTTCTCGTTGTCGATGAATCTGGCACAGTCAGACAGTTGGTAAGAAGGATTCTGGCGGATTGCATATTCAAAATGCATGTCCGCGAAGCCGGAGATATCCACGAAACAATTATAGAATGCCAGAACAACCCACCCGATATACTGTTTCTCGACATCAAGAATGATGGCGAAGAGGCTGTATCAATCCTGAAAACCCTCTCCGAAATGGATATTGCCCCTAAAACCATATTGATGACTGGCAATAAGGAAATGGATTTTGATCCAAATATCCTGAGTTACGGGGTTGTGGACTTGCTCTACAAGCCATTCTATTCAGAAGATGTTGACCGGGTCGTACATAAAATTTTTAAACTACGCCCAACTTCCCTGCAGTTTATGGAAAAAGCAATAACACTACAACTAGGCGAAGTCGTTGATAAATAATATCAATCTTCAAACTCTGCCTTAAGCTTCCCGGCTTCCCAGCCAATCATTGCCTGCTTGCGCGTAAGCCCCCAGTGGTAACCACCAAGCGTTGCATCCTTGCGCAGAACTCTGTGACACGGAACAACAAGCGATATAGGATTTCGGCCAACAGCAGCACCTACAGCTCTGTGAGAGCCCGGACTTCCAATATGCTCCGCAAGATCTGAATATGTAACAGCCCTGCCCGCAGGAACCTTCAATAATGCTTCCCAGACTTTAATCTCAAAATCCGTCCCGATAAGTGCAATCTTGACCGGCTGTTCAAGAAGCTCGCCATAGGGCGCAAATAAATGTCTCGCAATTTCTTCAGTTTCACTCTGGGCTTCATCATAACTGGCCTGTGCCCAGCGCCCCTTCATGTCTTCAAGCAAAGAGGCCTGATCCTCGGCATCATCACAGAAACCAAGCCCGCATATCCCGTAATCTGTAGACAGAATAAGAGCAATACCAAAAGGACAGTCATGAAATCCGTAACGAATTTCCAGCTTGCGCCCGGCCTTTTTAAGATCTTTAGGCGTCATCGCTTCATGAGAAATCAACAGATCATGCATTCTTGTCGGCCCTGAAAGCCCCAGAACATCAGTAAGTTCCAGCAGATCTGCAGAACCACTCAGCATATCCTTGGCATGGTCAAGCGTAACAGATTGAAAAAAATCAACCGGCGTCATAGCGGCCCAGCGCTTGAACAGCGAATTAAAGTCTGAAGCACTGATACCAAAATGATCAGCAATAACATCAAAGCTTGGAAGATCTTTCCAGTGCTCAGTCAGATACTCCAGAGACTTGCGAATAATTTCATAATCTTCACGGCTCTCGGATAAATCCTTGTACACGTGAGAAATGACTGACTGCGCAGACTCTGATGCTATGTTTAATGAAGCGGACATAGGAATAAGTTAACAGGATTCACGTCAAACGCGACCCAATTATCCGGTTCCATCCGATATTCACCCAACTTATGAACAGCGAATACCCTAAATAAGTTTCATCTGGGTCAGATAAAACCGATATTCCGCTTCAAGCACTGTCTTGACTGTTTCCGCAGCCCTGAAACCATGCCCTTCACCGGGAAACTCCATAGATACGACAGACCGGCCATTCTTCTTCAGTGTTTCCACCATATTCCGGGTCTGTTCCGGAGGAACAACCTTGTCATCAAGCCCCTGAAACAATATCACAGGCTTGGAAATCTTATGCGCCTTGGTCGTTGGTGATCGTTCTATAAAAACAGTCTTGTCATAATCAGACCAGTCCTCGGGGGCTTCTACTCCCATCAGCCCGAACAGATATCCGCCTTCAAACTTATGCGTACAATCCTGCAGGTGAACAAGATCTGCAACGCCATAGGAACAGGCACCACCAGCAAAATCATCAAGCTCCGCCAGAGAAAGCAACACTGTAAAACCACCGGCACTGCCACCGGAAATAAACAAAGCTCCCTCATTCACCATATCCTGAGAGACCAGATAGTTCAGCGCAGACTTCACATCCTGAACATCACGGACACCCCACTGCCCGTTCAACCGCTCCATATAGTCCCGCCCGTAACCATAACTACCCGAATAATCCAGATCAAAAACTGCAAACCCGCGGCTCGTCCAGTACTGCACTTTAAGCTTGAACCCACGATCTGCAAAACCTGTAGGTCCGCCATGCACAAGAACAATCAGAGGTGGCTTATCACCCTCAGGTGCTACATATCCCGCACTTGCAGGAGGATAAAAAATTCCGAATATTTCTTCATCTTCAACAGACGACGGCATCCTCAACACCTGCCCCACAGAAATATCCTGCGCATCCAGATCAAGCTCAGAGCTGGAACGGACAACACTCACACCAGCCTCAAGACGTACAACTCCCGGCGGCACACCATCATAAGAACCAAGCCCGTACACTTTGTCTTCAACAAGCACCACATGATCCAGAGACCTCAGCAAAGTATCAATCACCGAAACATCACCACTATCCAGATCAACCTGAACAACCTCAAGGTTGCCATCCTTCAGACTGGCCGCAATTAATGTTTTCTCATCTGTAAATACATAGGACCGTGTTCCCAGAGACCACAAAGGCCGCCCAAACTCCGCAGGAGAAAAACAGATACTCTCGGCAACCTCCCCGTCAAAAGCATAAAGATTGCCAATACCAGACTCATCCGAAACATAATAAAGCCTGCCATCCGGCCCCCATTCTGGCTGAAATACCGCTGTTTCATAGCCCCCGGCAATAAACCGTGGCTCACCAACGGAGCCGTCTTCCAGAAAGTCTGCCAGAAAAAGCCCGGCATTATCCCATGGCATATGCGGCAAATCCCATGCAATCCAGGCAAGCTGGGAACACTCATCATCCACACGTGGAAACCCGTAAAAATCATGTCCCTCATCCAGAACATCAATAACGCCATCCATACTGATAGAAACGAGCAGATTCTCCGGATGATGGACCACATCATCATGCTTTTCCGCAACTGCAATTAATCGGTCAAAACTCTTGTCATAAGCCATATCAGCGAAGCGCATTTCAGGATGATCCGTAATACGTACAGGCGCCTGCCCCGGCACCATTCGATAAACATCCTGATCCTCTGCATTTACAAAAAACACAACACCATCACAGACAATAAACTCACCACCCCCATATTCGTGCACTCGGGAACGGGCAGAAAATGGAGAAGGTAACACATCCTCAACCTCTCCTTCAGGTAGGAAGCGAACAATTACACTGCGCCCCTTCTCAAAGGGTCTCGCCTCATTCCAGTAAAGATACCCCCCATTAGACTGTACACCACCAAAACGCAACGTCTTGCCGGCAACAAGGTCCGTTGTTACAGGAGAGTTCCAGAGGCCAAAAGGGAGAGTTTCTTTTT
>JBOEGA010000168.1:0-7692 GCA_050633205.1 Methyloligellaceae bacterium | reverse complement strand
TCTTATCTCGACTTATTCACTTTATATTTCCGGGCGATAATCTTCGCTACCGCTATGCTGCATTTTCGCATATGAATTCCCGCTAATACCCTCCAGCCCATAATAACGGGCAAGTCTGGTTAGCGCTATCTGCAACACGACCTTACCTGATCGTCTGGGCCATCCTCTGGATTTTTCAGTTTCTTCAAGCCCCTTAAGATGGCAACAGACATCAACCACTATACCTGACATCTCCGGACCTATGAAATCAAGCGCTTTCCTGAAGCGCTCTTTTGCCTCTATTACATTCTCCTGCATATCAGTCTCAACAGGTTGCTGCCCGCCATGTTTACGCTTGGGTGCAGCCCGGCTGACAGCAGACCAGTTAGCTGTTATGCGAGGAGAAAGCCCTGCGAAGGTAAAGTCGTTACGAAGCCTGTCACCGGCTTTATATTGAATATTATTGATAAGGGGTTTTCCCTTTTTGTCTTTTCTTCTCGACAACCATTCAAGCGGCGACTCCATATGATTGATTTTGACCCGGCTTGTGATCCCATTTGAAGTTTCAATTGTATCCGGGGCAATCACCTGATGCTGCCCCCTGAATGGGTCCGCACCACTCTCCAGTCTTTTCAACCAGGAATGTCCGGCATCTGAAATTACATAACCATCACGAACTTTTTCGAGCCAGTCTCTGGTCAAAAAAGCCCGAACAAATTCCGAGGAAACTTTTATCCGTGCTTTACCTCCAGGAACAGAAGAGCTGTACACTCCAAACTCTCCAGCCTCCCCTATCACAGGCAACAATATTGTTCCCGACTTTGATAGCTTTCGTAATATTGCACGCGCTTTACGTTCGATATCATCTTTTGTCTTCATGCTGCTCTCCCCTCATAAAGAGAAGCCTTATGAAGGCAAAGCGCTGCATCTTCCATCACAGCTAGTCTCAGATCAAACTCAGCTGCATCACGCAGATCTTCTATTATCATACAGGCATGAGCTACAGTCTTCCGGTCTCGATGAAAGAGATTGGCAACCTCATATTGAGACAGGCCAAAACCGGTATGAGCAAGATACATAGCCGTTTGTCTGGCCAGCGCAATATTGGACTGAAGCCGTGTGGGACTTAAAATCTGGGATTCTTCCAGCTGAAAACTGCTGGCAACAACATGAATGACACTGGTGCGCACCGAGCGCTTCAGGATAAAGTTATGATACATCTGACCATAAATATTCAACACTGCCAAACTCCTGTGAACTGTTTACTGGCAGCATCTGTATATCAGGATAGAGTTAATATAGGATTATATTCCTAATTATACAGTTAGCAACTTATACTCAAACAAAGCAACCCTCAATAGACCCCACGAGGGTTGCTTTGCCTTGTCAGGAGCTTTCGCGCTGTAGCTCATATTCTCCGCGGGCAATGCCCGCAAGAGCAATTGAGTGGACCAGCAGCATAAGATCTGCCTGACGGTGCATCCCTGTTTTGTTCATAACTTTCTGAACATGGTTTCGTATTGTATGGTAGGAACGGCGCTGCATTTTTGCTATTTCACGAAGAGATGCCCCTTCGGAAAGATATTTCAGCACAGTAGCTTCTGTTACAGTAATATCGAGAACGTTTCGCAGTGTGTGAGAATCCACCGCCCATGTCTCTGTTAAATCAATAACCTGTATAAGCGCGAGTTTGCTGATATCTTCAGCATATACACCACTTGCCTCATTACTGTTATCGACAGGACTAACGATCAGAAGATAGCCCTTACTGTCCGTCTCCGAGTTCACCCGAATATACGTTTCGTGACTTCCACCGCCATTATTTGAACGGTCAGTCTTTCCAGAAATATGCCCGATACAATCCTTTAATTGATTATGTATATCTCTGTCATGAACTTTCAGATACCCGTTTCGGCAAATGCCAAATAGTGTATCTTCATCAATGATATTTCTCGCCTTCTGGTTGGACACCAGAAAGTGACCAGAAGGGTCAACGACAAACAAACCCAATGATGCCCGATTGATCATCCCATGCATTGATCCAAGCTTCATATAATTCTGGTAATCTCTGGCATAAGAATAAAATGCCTGATGGAGCCCTTTCCTTACAAGTTCCAGCAGTGCAAGCTCATTTTCAGTAAACTCCCCCTGCGTTTCATCACGAAGCACTCCCAAAAGCGCCGTAAAATTCTCTTCAGGACATACTGATGCAGCAACAAAGGCATGTTCAATATCCTTTGGCCCGTGAGCCTGCCTGACAACAGGATAGCTACTCCCCCACTCCCTGTCGGTCAAAGCAAATGACAAATTAATACTTTTATAATCTCCGTTCGTCTCTGATAGAGTTACAGCCTCTTTGATTGCAGCTTCATTAAGGCTTACCCAGTTTAGCAAAGGAATCTCAGTATTACCGCTTTCAATATCCAGAACAGTTTTTTTGTTGCGAGTACACACAAATGTAAGTTGCACTGCTCTGGCAGATAATTCAGTTTTTAACAGATCAATAACCTCATGCCATCGATCAATGTCATTTGAAAATCCACACAGTAACTGTGTCATCTCAAATGCCACTTTATAGTTCGTATTCGCAGTCACATCCCCACCCATAAGTTTGATGATTGCAATATTTTTTCAAATACAAGAAATGAAGAAATCAATAGTTACGTCCGGTTACATTGATACATTGCTATACCACATTTATTCAATAGCATATCTTTATATCAGGCAATATTTATAGCGATATTCACCAGTTTTATTTAACCGGATGTATTCAAAATCCATTATGAATTTATCATTTTGCACTATATCAGAATATATGGACCGCCATTACCTGTGGTTATTACGTATACGGTTGCAAATGACTATTAATTACAAAAAAAATGGCTGATAAAAATATCAGCCATTTGTACGCTTCTTCAATATTGAGAATTAGTATTTATCTGCCACCCAGCATCCGGCCGAGAGTTCGGCCAAGTGCCGTACCAAGAGAGCGCATAACTGATTTTGTAAAGGCCTCTGTAGCAGTCTGCCGCCTTGAAGCTGGACGCCGTCTTCTGCGCCTTCCTGATGACGGCGTGCGTGAACGTGGAACTCTGAATGAGCCATGCCGTTCATACTCGCCATACTCATCAAGTTGGCTCTCTTTTTTAGCTTCCAGTTCTGCCTTACGCTTCTTCAGCATCTCATATGCCGACTCCCGATCAACTTCCTGCTCATAGACATTATAAAGGGGGCTGTTTTTTATGATCTGCTGACGCTCTTCTGGTGTCAGTGGTCCAAGCCGTGATCCTGGCGGTCGAATAAGTGTTCGCTGTACTATAGAAGGCATCCCTTTCTTTTCCAGTGTCGAAACAAGGGCTTCACCAACTCCCAGCTCCATAATGACGGCACTGGTATCGAGTTCCGGGTTCTGTCTGAAGGTTTCTGCAGCAGCACGCACAGCTCTCTGCTCCCGTGGTGTAAAAGCACGAAGGGCATGTTGTATTCGGTTACCAAGCTGGCTGGAAACAGTATCAGGAACATCAAGTGGGTTCTGTGTAACAAAATACACCCCAACTCCTTTCGAACGAATAAGTCTTACAACCTGCTCAACCTTTTCAAGGAGTGCCTTGGGAGCTTCATCAAACAACAGGTGGGCCTCATCAAAAAAGAACACAAGGTTTGGCTTATCAGGATCCCCCACCTCCGGCATTTCCTCAAATAGCTCTGACAATAACCATAACAGAAAAGTTCCATAAAGACGTGGAGAACGCATCAGTTTATCTGCAGCCAGAATATTAACAACGCCTTCCCCGTTAGGCGTTTTGCGCATAAAGTTATTTATATCCAGCCCGGGTTCTCCAAAAAATTTCTCACCACCTTGCTCTTCCAGAACAAGCAGTCTGCGTTGAATTGCACCAACAGAACTTTTGGATACGTTGCCATATTCAGCAGAGAGCTCTCCTGACCTTTCAGAAATGTTTACAAGTAATGCGCGAAGATCCTTCAGATCAAGCAGAGGTAAGCTCTCCTCATCAGCAACTCTGAAAGCGATATTGATGACACCTTCCTGGGTTTCATTAAGGTCCAGCAAGCGGGATAACAGAAGCGGCCCCATCTCATCTATAGTAGTACGGACAGGGTGTCCCTGTTCCCCGAACAGATCCCAGAAAACAACGGGAAACGCTTCATACTCATACCCCTCAAACCCTATATCTTTCGCCCTTTTTTCAAGGAAATCCTTAGTCTCCCCTGCCGCTGCAATACCAGATAGATCACCCTTCACATCTGCGCAGAAAACTGGCACACCCTGTTTGGAAAAGCCTTCTGCCAGTATCTGCAGGGAAACTGTTTTACCAGTTCCAGTTGCACCGGCAATCAGACCATGGCGGTTTGCAAGCTTGAGTTGTAGTGTTTCTTTTTTGCTGCTTGAGCCAATATAAATGCTGTTCTCTTCACTCATTGTTTCATCCCTTTCACAAGCCCCACACAGAGAATCTTCTGACAGTCACTTTAGAGATGATACATGACATAAGCAAATACAGCCGTCGTATTTCTGTCATTATCCCACAATAACAGGGCTTTATTGTATTTCTAATATCTGTTTCTATATAGGTTGCAGGAATTAATAACCGGAATGTAAAGGACGACTACTAATGAAAGAGCTTATTGATCGCCTGGTTGCAAATATCGGGATAGATGCAACCACTGCCGAAAACGTTCTTGGAATTGTCTTTAATCTCTTCAAAGACAAACTCTCAGGCGATGAGCTTCAATCACTTATCTCGGTTGTGCCTGGGGTTAGTGAGCTGATGGAAAAGGCAGGATCCAGCGAAAACAGCTCAGGGCTGGGCGGAATGCTTTCCGGTGCGATTGGTGCTCTTACAGGCAATGAAGATCTTATGAGCACTTTATCCAAACTGCAAAGTCAGGGGTTAAGCATCGATCAGGCGCAGGGGGCAGGAAAAGAAATACTCAACTTTGCAAAAGAAAAAATTGGTGAGGACGCAGTAAAAAATATAGCAAATTCGATTCCCGGCTTGAGTCAATTGTTGTAAACTGTCAAGATTATTTTCTCGGGTCGATTGTACTAAACTGTCACACAGACAACTTCATCTAATAAATAGAGGAGATGACTAATGAGCTACAAAATAGATACAATTGAAGGCATCGGAACCAAATACAAAAAGGTTCTCGAGGGTGCTGGTATAATAAATACCGGCCAGTTGCTGGATCGTGCAGCCAAAAAGAAGGGTCGCAAGGACCTGGCCAAAGAAGTTGGTATTGAAGAAACTCTGATCCTGAAATGGGCAAACATGGCAGATCTGATGCGTGTTAAAGGAGTTGCCAAAGAGTATTCCGAACTTCTGGAAGTCGCTGGTGTTGACACAGTAAAAGAACTGCGCAAAAGAAAGCCCGAGAATCTTCATAAAGCCATGTGTGAAGCAAATGAGAAGCGCAAGAAGAAAATGGTGCGTCAGGTTCCCGGAGTTGCCCAGGTTGAAAAATGGGTTGCAAGCGCCAAAGAGCTTGATCCGGTAATGACCTACTGATGTCTGAATAAACCAGATCTACAAGTCAGAAAAAAGGGCGGTCTGCGAAAGACCACCCTTTTTCCGATCAGTTATTATAGCGCCAGAAAACGGCTCCCCCTGTGCCATCGACACGGGTTATCTGGTTTGATCTCGAATCTGGCGGACGTATCCTGTCCTGCATAATCTTCGTAATATCTACCAGTATCTTACTGCTGTCAGCGTAAAGCGCATGGTTCAAAGAGTAGAACATTGAAGTGCTCAACTTCGTAACATCAATAGTGTCTATGCCATCTATTATTATCGGTCCCTCATCAGGCACATCTCCAGCACGTATTGTTCCTGAATAGGCTCTGGAAGCCTTCATAGCCAGATCAGCCGAAGATACGTATAATGTAATTCCTTTGCTCAACCCTTTAATCTCTTTTGCAAGATTGATAAAGACATCCCTGTCAATATCAGGAGCAGCCAGAATAACTTCATTAATATTGGAAACCCGCTCAGCATCAGGACGCAGGCGCAGATCCCTCAGCACCTCCATGGTTGGGACATTACCCATGCTGTGAGCAATGATATGCACCTCTTTTGCACCAGTCTCTTTCGTAACGATATCCAGAAACTCTTTAAGATAAGGTCTGGACTGCTGGGAACTGTTTTGGTCATATTCATAGTTGGTAAGCCCTCCTACAGAAGGCCAGCTATACATATAGGGAACACCATCAAAACCAAGGTCATATGCCATTTGTGCCGTTCGGTATAAAGCGGCATCGAATGAAACATTATAGCCGTGAATAAATACAAAAGCCTGGTCTTTAAAGCGGGATGACTTGCTCAGCTTCTGCCTGGCAATATTCGTAAATTCCTCTTTTGTCAGTGTTCCGATTTTATGAATCGTAAAATGATGCTCGGGATCCTCTTTAGCTGTGTACTTAATAAAGAGAAAATTAAACTGGTATGGGCGCTCAATCTCACCAGTTTTATGCGTCTTCTTGGGAACTGTAACCATAGCATTGCCGAGATTAAGCTGCCTGGCCCTGCCATCACCAAATCGAACACGTTTAACATCCTGAACCATTGTTCGATCAGTGCCATAAAGAACCTCGATCGATTCAAACTTCTCCTCTTTGACAGGAGTTGCTATTGGTGCAGGTGCTTCTTCAAAACTGCGAACAGCTGCTTTTTCATCTTCACCAGCAGCAAGGCTCTCACGAGCAGCTTCCTTCTTTGCCATCTCAACCGGCTTCCGGGATGGACTGTCAATTTTGGAAAAGAAGACAATGCTACCAATAATGAGTGTCAGACTTAATGTCGTCACTCGCGCCCATTTTGGCAGTCTTGTCAGAAAAAACATTATAAAAAGCAGGCTAACAGCAGCCGCTATTGCCACTTCAATTTGCGATATTTCGTAACCAAAGATACGCATCACATTGCCCTTCATTTCTGTTTATTGGAAAATAACAATAAAATTACAGGGTCTGTATACATCATATGCCTTGCGAAAAAAGATTTTCCTGTTCCCAATGGAATTTTTTGAGCAATATGCCCGTATAATCATGTGGATAGTATTTACTGTTTTAATATATGAAAGCGAAGATTATGAAGCTATGGCAGATCTGCGTTCTGATTCTGTTTTCTCTTGCCATTCCTCTGGTGGCGATTGCTCAAAAAAGTAACAAAACTGAGATTGCTATAGAGAGATTAAAAAATCCCCCACTTGGCCTGCCGCCACTGAAACCTGATCAGTATCAGGAACTCACCCCCGCAATTATCAAACTGGGCAGAAAGCTGTTTTTTGAAAAAGCACTATCCCGGGATGGCAGCATCTCCTGTGCGACCTGCCACAAACCCAAAGAAGCTTTTACCGAAAATGGTTTTATCACTTCCCCGGGATTTAAAGAGCAAAAAAACAGACGCAATACTCCTTCCCTGCTTAATGTGATGTATTTTGCACGCCTTCATCATGATGGCAGAGAAACCTCTCTGGAAACTCAGTTCATTCTTCCTTTAACCGCTCATGATGAAATGGCCAGTCCTTCCCCCGGCTTTGCAGTAACAAAACTGGGCTGGATGCCTGAATATCAAAAGCTGTTCAAAGACGCATTTAATGCCCCTCCATCATTACATACGCTGGGCAGGCACTCGCGGCCTATCAAAAAACACTGCTTTCAGGAAACTCGCGTTTTGATCGTTGGCACTATGGCGG
>JBOEGA010000167.1:0-15412 GCA_050633205.1 Methyloligellaceae bacterium | reverse complement strand
TCCCGAACGAGGTGCGCTACCAGGCTGCGCCACACTCCGCCAAAGCCGGAGGGTTATAACGCTGCACCTTCACGCCCGCAAGCGGTGAAAAGTGCAAATTCGACGATTGAACTGTGACGCTTGAACGACTATGTTCCGCCGCGACTCACGGAGTTTTCATAAGTTCCTTGATATAGGTCTGCCGCGTTGGACAGGGCCGAATTCGTGGATTGGATAGTGGGGCGTGGCCAAGTGGTAAGGCAGCGGCTTTTGGTGTCGCCATTCGCAGGTTCGAATCCTGCCGCCCCAGCCATCCATACAAATAGTATTTCCTATACAACAGCATCTAAACTGCTGAGTTCTGCCTTTAAATAACCCCTCCAAAGTATATCGAAGCCATTTTTCCCGCAATTATACGTTGTTACGCGTGTTAATCAAATAAATTTGTGAACAGCTTTCCATGAAGCCAACTAATTCGGGATGTACTCTGGCACCGTCATACAAATAGTGTCACAAAGAGTATGTATGGAGTCGTACAGAGATGTACATGAGTTGTAAAACCAATAACCAACTACTGGGGATAATACATAATGTTAATTACCAGATCTGGCAGGGCGTTGTTTTTCATAATAATGTCAGCGTTACTTCTTGCCACACCCGCTATTTCTTCACCTTTTAAAAATATTCAGCTTAATAACCATAATAATTCCAGCCTGATACCTGCTCAACTTAATGTTGAGATCGGAGGTAGCAGTAATGATGTCGTTCGCCGTCTTCGTCGGGCTGGCTATTCTCAAATCAGAATTGTGAAAAAATCATTCCTTAAAATCAGGGCAGAAGCCTGTCTGGGACCTGACAAGTATAAAGTCTCTGTCAAGAAACTGGGCATGAGAATTTCCAGAGGTTCTAAAATAGGCACTTGCGCAGTTGAAGTTTCACTTGAAGAAATTATCAGCCGCCTTCGTCGTGACGGCTATTCCCGTATTGATGCAACTGAAGGTCGTGAAGGAAACTATCTCGTTCGGGTTTGTGAAAGAGGCAGAAAATCAATTCTCGTTATTGACCGCTTTGGTAAAACACTTCGGACTAAAAACATAGGCCGCTGCCGTAGAGGAGCTGACTTTTCCGAAGTCCGCCTGATGATGAGAGATGAAGGCTATAACCGCGTACGACTTATAGAGCGTGGCGGTAGAAATGGTCGCGGATACATAGTTGAAGCTTGTCGTCGCGGAACGAAATATAGAGTAACTGTTAGCAGACGTGGCACAATCAGACGTGAAAGAAGAATTGGCCGCTGTACACCTCCGATCGATCCATCATCAATTGATCTTATCCTGGAAAAGCGCGGTTTCGACAGAATCAGAGTTACAGATCGCAGACTGCCTGGCTATGGCGCAGAAGCGTGTCGTGGCAATACACGCATGTCTCTTCGCATAAACCGTTACGGCGATATCGTTGATAGCAGCGTAATCGGCGATTGCCGCCCTCCCCTCAAGCGCAGTCAACTTGTTTCTCTTCTGCAGAAACGTGGTGCAAATCGCATTAAAGTAGAAAAAGAAGGAAGACGGGGCTTTGTCGCTACGGCCTGTTACAGGCTGGAGAAGATCAGGTATTACCTGGATGCTTACGGAGAAACAGTTCGCCAGACAGTAATTGGAAGATGTACACCCCCGCCACGCCTTTCTCAGGTACTGAAAGAATTCAGACAGGAAAGAAAGCTTGATGAAGCAGGTATCTTTGTCGAAGGTTGCCGCAAAGGAACGCTTCTGCGCTTTAGAATTAACCGCTTTGGTGAAGTAATAAAAAGAGAAAAGATTGGGCGCTGCCGCTAATCATCTCAGATAATCTGACATAACCGGAAACCGCGATATAAGATATCTTATATCGCGGTTTTTATTTTATTTGCGTTGTGTAACTTTCATTGGCATCTCATTATCCGGCTGCAATGTAATCTTCAGCACAGGCCATGGTGGAGCTTTACCAGCATAATCGAAGCGGTAATGCTTAAGCAGCATAGCCATGATTATCACACCTTCCTGCATGGCAAACCGGGCTCCAATACACACTCTAGGACCAACCCCGAATGGAAGGTAGGCAAACCGGTCAATTTTATCCCGGTTCTCTCCAAAAAAGCGCTCAGGATCAAACCGTTCAGGATGCTCCCATAATGTGTGGTGGCGGTGTAATATCCAGGGAGCGAGTATAATTTGGGAACCTTTCGGAATCTTGTAACCTTCAAATTCATCATCATCAACAGCAGCACGTGTTATCATTGCTGCCGGTGGGTACAGACGCATCGTTTCTTCAAAACAGGCCGTAGTCCATGGAAGGTGATTAATCCATTCTGACGGAGAAACGGCCTCCATATCAAAAGCATCAATCTCGGCTTCCACGCGCTCTCTGAACCTTTCTGATTTGGATAAAAGGTAAAGGTTCCATGTAACCGCCCGTGCTGTGGTCTCATGTCCTGCTGCAATAAATGTAAGGATATTATCTTCAACCGACTTGAGTGAAAGCCTGTTGCCGTCAGCTTCGGCATTCAACAGCAGAGTTAGAAAGTCTTCAGGCACATCCCTGCCTTCTGCTATCGCCTGCTTGCGCTTTCGAATAGTTTTGGCAATAATTTTCCTGAATTTATATATAGACCTCAAAGCCGTAAGCTTGGTGAGGCGCGGCACCCATAATGGCACACGTAGCATATCCATAATTCCGGGACGTCCGATATTATCCAGAAGATATGCAACCTCCTTAAGCATATCATCAGCATCTTCATTAATCTCGCCTGAAAAGAGCGTTTCGGATAAAATCAGATAGGTAAGCTCTGACATTTTGGAAGATACCATAGTGATATCTTCACCTACACGCAGATTATCAAGATAATCCACACAGGTACGCTTCATTATATCAGCAAAACCATTCACGTTCCTTGGAATAAAAATGGGGGCAATAACCTTTCGGCTCTTTTTCCAGGGTTCCCCCTCTATTGTAAGCAATCCATCACCCAGAACAGGCTTTAGCAGACTTTGTCTAACAAACGAGTGTTTATAATTATTCACATTATCAAGAAAGCAATGGCGGATCAGCTTAACGTCATTCATTATTACATTGGTTGAGCGATTAAACTTGCTGATTGTTACCGGGTTCTCAAAATGAACGGTGGCAAATGTCTCAAGAGGATTCTTCATTACTTTCTGCAGAAAAGACATCCTTTGCCTGAATTTCGGTCGGTCCGCTTCATCTCTGACTGTCAGTGGTATTGGCATTGAGGGTATGAAATACCCCATATCATCTACTGTTGAAGAATGTGCATTTCTCACGAGCAGCCCTTCCTGATACTTTTTCCAGTGTTAAGACTATCAATATTTCCATGTTGATGGCATATAACATTGGTCGCAATAACATCAATTAAAAGTGCATGACTTACCATTTAACAGCCGCGCCCCGGCCATTTTCCTACAATCCCCCTAAAGAGCCTTATATTTCAATTCTGTATGAAGATGAGGATATGCTGGTTCTTGACAAGCCGGCTGGCTTGTTGACCGTTGCTGGAAAACTAAAGGAACATTCAGACTGCCTGGAAAGTCGCGCTTTGGAGCACCGTCCTGACGCAAGAGTTGTACATCGGCTGGATATGGATACATCTGGTGTTATCATACTTGCCTTAAACAAACCTGCTTTGGCCAGGCTGAGCATGCAATTTGAAAAAAGGCAGACAACAAAGCTGTATATTGCTGAAATATTTGGTTTTCCTGA
This sequence comes from Methyloligellaceae bacterium, assembly GCA_050633205.1. Classification (GTDB taxonomy): domain Bacteria; phylum Pseudomonadota; class Alphaproteobacteria; order Rhizobiales; family CBDHHC01; genus CBDHHC01. The sequence goes on along the minus strand of JBOEGA010000167.1, from coordinate 11,680 downwards.
AAAGAATAAGGGTACAGTTGATTTGCCGCTGATATGTGACTGGCCTAACCGCCCCAAACAGATGGTCGATCATGAAAGGGGCAAGAAAGCGGTAACTGACTGGGAAGTTTTGGACCGAAATAAAAATAAAAATTGCACAAGAGTGAAGCTAATGCCCATAACAGGACGCTCTCATCAGCTCCGCCTGCATATGGTTACATTGGGACACCCTGTACTGGGTGACAATATTTACGCTCATGATGAAGCCTTTATGGCTTCCCCCCGTCTTATGTTACATGCACAATATCTTGCTATACGACATCCTGTTTCGAATAAAAAACTTGAGTTTGAAAGCCTGGCACCATTTTAGCCAGGATCAAATTGTGTCTGGCATTTTTTCTGGTAACCATCCTCAAGAAGGTTCCCACAAACAATATCCGCCTCTTTTTGGGTCTTCATATATCCTATACGTATTCTGTGCACGATACCTGTGCCCCAGTGATTAAAGTCCAGCTGCTTTAGATAGAATTTATACTTTTTTAAAACCGGATGATTTCTCTTCATCTCCGCAATATGCTGAAGTGCATCTTCACGCTTTCTCCACACTCCAAGATCTATTGAATAGCTGAGCAGGTTGGAGGATTGAGCCTCAGACAAAAAAGAGCGTGTAATTTTTCCCGTTTCCCGGGAGAGAGTTTCAGATATCTTTAAGCTTGCATGAAAGGCTTCTGCCGGACCAGATGTTCCGGTAAGCAGAACTATGAGAATTATAACGATAGGTCGTGCAAAAGAAGACATTGCCGGACACTCATTTCTTTTATTTATTGTATGATGAGGTGTACAGACTAAGAACCTATGAAGGCAATTATTTGAAGAAATGTGGAGAAAATTATGTAACCTTCGAACTAACATAACGTTTTTCGATAAATAATCATCCCTTGTCGTGCGCATAAAACTAAAGTATCAGCTAATAAAGTTAGGCAGTTTTAAGTCTTGCGAAGCAGGAAAAATTATCCAGATCAATCTCAGGTAAACTTTATTTTCTCTACAATATCTTCTTGGAATCTGTCAGACACGCCCCTCTTCCCAGTTAGACAATAATTATTTTTTTGAAAAACAAGGAATAAACTTCTGAACTAATGTGTATTTGTACATGTAAGTGATTACAAATAATACAAACAGGAGTTGTATATGAAATTGTCCAGATTAGTAATCGCAGTGTTAACTGCAGGACTGCTTGGGATGCTCAGCTTTGGCTCAGCTCAAGCAGTTCAACCTTTTAAATCTCCGGCAACTGACATCACAAATTTGATTGAGAAAGTAAGCCATCATGGCCGTTGCTACAAATGGAGATATCGCCATGGTTACAAATACTGCTATAAATTCCGCTATAAGAAATGTTACAAGTGGAGATATGACAGCTATGGCAATAGACATTGCAGAAAGTGGGGCTGGGGTTATTATACAAAACCTTACTACAGACATCGCGGTTATAGAAAACACTACCGTTACAAAAAATACCATGGCCATAAAAAATACTACCGTCATGGACATGGGTACTAGAACTTAATACAATCCTCCCTTCGGTTCCGGTCAGTAACGATACTGGCCGGTTCTCGTATTTTCTGACATTTTAAATCTATTTCAATATATATTCAGTATAGATAACTTCCAAAGTATCCTGTGTCGGGAACTGGGGAGTTCATAGGATGCCATTTACAATGCAAGGGGAATCCTATGAAGAACTACGTCAATGCTCTGGCTTTTGCCGGTGTAAGCTCTGCTGTCTTACTTTTATCTCTACCTTCACCTGTTACTGCAGAAGAAATTACGCCGAGCCATGTATTTCAAAGTACGGATAACATTATATCCGAACTGTCCTCCATGCATGAAGCAAATTTCAGCACTCCGGAAAAAAGTCGGTTAAAGCTGACACCGCGCCGCCCTCGCCACGTATTTCAAAAGGCACGTGAGGTTTACCTGAAAGTGCAAAGACTGAAAGAGGCTAAAGGTGAATCTGCTGTATCTTTAAAGCCGTTTCCTGTTCGCGCTGTGAAGCCCCACGATGTGAAAGAACTGGTAGATAACTCCTTAAGTGACCTGCAAAAACTTAGAGGAAAATTTGGTAGTAAAAAGCCTGAAGCAGTCGCAATGCCTAAGGGTAAAACGCCAACTGACGTATATATGAATCTCTCTCATGCGGGTGCATACATAGACTCACTTGGCATCCCTAAAACTGTGCCAAATGATGTATATCAGCTTGCCCAGACGATCATTGGTGACCTGAAAACAATTAGGGCAAAAAAGGGAATTACCTCTGAAATCAATGAGCCACCTGCTGCAAGTGGCAAGAAGCCCAGTGATGTATACCTTGAATCTCTGGCTCTCCTTGAGAAACTGAAAAAGCTGACAGATAATCCCGATTATGCAATTCCGGGAGGTGTCGTTCTGTTAAAGAAAGTATCAGGCCGCATCACTCCTGGCATAGTACTCGATGCACTCAACAATTCACTGGCAGAAGTCGGAGCAATAAAACAGGTTTCCGGTGTTTCTGATCCAACTGTTATCGCCCCGAAACAAAGTGGCAAAACACCATCAGATGTTTATATGGCTGTCAAAAAAACTCAGGCCATTGTTGATACACTGATACAGTGATAAAGCCGGTTTTCCGGATCTTTTCATAAAATTTAGAAGGCATAAGACATGAAGCTATTCAGGTTCGGGGTCGCCGCAAAGGTTATACTTCTCGCTGTTACTCCAATAATTTTCATGGCGATCCTGAATTTGTACTCAGGCTTTGCAACAACTTCGTTGTTTGAAAGAACATCTTCGGAACGTGAGAAACTGAATCTGACAGCAAAACAACTAAATAATGCTTCAACAAAAATTAAGGATAATATAAATAAGCTTACTTCTGCGATTAGTAAAACAGCTATTTCTCATCAGAACAGCCTGTTAAATCAGGATGCAGATGCTACTGCGGCTACTATTGCATCAAGGAATAGCGCCAAAGTGTTACTCATTCGTTTTTCTGCTTCAACGAATGAACTTAGAAAACTTCTTTTGGCTAATAACTACATTGCTGATAGCAAGGTAAACACAGCTAATCCAAATGAAATATCCAGAAGAGTCAAATTTCTGCTTCGTTCATCGAAAAATCTGGAGCGTGCTTTCCAGCAGTTTGAAACATCAAATAATAACACAATCTCGCTTATCAGGGCGGGAAAATTTGATCAGGCTTCAGGCAATTTCATTTATGAAGAGACTGCAAGAATAGAGTCTATAAGCGGTCAGCTTACAAAAATGACACGTATTCTCAATGACAGCATTCAGAAAATTTACAATGAGCAGGAGAAGCGAAGAGAAGGCCTGGCTGAAAACGCAAAAAAAGAGCTCACTTCAGGGACTCTGTCCAATATAATTATCCTGTCTGTATCTGCTCTTATACTAATTGCAATATCAATATTTTTTGCTACACGTCAACTGGCTAGCCCAATAAAAACAGTGGCTGCCGTAATGAACAGCCTGTCAAATGATGATACAGATATCGCACTGCCAAAAGATGGAAACGATGAAATTGGGCAAATGATCAGGGCCCTGAAAAAACTTTCCGGTGTTGTCGATCATGGCATACAGATGCGCTCTGCCGTAGAGAGTGTAAACAGTGGTGTCATGATGATTGATCCTGAGAACAGAATATCTCAGGCAAACCCTTCTATGATTAGAATTCTGTCTGATGCGGAAAGAGATCTCCGGCAACAGATCCCGTCATTCAATTCATCCGAACTTATTGGAATGAATATAGACACACTTGCAAATCTCTCTTCGAATTTCTCCCAGCCTTATAAAACAACCCTCCATATTGGACCAAGAAAGTTCGATATAGCGAGTAGCCCGGTTTTTAATAAGCATGGAAAGCACCTGGGAACAGTTGTCGAATTACAGGATGTAACACTGGCTCGCCACCAGGAGGAACTTCAGAAGGAAGTACTGCAGGAAGTACAAACTGTCGTAAAAGCCTGCGCTGCCGGAGACTTCACAACTCAGGTCAAAACAGAAGGACTTGATGGCTTTCTGTTGGAGTTGGCTCAGGGTATGAATACCATCAATAAGGTTTCACTCCAGGGGCTAAGTGAAATTAACACCTCAATCAGTGCTATCGCGAACGGTGATCTTTCTAAAAGCATCAATGGCAACTACGAAGGTATGTTTGATGAAATCAAATATGCCTTCAACAACACACTGAAACAACTTACCCATATCATAGAAGACGCGACAAACGTCTCAAATGAAGCTGGACGAGGAAACTTTGGTACGCGGGTTAACACTGATGGCAAACAGGGGTTTATGCTTGAGCTGGCGAATGGCATCAATGCAATAAATGAAATTTCAGACCGTGGCCTGAACGAAATCAGAAGCTCTGTCCAGGCAATCGCTCGTGGTGACCTGTCACACAATATGACGGGTAACTATGATGGCATGTTTCATGAAATTAAGGATGCTTACAACAATACTCTGGAGCAACTGGTTTCAATCATTACGGATGCCACAGATGCCGCAGATGCTGCCTCTCGCGGAGACTTTAGCCGACAGATTGATATTACAGGCAAGGAAGGCTTTATGCTGGAGCTGGCAAATGGTATCAATTCTATAAACAATATCTCCTATACCGGACTCAGCGAGATGAAAACTGTCATTGAGCAGGTATCCCGAGGTGACCTGACAGAAAAAATGTACAGCCAGTACGAAGGTATGTTCGAGGAAATAAAAATTGCTCTGAACGATACGATTGACAAGCTTTCCACAACCACGGAGCAGATAAAAACCACTGCTGATTCAGTGGAACATGCTGTAAAAGAAATCTCCGAAGGCAGTAATGACCTTTCTCAAAGAACTGAAGAACAGGCAAGTAGTCTCCAGCAAACAGCCAGGTCAGTTTCAGCTATGAGCGAGACAATACAGAATAATGCCAGCAATGCCGCTCAGGCAGATAAATTGGCAGAGAACTCCCACACGGCTGCAGAAAAGGGAGTTAATATTGTAAGAAACGCAGTTACGGCCATGGAAAGAATAGAGCAGTCTTCAGGAAAAATCTCCGAAATCACTACCGTTATTGATGAAATAGCCTTTCAGATCAATTTACTCGCGCTGAATGCTGCAGTAGAAGCTGCACGGGCTGGCGAGGCTGGCAAAGGTTTTGAGGTGGTAGCAGCAGAAGTAAGAAAACTGGCACAACGCTCAGCAGAAGCTGCAAAAGATATTGCAGTACTACTGGAAGAAAGTGGCACTGAGGTTCGGAATGGATCAACACTCGTAAATGAAACCGGCGCATCTCTTGAGGGGATCGTGGGGTCCGTGCAAAATCTGGCATCGATTGTTGGGGAGATTGCTGAAGCCAGCAAAGAGCAGGCATCAGGTATAGGACAGATAAATAGCACTGTTACCCAGCTCGATGGAATGACACAACAGAATGCCGCTCTTGTGGAGGAGAGTAATGCAGCTTCTCAGACCATGGCAAACCAGATACAGCAACTTAACGATCTTATTTCATTCTTTAAAATAGGCAAAATGGAAGTACGTAATACTCCTGGCCTTCACGTCGTTTCGTGAATACCCGACACAAAAAAGCCACTGGCAGGCCATTAGACTCCAGTGGCTTAATCAATTGTGTATTAACCTGAAGTTATCTCATATAGTTATTGAGAGATAATAATACTGGTTTTTCGCATTCCAAACTCGTTTACAAGATTGAAAAGTGCTCTTGCATGCTGTGGGTGTAGTCTTACACAACCATGAGAAGCTGGACGTCCAAGACTCCTGACATAGGTTGTTGCGTGAATTGCATAACCATGATGAAAGAAAATTGAATGTGGCATTGGTGTATTGTAGTAAGTTCTTGAGTACCACTCTTCGTGTAGTCTTGTTGGGCGATATTTGCCGGTAGGTGTTCTGTGCCCTCTTCCACCTGAAGACACTTTCCATTCCTGCCAAAGCCTGTCATTAATGAAGACCTGCATAATCTGATCCGAAAGATCAACTCTGGCGGTTATTGTATTTTTGCCTTTAGCTCTTTTACGAAAGTATGGAGCTTCAAACTGATAATCAGGGCTTTTTTCGTTATAACGACTATCATTCCTGTGACTGCCTGTTATATCCCCAAAAATATCATCGAAGCCCTGAAGCCCTTCTGCATTAACCGGCGACATGAAGATAACGGCCGCAAAGCACGTAAAGATTACCTTTTTAACTAAATTTGTACGAGACACTGTTCCTTACCCCAAATTTTGATACTTGAAAACCTTCTGTAGATGTCCATGTACAAACATATAGATAACTTTGTGTTAAATACAAAGGTCAGACGCAGGATAAAAATTATTTTTCAAAAACTATTTCACCAGCTTCTTCCGGAAAGTTGAGCAGTTTCCATGTTTTTTCCATATGCCCCGGCATCTTAGCCTGTAACTTAAGCACTCCCTTGCGAGGGTGAGGAATTTCTATGGATCTCGCATGAAGGTGCAGCTGTTTAGGAATTTCCCCTCCCGGATGAGCATCAGAACCACCATATTTTCCATCGCCGACAATGGGATGACCTAATGCAACTGAGTGAACCCTGAGCTGGTGTGTTCTCCCTGTAATAGGCATCATCGCCAGCCAGGCGAATTTCTGTCCGGCAGTTTCCACAAGCTCATACTCGGTAATGGCTTTCATGGCATCAGGGTCATCACGTTCAGCAACGCGAATCCGCTCATCCCCCATTCCACCGCGCTTAATCAATGGGCGGTTAATTTCGCCAGCATCATATCTGGGGACACCATTCACCAGAGCCCAGTATATTTTTCTGGCTTTATGATCAGAAAGAGCTTTGCCCAATGCCGTGGCAGCTTTTCTGTGGCGGGCAAGAAGCAATACGCCACTGGTATCCTTATCCAGTCTGTGTACAAGCTTGGGGCGATCATCCCGTTCAAACTTTAAGCCTTCCAGCAAACCATCCAGATGTTTATCTGTCTTTGTACCACCCTGAACTGCAAGACCAGCGGGCTTGTTAATGGCAATAACGTCCTCATCCTTGTGAATAACGAGGCTCTGCACAAACTCAGTATCCTTATGGGAAATCCAGTCTGGCGCTCGCTCCACAGGCTCTACAGGAGATTGCATAACCGGAGGAATTCGAATTGTCTGACCGCTCTCAAGGCGAGTACTTGCCTTGGCCCTGCTGCCATCAACCCGGACTTGCCCCTTCCTCAGAATTTTCTGGAGATGACCAAAGCCTATATCTGGAAAATAGGTTTTGAACCATCGGTCCAATCGCATGCCATCATCTTCATCTTTGACTTCTTTGGTCTGCACACCAGTCATTTTATCACCTATTGAAGGATCTGCCGGGCTATAATCATGCCGACGAAAAGCGCCAGTATGGAAAGCAGGACAGAGGAGCAAAGATACCATGCCGCTGGCACATAGTTCTTCTGCTCAAAAAGGGTTACAAAATCAAGAGAGAAGGCTGAGAATGTCGTAAACCCGCCAAGTATTCCGGTAACCAGAAATATTCTCAATTCCTGCGAAGTGGAATATCTCAAGGCAAGAAATACAATAAGTACACCCATCAGAAATGAGCCAGCGACATTAACGACAACTGTCCCCCAGGGAAAACCAGGCCCCATAATACGGAATGCCGCGGATGTTACAAGGAACCGGCTTGCGGCTCCAATCGCCCCTCCAAGGGCGGCGTATAGTATGCTCATAGCTACTCTCTTGAATCAAGTGAGCAGCTATAACGCAACTTTCAACAAATAAAAAGAGGACAAGTCCTGTCAGTCTTCCGATACTGCAACGAGCGCAATAACAAACCCTAATATTGAACCTGCCAGCGCACAGACGGCTGCAACCCCGATAAACATCATATTATATGCCGCACCTTGCTCATCTGGGCTTTCATATTCCATTGAAGCTACATATTCAGCGCCAAAAGTTGTTGCAAGATAACCGCCCAGAAGGGCCCCCAGTACCAGGCCAATAATTATAAGTACAGGTCTCATTTTACCTCCCAGAACCAGATTTCTTTGGATTTTCCATAGTTTTCATTGTAGCCAAGCCAGGAGAACCATTCCATCAACCATTTGGATGTTGTTCGGTATCCGTTCCAGACATCAATATGATCGCCTGTTGGATTTGTAGTTTCTCCTTTTCTTCTCCAGTAATCCTTGAAGAAGATGATGCCTTTGCGGCCATATAATTCATTGTGGAAGTTCTTCGGATCTTTGACTTTCTCAAGCTGGCCAAGCCCTTCAATTTTAGAGGCTTTCAACCCCAGAGCCAGATCCTGAGCAACCAGAACGAACATATCATCCTTTTTGTGGAACCAGGAAACACGAGGATTTCCAATTTGAGAGAGCGTAACTCCGGCTTCACGTAAAGCAACCCCCATACGGATAGCACACTGATTAGCAAAACTTGGAGCACCCTTACGAACCAGTTTTCCGCCAAATTCAATATCTTTCAACATCTTCGCCGGAGCTGATTCTGAGTTGTTAAGTGGATGTTTTTTCCAGAGATTTTTAAAAGTAAGTGTTTCTGAGATTGCCTCTGTTGAGAAGCTCATAAATGAAATAGTGATGACAGCACAGGCAATTAATAGCTTATCAAAGTTTGTTGTCAGGAACATATTGCGCAACCCCTTAATATACTGAGCGTATTTATCAACTGCTTGTATATTATATTAACTATGAACACCAGATGGCTACCAATAAAAAAAGGCTATCCAAACAGCAATTCAGATAGCCTTATTTGATATTACTTGGATACGTTTCTCTTCAAAGGAGTAACATTAGCTTCGTGTGCTGGAGTTAAAGCAAGAGGATCATCTGAACGTCTTGATTTACCTTCAAAAAACGCTCCCTGCTCAATGGTAAGAGCCTGATGGTAAATATCACCTTCTACATAAGATGACGACTGCAAAGACACACGCAGACCGTGTACCGAACCCATTACTTTTCCGTGGATCGTGATATCTTCAGCACGAACCCCGCCATTCACCTGAGCATTAGGCCCAACGATCAGAGACGAGCAATGTATATCGCCTGAAATTTCTCCTTCAACCTGAATTTCACCTTTGGAAATTACATTGCCTGTGATTGCTAAGTCTGTACCTATTATTGAAGGAACCATTATAACTGTACCTTGAAGTTTTGAGGTTGAAACGTTGTGTTTTATTTATAAACCTGAGCGTTACTTTTCGTTCTTATTTGATGTCAGACGATTTTATTATTTTTGCGCATCTAAACTCTGTGAGCCAGAAATATGACTTTCTCTTGACGCAATCAATAGTTGTCGACGGTCTCCTCCCGGAGTCCATTTTTTAAATATACAAATATTGATAAGAATTGGGGAAAATCACATTAATGTTTAATCAGCACTCCGGTTTTATTCAGGGCTCTACCCCATTTGTTTTTCTTAACTGTTATCCTCAGGAAATATCCCGACCTGACAGCATCTACCTGTGCCAGCGGCTTCAATACCCGCAGCAAAAGCATTTAAACATTAATTATATGAGATTTCGAGAAAAATCTTAATATGGAAATCTTTGATAAGAAGCTTTTGGAGGTGTGTGACTTTCTAGCCGTAACTGCCAAGCGCTGACAGAGGCTTGTAAAACCCTGGCGTTAACCCTGCTTCAGATCTGGCTTTATCATTGAATGGAGGTTTGATATGGCCTTTAAAGTATTTCCTGACAAGCATGTGAAATGTAGGTTCGGGCACCCTTCCCTCTTTTTCACACATATAACGGAACCATTTATAACCAAATGCCACATGATTTTTTTCGTCTCGATAAATGATTGAGAGAATTGATGCTGACTTCTCATCGCCACTTTCTGTCATTTTTCGAATCATGGCAGGAGTGACATCCAGCCCTCGGGCCTCAAGAACCAGTGGGACAATAGCTATTCTCGCAAGCAGGTCTTCTCCGGTGTCCTGGGCAGTCTGCCATAACCCGTCATGAGCTGGCAGATCACCATAACTGGCACCAAGTCCGGTTAGACGGTTCTTCAGAAGATCAAAGTGTTTTGCCTCCTCAACACCAACACGCACCCAGTTATCAAAAAATGTAGAAGGCATATTCGCCCAGCCAAAACGGCCAATTAGGTCCCAGGTCATATCAATTGCATTAAGCTCAATATGTGCCAGTGAATGCAAAAGGGCTATCTTGCCTTTTGTTCCGCGGGCCGAACGCTTCGGCATCTCTTTTGGAGATAATAGTTCAGGTTTGTCCGGGCGCCCCGGCCTGTCAGGCATTTTTAATGCTGTACTGCGAAGCCCCAGAGATAACTTGCGTCGATGCCATAGCTGCGCAGCAATCTTTGCCAGCCTGACCTTCTCATCAAGATCAGGTGTCGCAACAATAGCATGAGAATACTCAATAAGAGTGCTGGGAGATTCAGACATTAATTTAATAAAACTTACTCACTCAGTTCCTTAACCGCCTGAAGCACTTTTTCTGCATGGCCAGGAACTTTTACACGTCGCCAGATTCTGGCAACTTTTCCTTCTTTATCTATGATAAAGGTTGATCTGTCCACGCCCATATAACGGCGGCCATACATATTTTTTTCAACCCACACACCAAGAGCCTTGATTAATAGCTTTTCTTCATCAACAAGCAAAGGCACTTTAAGATCATGTTTGGATATAAATTTCTCATGGCTTTCCAGGCTATCTGGAGATAAGCCATAGATGTCCGCACCAGCCTCCCTGAATGTGTCCTGCAGTTCGGAAAATGCTATCGATTCTTTAGTGCACCCACTTGTATCATCCTTGGGGTATACAAAGATAACCGTCAGTTTCCCTGGTAAATCTGAGGATTTCAAGTTATTTCCGCCACTTACTACCAGATCAAACTCCGGAACTTCATTGCCCTCTTCCACCATGGGAGACCTCTTTCATTTGGTTGTAAAACATAAAATTAATGTCAAACCATTATAAGTTGCATTCTTTACACATCAGGCAGTCTTGTCTCAAATACTCAGGAATTTCCTATTAGTACAGCCCTGCATGAGCATTTGGTATAATCTACATCTTAAACAAGTAGGAATTCCACAGCTATTTATAGTTGAGTTGTTTATGATACCGATATATCAAAAGAGTGATGGCCGGGGGGAAGAATTCATCTATAAGTCTGATATGCAGATGTTTCTGTTATCAGCCTCCGAATGAGTAATATTTTCCTGTTTGTAGGCCACAATATAGGCTTGTTCCTTATATTAGATTTGAACGCTAGTTATACGAAACAAATGAACCGTCATATATAAGGCGGATTGGAAGTGCATGAGACAATATCCTTCAGATAACGGGCATCACCAGAACGGTTCAAATGGCATGAACCAGAAGAACGGTGGACGCAATGTCGTTAGGTATGATTCTGAACCAATTCACATCAAACTGGGCCGGGTGTCTCGCAATTCAGCGATGTTTGCCATCAAAACTTCACTTGCGTTTGTATTCGTCCTCTTCGTTATGCTTGGAATAGCCTATGCTGTCATCAGTCAGGGGCCGGTTTCCCTTACCTTCATGGTTAAACCGATGGAAAAAGCAATCCAGAGGGAGCTGGATAATGTAACAGTGAGAATATCAGATACCGTTATACAAAAGGCGGAAAACGGATTTGGAGTTGTATTTCGATTAAAAGGACTTCAGCTTTTTAATTCTG
>JBOEGA010000166.1:0-685 GCA_050633205.1 Methyloligellaceae bacterium | reverse complement strand
CAGGGTTTTCAGTAATTTTATTTATGATTTGAATAAGTCGAGATAAGATCTGACACATCTCTCTTGTAAAGGAGAGGTTTACCGGTTTTGATGGTGGTGCGAACCTTAACCATTAAAACACACAAAGAGGTAACCCTCATGTTGAACACTACTCCAAAAATCATCAAACATAAAGTTGGTCTTCTGACATTGGCAGAGGAACTTGGGAATATATCCAAAGCCTGCAAGGTTATGGGATACTCCCGGGATACATTCTATCGCTACCACAATGCTGCGGAGGAAGGTGGTTTTGAAGCTCTGATAGATAAGAGCAGAAAGAAGCCAAACCTGAAAAACAGGGTCGATCCGGACATTGAACAAGCTGTTGTTGAGTATGCCCTTGAGTGTCCTGCACATGGGCAGGTCAGAGTAAGCAATGAGCTTCGCAAGCGAGGAATATTTGTCTCGGCCAACGGAGTCCGGGGCATCTGGTTGCGGCATGACCTGGAAAACTTCAGGAAACGCCTGAAAGCTTTGGAAGCTAAAGTTGCTGAAGACGGAATCGTGTTGACGGAAACTCAGGTTCAGGCCCTGGAGAGAAAGAAGGCAGACGATGAAGCCTGCGGGGAAATAGAAACCCACCATCCTGGTTATCTTGGTTCGCAGGATACTTTCTATGTTGGTACGCTCAAAGGCGTCGGTCGTG
>JBOEGA010000165.1:0-15125 GCA_050633205.1 Methyloligellaceae bacterium | reverse complement strand
GCTACAGTTTTCTTAGCTGCAGTCTTAGCCGGAGCTTTTTTAGCTACAGTTTTCTTAGCTGCAGTTTTAGCCGGAGCTTTTTTAGCTACAGTTTTCTTAGCCGCAGTTTTAGCCGGGGCTTTTTTCGCTACAGTTTTCTTAGCAGCGGTTTTAGCCGGGGCTTTTTTCGCTACAGCCTTCTTAGCAGCAGTTTTTGTTGTCGCTGCTTTTTTCGCTGCAGTTTTTTTCGCTGCAGTAGCTTTTGCTGCTGTTGATGAAGTGCGTGATTTTGTAGTAGATGTTTTACGCGTTGTGCTGCGGGTTGTCGGGACCTTCACTGAGGTGCCTAAACCACTAATTGATTTTTCGTTTCGAGCCATTGTTCTATCTCCGAAAGTTGAATCGTATTCCAATTATGATTATCGAACTACTTATAACGGTTGTTCTTTTCCATCTTAAATACCAATAAAAGGTGAACAAATTGGTGAATAAAACAATTGTTTCGCTAATTGCGACCGCTACAGAGATAATTTTGGCTCTAAATGCGGAAAAAAAACAGATTGGAAAAAGTTATAGATGTGATTTTCCTTATGAAATTTTGTCGTTACCTGCGTTGACTCGAGCAACTTTTCCACTCGATGGCACAAGTAACGAAATTGATTCGCATGTTAAGGGGAAACTGAGTGATGGATTACAGGTCTATGAGATCGATAAAAAGCTGCTTGCAGAACATACTGCCGGATGATGTTTGTGTTGTCATTTTGAGTGAGGTTGAAGAGCTGGCTTGTGAGTGTATTGGCAGCATGTGAAGACTGCATTTCTGAAACAGGTCTCATTGATGGATGGGGTCGATGATACAGGACGCGCTTTGGTTGCATTCGAGATCCCGGAGTGATGTGAAGATATGATTGCAGAGATGCAGGAACAGATAAGTGTGATAGAGGGGAAAGTCGGAAAGTCAGAGTATAAGCCACGTGCAGCATGTATTGGTTAGACCGGGCCTTTGACGGTGACTGGAAACTGAATGCCCGAGCAGGTTGTAATGACCGGTGGTGTAATTCATCCGGGTTGGCTGGAATTTACACACTGAGGATGAGGCAGAAGGATCTGGTTGAGGCTGGTGCGGACCTTATTCCTATACTTCCTGCGGTTTTAGTATTGAGCATAGTATGCCGGTATTTCGCTACTGGAAGAGCCAAGGAGCTGGCAGGGTTTGAGGACTGCTATTGACGGGGGTATTTATATGATTGAGGGGCGATCAGGATTGTAACTGTCCAGGAGCTGGATTTGTCGTTAGTCTGGAGATTATTTCCGGGATTTTGCATTCTGATCAGATTAATTCTGTCTCTAACAGTACTTCCCGGGTGGTGTATAGTAATAATGCTGTGAATACTTCGGCACTACTTTTAAGATAAAATTATCTATGCAGCAAAAAAATTTGTTTTTGTTGTGTCTATTTCCTGATTTCACCGTCTAATTTTGCGAATACTTGTTGTTATCCCCAGAAGAGTGATTCTATCCACTTGAAAAAAAATGGAATGAGTGCAGAAATAGCGATGTTGCTGACGCAGTGAGTTAGCAAGTGTTTTAGGGGTTATGCCAGTTAGCAGGATGAGAGACCAGTCCTTAAATTCAGGGTGGTTATCTGCTTATTTTTATAACTGGTACTTTCAGGCTGTAGCGGCGTACAGCCTTGTTGGGGAGTAGAGTATTTATGGCATCGTCTGATGATACAAAGTTTTTGACCGGTGGAGGGGGGCTTCACCAATATGAAAATCGTCAAGAACGTGAAAGCACAGAAGCTTTATCCAAGTATTTTGAAGAGATTGAAGGACATGTCGAAAGACATATCGGGCCAGTCGAGCTTATTTATGATGATGTAGAGAGCTCATCTGTTCAAATTGATATCATGGTCGTGCCTGCGACTTCTGACAGGCGTTTTCATTATTTAGTGACTTCCGGTATGAGCAATCAGCCTATGCATCTGAATAAGGATATTTCGGATGCTGAGGAATGGCAGTTTGCGGAGCTGGTTATGGCTTTGCCAAAATACTGGCCTGTTTCCGATGAAGTCGCGATGCAGAAAGCTGAATGGTTTTATCCTATTGAGCATCTTAAGTTTCTGGCCCGGATTCCCGAGAGATTTAACAGCTGGCTTTCAGTTGGTCACTCTATTCCTCTTGCGGAGCCCTCAAAACAGATTGGGCCAAAGTGTGATATGACCGGGTTTGTTCTGGATTATCCTGTATTGGGCGGGGATAGTTTTACAAAAATGAAAACCTGGGATGACAATGTCGTGAGGTTCTATGGGGTTTATCCGGTTTATTGTTCTGAAATGGAGCATAAATTGAAGAAGGGGTATCATTCATTACAGGATAAGTTCAAAGAAAATCAGGTAATGGAAATCTTTGACCCTCTTAGAGATAATGTACTTTCAACCGGGTGGAGACGCGTGCTGGGCTGGTAGAGCGTTTCCAATGTGGAGCTGGTGTGGCGGGGCCGTCTGATCTGAGGATCAGGCGGCCTTTGTTATGTTGTCATATCTGTGTCATATATTCATAATGAGATATTTTCAAAATTCAGGATTCAGACCCTGAGATAGTGAGTTGTCTTCTCCTTATACTGAAGACGTGAATGGTGGTGGAAAATCTTTATGAAGAATGTACTTATATTATGTACGGGCAATTCAGCACGAAGCATTATGGCTGAAAGTTATTTTAATCATGCCGGGGCCGGAAAATGGAGAGCATATAGTGCGGGGTCAACTCCTACCGGTGTCGTTAATCCCTTTGCCCTGCAGACATTAGAGCTGGATGGTATTGCCGTTGAGACCCCAAGATCCAAATCCTGGGATGAATTTGCTATTGAAGGGGCTCCTCATATGGATCTGGTTATTACGGTCTGTGATAATGCGGCCAATGAAAGCTGCCCGTTCTGGCCGGGTGCGCCCGAGCGTATGCACTGGCCATTCCCTGACCCTGCTGCTGTAGAGGGAAGCGATGCGGAAAAGCTGTCAGCATTTCGGGAAGTGTATGATGATATTAAAAGGCAGGTTGATGCTTTTTTGAGTAGTTAGAGGCAGGGTCCGGCTCACAACACTGGTTTCAGCAAAGGAGTTAGTATGCAAGACGTGCAGTATCTAATGGCGAAAAACGGTCCCAGACCCGTTGCTCCGTACAGTCATGCGGTCAGAGCCGGTGACTTTCTCTTTATTACAGGGCAGATGCCTACCTTACCTGATGATCCCACAAAGCTGGTTGAGGGGGGAATTGAAGCGCAGACGCACCGTGTGATGGAAAACCTGAAACTTGTGCTGGAAGGGGTCGACAGCAGCCTTGACCGCGCTGTGTTTGCCAGAGTCTATATGGTGAACTTTCAGGAATATGATAAAATGAATGCGGTTTATAAATCATATTTTCAGCCTGATCGACTTCCAGGCCGAACATGTATTGGTGTAACGGGGCTTGCTGTAGGGGCTCTTGTTGAAATTGATCTGATTGCGACCTGATATTTTTCTTTCTTTATTTTGTCGTGCTCAATGCAAATTAAAAATAAAAGAGGATGAGTTCCCATGTCTCAATCAATTTTTGACAAGATGAAAGCGCCGCCAGCAGCCGAACTTCTGGGTTGGAAGCTGATCTCCTTTGAAAAAGATGCAGGGATCATTAAAGTCGGCTTTGATGGTAAACGAGAGTTTACCAACCCAATGGGTGTTATACAGGGGGGATTTCTCTCAGCGATGCTGGATGACACGATGGGTCCTTTGATAATGGCAATGACTGATGGAAAGACATTTGGTCAGATTATAGATCTCCATGTGCATTTTTTACGCCCTATGCCGGTGGGACCAATTACCGGAGTTGCTCAGGTTACGAAGAATGGCAAACGAATTGCTTTTCTTGAGGGGTATCTGCTGGATAAGGATGGTAATAAGACAACAAGAGCTACGGCGAGTGCCAATATTATTGAGTTGTAGCGGGGATTGTTGTCGCCTGAGGGGGATTTGGATGGAAAGGCAAGCCAAAATCAAAAACAATCAATGCCGGGGTCAAGTGACCACATGAGCCAAAAACTTATCCCTCCCATCAAGCTTTCCTGATTATAGTCCTCGTCTTTCACAGTAAGGCTTGTGGGGCAGAAGTGTCTGGTCCTGAGCAAGTTGCATTTATTCAGATTCATTTAACCCTGATTTCTATTTCCTCTGATTGTGTCTCTTCCGATTTTTTATTAAGCCATTTCGTAAACTGTTTTACCCGCTCATCACTGCTGAGGCGGGCGGGCCAGCGGGCTATATGTACTTTTTTTGAGAGCTGATCAAAGGATGGAGGAAGTATTCGCACGAGGCGCCCTTCTTTTAATGCATCATTGATCAGTATGGATCTGGCTATCACTGCTCCTGATCCCTGCAATGCGGCTGTAATGGCAGGGCCAATGGTTGAGAAGGTCATTGCTATTTCCGGGGTACCGGGAAGGTTCAGGTGTTTAAACCAGAAAGGCCATGACCATTCTTCATCGGTATGGATGCCGGGTTTACCTTTATATAGAAGTGGCAGATTCAGTAACTCGGTTCCATCGCCGGGAATAAAGTCAGCCGGTAGCAGTGAAGGGTGGCAAACGGGAAAAACATTTTCCTGAAATAACTGCTGCTGTGTTGAAGTGGATTTTGATTCCGGCAGCGAGCGCCAGAGAATACGCAAGTCAAGGTCGCCGATACGTTCGGGAGCTTCATTTTCTACAGTTATGAGTTCAATGGGGATGTCCGGGTACATGGATGTGAATTCCGGGAGGCGGCGTATCAGCCAATGATCTGCGAGTGCTGTTCCTACACCGATTTTTAGTTGATCTGATGTGATTGAAAGACAGCGGGTGCGCAAATCTGTCAGTTGTTCGAGGACTTCTTTCAAGCCTGACAATACGGCTGTACCTGCTGGTGTCAGTTCCAGTCCTGCATTTAACCTCTTCAGAAGCGGGGTTTCCATATAGGTTTCAAGGCGGCGAACACGGTGGCTGATTGCGCTTTGGGTCAGGCCGAGTTCATCGGCAGCAAGTGTCATGTTTTTGTGTCTTGCTACAGCTTCAAAAGCAAGCAATGCATCAAAGGGTGGATACTGGTTCATTTGAAGCATTATGAATTGAATTCATGACGTTGTGAAGCGTTTGCATTTGTTTTTCCGGTCCTCAAAAGGATAATTGAGGAAATGATTACATTGGAGGACAGGAAAATGAGTGCTGAAAATAATAAAAAACTTATGCAGGAGATATTTACAAAGCTGGCTGAAGGGGATGGTTCCATGTTTGTGGAGCATCTTGCGGATGATGTTTCGATGACCGTAACGGGGCAGTATTCCTGGTCCAGAACGTTTACAGGAAAAGAGAGTGTACTGCGGGATTTATATGCATATGTAGGGGCATTGCTTGCAGACAAGAACAGAACACGGGCTTTTCATTTTCTGGCTGACGGGGACTGGGTGGTTGTTGAGGCACAAGGTGACATGATTACCAAAGCAGGAGATGCCTATCAAAATCATTATTGCCTTCTTTACAGGCTTGAGAACGAAATGATTGTTGAGATGAAAGAATATCAGGACTCGGTCTTGTGTGAACTTGTTCTGGGAAAATACCCGTCTGCTATTGAGGGGAGCGCACCCAGACAGTGGCCCAAACTGTAAGGGTGCTGACAGCCTGGAGTTACTCAGGCCGCCTTTTCTACCTGTATGTTTTCTAGCTCTTCTCTTGGTCCGAAAAACTCCAGGTTTATTTGTGAGGCGGGGATATCCCAGCTATTCAGATCACGGTAGGTGTTGACCATGAAAGGTTTCGGGCCGCAGAAGTAATAGTCTGCATCACGGGTCGGTATAAGGGAACTGATCAGTTCCTGCGTTATGAAGCCTGTAGACGTATTTCTTTGCTCTGTAGTTTCACCATTATTATTTTCACTGTAACGGTAGTGTATTGTTAAATTCCGGTGAGTTGTTGCCAGTTGGTTCAAGAGGGACCTGAACGCATGTACTTTTTCGTTCAGGCAGCCATGGATAAAAGTTATGTTGCGCTTCGGGGAGAGTTCCAAAGCAGAAAGCAGCATACTTAGTACCGGTGTAATGCCTACGCCAGCGGATATAAGCACCAAAGGGCGTTCAGGCGTATCGCTGGTATTCAGAGTGAATTCGCCGCATGGGGGCGCGACTTCGAGTTCGTCACCAACCTTTATTTCATCATGTAATTTGCAGGATACATAACCATCCGGGAGGTCTGGTGCAGGACTGCATTCACGTTTAACGCTGATGCGATAGTAATTAAGTCCCGGTTTATCAGACAGGCTGTAATTTCGCATAGTGGTCTGCCCATCCGGTGAAGGAAGGCGTATTGTAAGATATTGCCCTGGAAGAAAGGGAGCGAGTTCACCCTCATCTTTGGGCTCCAGATAAAAGGAGGTGATTATGTCACTTTCTTTTTCCCTGTGCTTTACGATAAACGTTCTGAAGCCTTCCCAACCACCGCTTTTGTTTATGTTCTCTTCGTAAATTTCCTGTTCTCGGCCGGCAAGTATATCAGTCAGGACAGCATAGGTTTTCTCCCAAGCATCCATTACCTCATCTGTTGCAATATCGCCTAACACTTCTTTAATAGAAGCTAACAGATTTTCTCCCACAATGGGGTAGTGCTCTCTTTTTATCTGAAGGGAAGCATGTTTCTGGGTGATAAGCTCTACTGTCTCAGCCATAGCACCCAGATTATCAATATTGGATGCAAAGCCAACTATAGCACCGGCAAGGGCAGCCTGTTGTGTTCCGCCTGACTGGTTCATCTGATTAAAGAAAGGTTTGACTTCGGGGTTATGAGCAAACATGCGTTTATAGAAATGTCTGGTCAGTGTTACACCCTGTTTCCTTAATATTGGAGCTGTCGATTTTACTATTTTAATTACACTTGCGTTCAGCATGAATGAACTCCTTAGTACATACTTTAATATGTATGTGAAATACATATTCAATAAGTTGTATTTAAAATATATATTTAAAACTGTCAACAGGAGGGTACATAAAAATATGCAACTCACTCTATATACCGATTACTCTTTGCGCGTTCTGATGTTCCTTGGCGCTAATCCTGAGAGGCTTTGTACTGCGGGAGAAATTTCTGAATTTCATAAACTATCCAGAAACCATCTGGTTAAGATTGTTCACAATCTGGTAAAGCTTGGCTATGTCGAAAGCGTAAAAGGAAAAGGTGGAGGGATGCGCCTTTCGGGTAAACCAGATGAGATTAATCTGAAGAAACTAATTTTGGAAATCGAACCCAATTTTAATCTGGTTGAATGTTTTGATAGCGAAACAAATACGTGCAGAATGGCAGGAGCCTGCGGGTTGCAGGGGGTGCTTAATCATGCATTTGATTCTTTTGCAGAGACTTTATCTACATATACATTAAAAGATATCATCCCCAAATAACACTTATGCGGTTATTCAACCCATTGCATATACCTGACAAGTGGTTATATCTGGAAACTTTTAAAACAGATCATGGCAGGTAACTATGCATAAAATGGCGCTTCTTTTTACAGGGCATATGATTGATGCGCCTGACCGGGGCAAGGCAAGATTTCCTGCGAGCCTTGAGAAAAAGGCGGGCCGGGCAATATATGATTATATTAAAGAAGTGAAGGAGCTGACACAAGGAGATGTTGTTGGCATTTCCAGTGGGGCCTGTGGCGGGGATATCCTTTTTATTGAAGCCTGCCAGAATCTTGGTGTGGAGAATTTTTTATATCTGCCGTTTTCATCTGATGAGTTTATCAAGTCTTCTGTCAGAATTCCTGATAGTGGCGACTGGGAAAACAGATTTCTTTCCATCTGGAATAGTCTTGATGACAGGCATAAAGAGATCATTAAAACAAATACTGACCTAAATCTTTATGATGCCTGTAATCTTCATATGCTGAAGATCGCCGGAGAGCTGGGCAAAGATATTTGTCTGATGGCTTTATGGGATGGTGTTGCTCCCGAACAGCCGGGCGGGACAGCGGATTTTGTCCGGCAGGTTAAGGAGCAGAATGGTCAGATACATCAGATTGCACCTGACCAGTTGTAATCAGTTCAGGAAATTTGAGAAACCTGATTTGAAGTTTATACTTTCTGCAACTGAATTTCCTATTTTTACAAGTTCGGGTATTTTGTCGATACTGTCCAGATCAAGGTTATCCGGAGTGATACCATTGATGCCGAGTTTCTTCAGGCCTTTGCGTGAGATGTCTGCCTCGTAACGGGCGTAGAGAAATGCTCTTCCAAGGTTGTGTGACAGTGGAATTTCAACTCCATTATCGTCTCTGGGGATCAGGTCTCCAATTTCTCTGTCAATTGATGTTCCGTAAACGCAGCGCCCAATCATCCGGCAGTTTATGTCCTGATCAGAGCTTACACCCTGCATCAATGCACCGGGAACTTCTTTGGCGGACTTCCACAGGAGGTTGCCGTTGTTATTTCGTTTTGAGGTAACTTCAAAGGGCTGCCCAACACCAACGGATACAAGCATCATATTATCTTCACCTGTTGTCCAGGGGTCTATAACCTTCTTCTGGTTATTGCACCATCCTATTCGGTATTGAGGCATAGTTGCCATACGATATAGTTGAAAAGCCGGGTTGTTGTAAGCAGTAATGCCACCGTCTTCAAAGTGAAATTTATTGGTGTCATCAACCTGTATTGGTTCTGGTGGAAAATAAGTGGGAGCCGCGGTGCTGGCTCTTACCAGTTGCCAGAGTTTGATTATTTTATTGAATTCGTAATATCGGCCATTGGTGTTTGTACTGAGAGGCCAGGGTGATTTTGTATCAGAGTTTCTTGTGACGATCATGAGAAGAGACTGCAGTTTTTTCTCTTCCGGTGAGTTTGTATTGTTCAATTCTTCTATGGTTTTATCGCCCAAATATTGCTGCAGCATTTTTGCCAGAGGTTTATTGCAGTATTTGTGGTGCAGGCGTTTCCAGGGCCATGTTGTCGTAAACATGCGCTTGCCCTGTTGTGTGTAGAGTTCGATGAGTTCATCAACTTTCATACCTGTTGCAAGGCCGGCTGCGATGATTGCTCCACTGCTTGTTCCCCCGATATAATCGAAGAAGTGGCATAATCTGAAGTCATCACCTACCTGCAGTTCACTTTTCAGGTCATCTTCAATTTTTTTCAGGATCATTAATGAGGTGATAGCCAGAATTCCTCCACCATCGAGTGCAAGGAGGCGTTTCTGATGAGTGTTCTGTTTTTTATACATGGTTAGCCCAAAATATTATTTGTCTTTAAAAATCATTATTTTATGCAAAAGTTCTTTTGTTTTAAGGTATTGCTTCAGCGTCTTTTTAATAAAAGTAATGAACAAAAAATGTTCTGGTTTAATGTGCATAAATAATGAAAATTCTTTTTGTCTTATTGATCCTCATTGTATCAAATACTTAAGTCGTTGTCATGTGTAGTTACATAACATTTTTATCTTTGTGCTTACTGTTGCCGTTTTTAAACTGTTGAATTTTTTTCAGCATCGTTATTTACCTATGACATAAGTAGTCATTAATATTATAAACCATTATTGCTCAAGGGATTATTCTTGATAGCTTAAATATTTGATTATTATTTTCGGGGGTTTTTATGTTTGATATTACTAAGGCAGCGATTAAGGCTATTGGTCCGGATAAGCCTGATGACTGGGAGCTGAAACCCAGACATCATGCAGAGAGCATCATGCAGGAGGCGGGGGCTGTTATCCGGATTCTCGAAAGTGATGAGCTGAACGAGATTATTGGTCATTATGATGAGGCAGATGCCGAGGCTGTTGCTGAACAGGAGAGGTATAAGTGGTATTCGAAGTTAGCCGCTGTTACGAGTTTTCTGTCAGTTGGAATTGGCAGTCTGTTATTGCTGCTTTATGTGATTGAAGAGATGCGGCCGTTTACCCAGTATATTGCTGTTCTGCAGTTTGTATTGCTTGTGATTTCATTTGGGGCTTCGCTTTATGTGAGCCGGAAAGAACAGTTCGAAATCTGGATGCGGAAGCGGGCCGAGGCTGAGACAGCGCGGCTCGGATTATTTAACAGTGTTATGCAGAGGCAGGAAACTGCAAAAGACGGAGAGCTTCCTTTATTGCCACTGAAGCTTGAGTATTTCAGACGGTTTCAGCTTGATATTCAATTATACTATTACAAAACTCGCGGAGAGCAACATGCGCGGGCAATCAGAGGCATGAACTGGTTGAGGATTCTGGCGCTGATGCTGGTTTCTCTTGCTGTATTTCCTGTTGCGCTTTCTGCATTTAATATTGGAGTTCCGGGAAAGCTAATTGCGGGTATTGAGGATGATGTTTTCCAGCGGGTGTTTATGTTTCTTGGATTGATTGGTGCTGCATTGCAGGGGCTGCTGGCTTCGTTTGCACTTATTTCCCTGCATCAGAGAAATGCAGCACGCTATCATGATACCTATCAAAATCTTGAAGATTTATCTGGCAAGCCACTTTCTGAAGCCAGAGAAGCTGCGGTGAATGGGGATGAGTCCAGTGTGCTGGCATTTGTTGCGCTGGTGCATGAGCAGATATCTTCCGAGCACCGGGAGTGGGTAGCATTGCGGTCGCTTGATCCGGACCTGCGATTGAAGACACTGAGGGAAATCGGATTGCCGCGATTGTGATTGTGTTGAAGGGAAATTATCAGGTTATGGTTGGTTGGGGGAGAAGAACAGGTTCTTCTCCCTTTTGTCTTGCATATTTTATTACTGATAGCTGCCAAGAACCAGATTTGGATCGCCATTTAGTGCAGGCATCTGGTCACGACCATGGTTGCGGCGGGCTGCCTTGCGTACGCGGTTCTGCACGTATTTATGCAGTTCACCAGCGGTGATTTTCTTATCACCGTCAGCATCTGCTGCGCCTTTCATTCCTTCCACCATATGAGATGTGAAGATGCCGTGGCCTTTTGCATCATCCCAGCTTGCGAGCTGTGTTCCGCTTGAAGCGGTCAGGACAGCAAAATTTCCAGCTTTGATTTCAGGAGCTGTTGGCACAACAAGAGGTGATGCGCTTTTTATAAGCATACCATTTGAGCTATCACCGGAGAAGCAGGCATCGAGCATAACCGTTACACTTTTTGCTGGGACCTGCTTCAGATTTTTGTACATCAGACTTAAAGGGTATCCGCTGATTTCCAGTGCTCTTGGGTCGGCATCAACCGGAACCAGATAGGCTTTTCTTGAACTGATCTCAGGAGCGCCGTGCCCGGAGTAGTATACAAAAATCCTGGATTTACCTTCTGTGTTTGCATAACGCCAGAGTTGACCTTTGTGACTTTTTTCCGAGCCAAATACGTTTCTCATAGCACCCTGTCCGGCATCTCTGACATCGATGATGTTTTCAGGGCTGAAACCAAGGTCATTAACCAGCATTGCCTTAACAGCATCAGCATCGCGATGACTGTATGAAACAGGAGGAACACCTTTCTGATATTTCCTGTTACCGATAATAATAGCAATGTCATCCGGGCGTTTAACTTTTGCATCTGCTTTCAGCTGTTCAACGGGGGCGAAGTTATTTGCACCAAACCCGGCAGATGGCGTTGATCCGGTACTTACGTTGCGGTATGGCTTGTTTGTTCCTGTTTGCTGATAAGAATTGCCAGCAGTTTGCAGGCTTCCTGCAGGTGCACCTTTTGCGCTGGAGTTCAGGGCGGCAAGGCGGGTATTTACGCGTTGAAGTGCATGGCCTATGAGCTCGCTGAAGTCGTTACCGATTATGATGCCAGTTGCGGGTTTGTTGTACTGCTGCTGGTAGGCAACGATTGATCTGCGAGTGCCTGGACCAACCTGGCCGTCAATGCCACCGGTGTAGAAATTCAGTGTTTTAAGTGCTGTCTGAATGCGTTTGTTCTGTTCCCGCTGAGAGGATGAATTAATGTTCGGATCACCCAGGCTTGCCAGGGATTCGGTATCTCTTGCTTCCTGAAGCAGAATAGCGCGTTGTTGTTCGGTTAAAGCACCGGACGGTGTAATACCTCTTCCGCTCTGATAATTCAGGATGGCATCAATTGTTGGCTGCTTTTTTGTTCCTGTGATCGGGCCTGAATAGAAGCCAAGCGTTTTCAATGCCTGCTGGGTTTTCCTGACTTTAGGGTCACCGCTGACTCTTGGGCGGTTCTGTCTGCGAGGGTTTGTTTGTTGATTGTTGTTCTTGGCATTGCCGTCACTTTTTAAAATCTGAGAACCAAGTATGCCAAGACCAATTCCGATTCCAATACCAGTGCCGATACCTCTTCGCCCTGCTTGAGCCGAGGTTTGAAAGCTCATTGACGTTATGCTTATAACGCTAACCAGAGCAATTGTTTTTAAAAGGTAATTAGAGTTTTTATTTATGAAATTGCAATTATGTTGTTTAAAATTCATAACATCCCTCGTTTTTGAAAAAGAATTAAAAATTGTATGTTGAATGTAATTGCTACCTTAATGGATATCACATATGGCTGGTCTGAACAACTATTATGGAAATCCGCATTATTTTGCATATGCATCTAGTTAAAGTAAAGCTCAATATATTCAACAGGTTATGTTCGCGTGCTTTTCTTTTGTGTTTTGGTTCTTATTGCTTTTTGTATATAGAATTCAAAGTGATAAAATTTTATTTGAGAAAATAATTGTTGGCTGTTCAATTAAATTCTTGAGAGTTTAAGTTTCGCTGAGCCTATGTAGACTTTGTCTCCATCAGTCAGGTTTTTCCATTTGTTTGTTAATTTCTTTCCGTTCAGGTAGGTGCCATTCGTAGAGGAAAGGTCACGAATTAGCAGGCCGGCTGACGGATCGAAACTGATTTCAGCATGTTTGCGAGAGACATTGCCATGATCAATTTTGAAATCGCATTCGCCTGACTGTCTACCTATGGTCCAGATTTTCCTGGAGTTTGAGCCGGGGGCAAGGCGGAAAGCAAGTGGAGCTCCGTTTTGCCCAGCTCCCTCAAGTTTCCAGTTTGAAGCTGTCGTTGCATTTTTTTTCCTGCCTTCGTTTTTCTGGGCAAGCTGCGTGTTTCTGTCAGGTTTGATCTGGTCCAGAATATCCTGAAAATATCTAAAATCTGACTGAAAATCACGTTCCTGAACTTTTTTACGGATGGTTTTATAGGTGTTCTCACCCATTTGCTCGATACGATCATCTTTAGATTCAGACAGAACAATCGTTTTTGATACAATGTTGTGCAGCATACGTTTTTTCGGATCATAGAAGTACCAGATCCACGAAATATAGAATAATGCCAGATAGCAGCCGGTCCAGATAAAGGCCTGACCTACTGATAAAGGGTTTCTGCTTTCTTCATCGACAATTTTCATCTGAAAAAAACGATCGCCAGGAGTGCCTCCGAGATTCAGCAGGGAGACTGCATAGAAGCCAACTATGGCGCTGATGCTTACAATCCTCAGGAAAATAGTTAGTCCAATACTTTGCTGCGTTGCTGGGACATCAATGAAGAGATTGTAAAAAATACCTATAAGAAACAGAAACAGAAATATCGAATCAATGGCAGAACTCAGAGCGCGCCTTAGAAAGCGTGCAAAGGGAAGCTGTCGTATATTGCCCCCTGCGTATTGCTCTTCTTTTTGAACTTTCAGGAGTTGTGCTGCTTCAGTGCAAACTTCTGCGGCCGGGTCTCCATGTGGCTGCAATACGCTTACGCTTCTCAGGTAAACAGGTACTTTTGCAAAATCCACCTGCTCAATCATCACTGGTAAAACCCGGTTCTGAGGGTTTTTCCATTTTTTTCTGGCAATAGAGGTTTCAGTTAATGTGTATCTTCCGGATTGTATGGAAGACTTTGATATCAGGAAAATAAACAGATCTGACTGCTTTATTGCATTTTCAATTTTATCTTCATAACTACTGCCGGCTGGAAGATCGTCTTTATCCAGGAAAACATCATATCCCCTCGCTCTCATAGCGAAGGTTATCAGTTCGGCAATCTCTCTGTTTTCTGAGGCATAGGATAAAAATATGGACATCTTGAATTTTCTGCCTGCATAAATATATTCCAAACAATTATATGTAATTGCTAATGCAATATTGTGTCTGGTTCTGGTTTTCTAATCTGAATTATTTGAAAAAAATCGTATATTTTCAATAACTTCACCCTTAATAAGTTTAAATATATACTAAGTAAATACAGGGTTTTATAAACGCTGTTTATTTAATTAAATCTATTTATCGCACATAGTTATATTATTTTTCAAGTTATAAAAATATCACATATGGAGTTGATGGTAAAATATATTCATATGATATTGATAGTATATTTCTCTTGATTGGTTTATTGATTATGATTAACAATATTCAAAGTAATAAATATTTGATTGCTTAATACCTGCATATTTTTATTAGGGGTTGGGAGTTCATTATGCGTTTGAGCCCATTGTTTTTTTTGATAATTTTTCTTTTTATAAAACCTGATTTTTCCTTAGCTGATCAGAGTGATATACACCATAAATGCTATGTCACGACAGGCGTTCAGATGCAGTGTGATATCAGATTTGCCAACCCGTGGGAGGCTGCAGGTTCACCAGAGAAGGTTGAGGTGGTCTGGCCTGACGGGGTACGTGAAGAGATAGAATTTAACGCATATAACCCAAATGAGAATACGACGGCCTGGCTTCTGTTGTTTGATCGTAGTCAGTCACTGGATAAAAAAAGCGTTGAGGTTATCCGTGATGACTTCGGAAAAATTATCTCAGGTCTGCGTAGTAAGGAAAAACTGGGCATTGCCAGTTTTGCAGAAAATTTCCAACTTTTATCTCCGATAGGAGCACCAAGAGGCGAGCTGGTCAATGTTCTGAAAGACCTGAAACCTGTCGGCAAAAAAACCTATCTGTATCAATCTGCGCTTGAAGGCCTTGAGGTTTTGCGTAACTACAGGGCAAAACGTAAAGCGCTGGTCATTATCTCGGATGGTAAATCAGAAGATGGGCCTAACGTCACTTACCAGGATATTATTGCGAAAGCTAATGAGCTTGGAGTGGTGGTGTATGGCATTGGTTATTCTGAAAAGCCGGAGAATGATGTTTTTCTGAACGAGCTTCAGGAAATTGCCCGCAGGACACAGGGGCCATCCCAGAAGGAACAATTACACAGAGAGGATGCCCG
>JBOEGA010000164.1:0-20415 GCA_050633205.1 Methyloligellaceae bacterium | reverse complement strand
GATACCAGATTGCGTCGGAATAATATGGATAAGTAGCGTATTTTCTAAAAAATATATTGAAATCAGGAGCAGGTCGCACATCGCCTTTTTCAAATTCAAAACTACCCAGCATCGAGTTTGCCAGAACCTGTTCTTTAGCCCCTACATATTTAGACATTGCCAGAATTTTAACGGCTTCCTTTCTGTTTCCGTTATTATTTTCATCCAGCCATACTCCGGCTCTTATAAGCGCTTTAACAACAGCCAGCGTTGTTTTGGGGTACTTCTGAGCAAATTCAGCTTTAAAACCAAAGACTTTTTCAGGATTGCGCTTCCATATCTGATTATCTGTAACAATTGGCACTCCTACCCCGTCAAAGATAGCTTGCTGGTTCCACGGCTCACCAACACAATAGCCGTCATTAACACCAACACCGATCATTGTTGGCATCAAAGGTGGTGGAGTAACGTATAAATTTACATCAGCTGCAACCTGCCCCTGAATATTATGCCTGGTATAGAAACCTGGATGAATTCCCCCAGCTGCAAGCCAATATCGAAACTCATAATTATGAGTGGATACGGGAGAAACCATTCCAAGCTTTAGAACTTTCTCTTTTGCCTTATACATCTCGATTACAGGCTTTAAATATTCAGCTCGAATAGGATGAACAGGACGCCCATCAGGCCTCTTTGGAAGATGTTTCTTCATTTCTGCCCAGACGGAGTTGGACACTGTAATACCATTGCCATTCAGGTCCATGGAAATAGGAGTAATTATATGCGCCTGAGGACCATAACCAATTGATGCCGCGAGGGGTTGACCGGCAAGCATATGAGCCCCGTCATACTTTCCGCTGATCACTCCATTCAACAAAAGCCTCCAGCTCTTCTTGGCAACCAGCTTAACGGTTAGCCCTTCATCAGCAAAAAAACCCTTCTCAACTGCGATAGCAAGCGGAGCCATATCAGTAAGTTTTATAAAGGCAAATGTAAGGTCTTTCTTCTCCACCTCAGCCCTGAGTGAAGACAAAAAGAGTAGTTGCCCCAAAAAACATAAAAGCAAAATGCAGACCCGGAAACTGCTTCCGGCATTATTTTTTTTCATTATTACGCAACCCTATACAATGAAGCTGTGCACTAAAAAAAAAGCCCCTGAAATTAAGGGGCACCTGAGCACACTATCCGAAAACGAAAGCGTACAAAAAGGTATATCAGACTACAATCCGGTGAATGTCAGGCAGTGGAGAACCTCTCCACATTCAGACATTTAAACCAATAACTGCACATTTCCTCTGAAATAAATTACCCCCTGTCACCAAACAAGGCAGTCCCGACACGCACATACGTCGCCCCTAACTGAATTGCTGCTTCAAAATCCTTGCTCATCCCCATACTGAGATCCTGCAGCCCCAAAGCTTTTGCCTTCTTCGCCAGCAGCGCAAAATGCAGGGAAGGTTCATCATCAAATGGAGGAATACACATCAACCCCGCAATATTAAGCTTACAGCTTTCCTGACAATACCCGACAAATTCCTCAACATCACCCGGCAACACCCCGGCCTTCTGAGGTTCCTCACCAGTATTAACCTGCACAAAAAGCTTGGGCTTCTTCCCCTGCTTAGCAATTTCATCAGCAATAGAGTCTGCAATTTTGGACCGATCTATAGAGTGAATTACGTCAAAAAGCGCCACTGCATCTTTTGCTTTATTCGACTGCAAGGGGCCAATCAGATGCAATTCAAGATTGTCAAATCTTTCTTTCAGTTCGGGCCATTTGGATTGCGCTTCCTGGACACGGTTTTCACCAAATCTCAAATGCCCCCCTTTGATCACTTCCTCGATCGCATCAACACCATGCGTTTTTGAAACTGCTATAAGCTTCACATCTCTAAATTCACGATTAACTTCTTTTGCAGCCTTATTTATTCGCTTCAATGTATTTTGCAATCGTTCTAAAGCTAAATCCATCACTTAAACTCCCAAAAATTCCCCACACTTCCAACTTGTCCCTTGACCCGGCATACCTTTTAGGGCTGATAAACGGTTAACATTTGTAATTTGATAATACCTAGAGATAAATTTATGGCCAAAGAACGCTATAACGCACCTGACCGGGAAAAACATTGGCAGACTGTCTGGAAAGAACAGTCAACCTTTTCCGCTCAAAATGATACCACCAAACCCAAATATTATGTTCTCGAAATGTTCCCTTACCCTTCAGGTAGGATCCATATGGGCCATGTTCGAAACTATGCCATGGGTGATGTCGTAGCACGCTACAAGCGCTCCAAAGGTTTTAACGTCCTCCACCCAATGGGATGGGATGCTTTTGGAATGCCGGCAGAAAATGCTGCGATAAAAAATGGAGGCCACCCAGCCACCTGGACATACGATAATATAGCTGTCATGCGCTCACAACTACAATCTATGGGTTTATCCCTTGATTGGGATCGTGAATTCGCAACCTGCGATGTTGAATATTATCATCAGGAGCAGAAACTGTTCCTTGATTTCTGGAAAGCTGGCCTTGCTTACCGCAAAAAAAGCAAAGTCAACTGGGACCCCGAAGACCATACAGTCCTTGCAAACGAGCAGGTTATTGATGGTCGCGGATGGCGTTCCGGCGCTCTCGTAGAACAAAGAGAATTAACCCAGTGGTTCTTCAAAATTACAGAATTCGCTGACGATTTGATTGAATCTCTGGAAGAACTGAAAGACTGGCCCGAAGAAGTTCGTCTCATGCAGAACAACTGGATTGGTAAATCCTATGGCCTTTCCCTGCGCTTTGAAATGACGGACGACAATGCTCCTGAAGATCATAAGATCCTGGAGATATACACAACGAGACCCGATACTATCTACGGCGCAAGCTTCTGCGCTATTTCTCCGGAACACGCTTTATCTCTGGAGCTTGCAAAAGACAATCAGGAACTACAGAACTTCATTGAAGAATGTAAACGCCTGGGCACAAGTCAGGAAGACATCGATAAAGCTGAGAAGCAAGGCTTCGATACCGGCCTGAAAGTCAAACATCCTCTGATTGATGGCAAAACACTTCCCGTTTACGTCGCCAACTTCATTCTGATGGACTACGGAACTGGTGCCATCTTTGGTTGTCCGGCACATGACCAACGCGACCTGGACTTTGCAAATAAGTATAAGCTGGAAGTAACTCCGGTTGTCCTGCCTTCTGATACCAAACAGGAGGATTTTAAAATTGATCAGGAAGCATATACTGGTTTGGGGACGATAATTAACTCCGAAGAGATAAATGGTCTTACTGTGGAGGAGGCAAAAAATAAGGTCTCCGACAAATTTGAGGCTTTAGGCATCGGAGAGAGAAAAACCAATTATCGCCTGAGAGACTGGGGTATTTCACGTCAAAGATACTGGGGTTGTCCTATACCAGTCATACATTGTGATGACTGTGATGTAGTACCTGTACCTGAAAAAGACCTGCCAGTTGTACTACCTGATGATGTTACCTTCGACAAACCAGGTAACCCATTAGATCATCACCCAACCTGGAAGAATGTTGACTGCCCGAACTGTGGTAAGGCAGCTAGGCGTGAAACAGATACGTTTGATACATTTGTAGACTCCTCATGGTACTATGCGAGATTTTGCGATTCAAAAGCAGTAACACCAACTGATAAGGAAGCTGTAAATTACTGGCTGCCTGTAGACCAGTATATTGGCGGCATTGAGCATGCTATCCTGCACCTGCTCTATTCCCGTTTCTTCGCTCGTGCAATGAGTGTAACCGGACATCTGGATGTAAAAGAACCGTTTAAGCGCTTGTTCACGCAGGGCATGGTCAACCATGAAACCTATCAGCTAAAAGACGGTACATGGCTCTACCCGACAGATGTCGTCATTGAAACCAATGGTGATAAGCGCACAGCAAAACATGCGGATACTGGCGAAGAGGTTGAGATTGGCCCTATTCGCAAAATGTCAAAATCCAAATGTAATACAGTTGATCCCACTGATATCATTGGTCATTACGGTGCGGATACAGCCCGCTGGTTTATGCTGTCAGACTCTCCACCTGAACGCGATGTTCAATGGACTGAAGCTGGTGTAGAAGGCTCAGGCCGGTTTGTGCAACGTATATGGCGGATTCTTCAGGATGCAAAAGAGCTTCTGCCGGAGCCTGATACAAAAAAACCTGCTAAATTTAATGATATCGCCACAAAGTTGCGCCAAAACAGTCACCGTGCTTTGGCAAAGGTTAGTGAAGATATAGAAGCATTAAGATTCAACAGAGCTGTTGCCAATATTTATGAATTCACCAATGCTGTTAACACAGGCTTGCAGGAAGCCAGAAAGAAAAACAATTCTGACCTGGCCTGGGCATTAAGAGAAGCTTGTGAAATACTTGTTCAGCTATTTAATCCAATGATGCCTCACTTAGGCGAAGAATCTTGGAAAGAATTGGGATACAGTAACGTACTGGCAAATCAACCTTGGCCTGATCCTGAAAAAGATCTGTTACAGGATGAAACCGTGACAATAGCGGTACAGGTGAATGGAAAACGACGCGACGAGCTAACAATTGACCGCAATGCAGCAAAAGAAGATGTTGAGGCAGCTGCATTAAAGTTGGATAATGTTACCCGAACCATTGGCGATAAAGAGATAAAGAAAATCATTGTCGTGCCGCAAAGGATAGTAAATATTGTTGCATGAATTTGATAAACAATCATAAAGCGAAGAGCAGAACCATGCTAAGAATTATTGGAATTACTTTTATAGCGCTGACAGCAGCCAGCCTTTCGGCTTGTTCATTCCAACCTCTATATGGAACAACAGCTTCCGGCTCAAAATTGACTGAAGAGCTTAAATCTGTCTCCATTTCTAAAATTCCAGGCCGGGTTGGTCAGAGAATTCGTAATGAGCTGATTTACCAGGTTACTAATGGTGGTGCACCACTACCTCCTCTGTACAGACTGGAGCTTGCAGTAAGAGAGTCTGACACTTCAACACTGGTACAAAGAACTGGTGATGCTCAGGGTCAGATTTATAGACTGGATGTAGCGTTTAAACTTATCCGCTTGAGAGACAAAAAAGTAATCTACAAAGGCTCAAGCTATGCACGTGCTGCATATGATAAGAGTTTCTTCAAAGCTCAGGAAAAAGCAAATCCTTCTGACAAAACCCAATATGAGCAGATTAACCCTGCATACGGTGGCGTGAGAGCAAGAATTAACGCAGAAAATCGTGCTTCAAAGTCTCTTGCTGAAGAAATCAAGGTCCGTTTAGCAGCCTATCTTTCTGCAGCTTCCTGATTTCTGTCTGTAAATGGCGATGAAACATATGGAATATTGACAGCCTATGGTTGCTATCTCTGCTGGCAAGGTTCGCCAATTCATAAAAGCCCCGGACAAAAATGTCCGGGCTATTCTTGTTTATGGCCCTGATATTGGTCAGGTACGTGAAAACTCCTCCCTTCTCGCAAAAGCTCTCTCGATAGATACTGAAGACCCCGGTGAAATTATCACAATAGATGATGCTGAATCAGGAGCTTCACCAGACAGATTAGCCGTGGAACTTCAAATGGTTCCTATGTTTGGAGGAAGCAAGGTCGTGCGCTTCCGCCCCGCTGCAAAAACAAATAATAATCAAATAGAAGAACTGACTAAAAATACCAATCTTCAGGCCTATCTTATCGTAGAGGGTGGTGATTTAAAGAAATCAGCTAAGCTCAGACAGATATTTGAAAAATCAAAAAATGCGGTTGCATTACCATGTTATGCTGATGATAACAGAAGCCTTATACAGGTAATTGAGGAAGAGTTAGTAAAGGAAAATCTGTCTATCTCCTCACAAGCCAGACAGCATCTGGCCAATCAGCTTGGAGCAGATAGAGGCCTGTCAAGAACCGAAATTCAAAAACTGCTCATCTACGTTAACGGAAAATCAACCATAGAAATTGAGGACATTGATGCAGTTATAGGGGACTCTTCCAGCCTCTCCTTAGACGCTGTATTCTATGCCACAACCGGCGGAAGACTGGCTGCAGCCTTGGAAAGCCTTGATAAAGCAATAGCTTCAGGCAATGCCCCTTCGGCCATATTAATACTCCTGAATCGCCATATAGCCAGGTTTCACAAGGTAAGAGCAGAGCTTGATAGAGGCGACAGTCTGGACTTCACTATAAAACGTCTTCGTCCCCCACTACATTACAAAGTGCAGGATGAATTCAAGCGCCAGATCAACCGCTGGAGTGAGAAAAAACTACTCATTGCTTTGGATTTGATACAGCAGACAACATTACGTTGCCGTTCAAAAAATGCAATGGAGCTGGTTTTTATAGAAAGATTACTGATGTCACTCAGTCAAATGGCAGGAAAATAGACTGTTTCACGGGGTGGATTTGTATTCCACCCCATAAAAATATCATATCAGTAATGAGCATCATCAAGCATATTCAATAAACGGTCTCTCACAGCATCAAGCTGTTCAAGAGAGCGGTAACGAACTCTCAACTCACCACTTTCACCGGAACCGGGATTAATAACCACTTTCAACCCCAGAGCATCAGAAAGTTCCCTTTCAACAGCCCGGGTATCAGCATCTTTTTCCGGTTTAGGCTTGGCCGCACGCTCTTCACGGCCCTGTATTAGAGCCTCCACAGCTCTAACATTAAGTCCCTTGGCTACAACCAGCTCAGCAAGCCTCTCAGCCTCTTCCTGGCCTATAAGGGCCCTCGCATGGCCAGCACTTAGAACACCTTCTCTAACCATGCTCTGAACGCTTGCAGGAAGCTTTAAAAGACGCATTGTATTGGCAAGATGGCTACGGCTTTTCCCTATGATCTTTGCAAGGTCATCCTGCGTATAAGAATACTCATCAACAAGTTGACTATAACCTGCAGCCTCTTCAATAGGATTAAGATCAGCTCGTTGAACATTCTCGATAATAGCCAGTTCAAGTAACTCTTGATCTG
Source organism: Methyloligellaceae bacterium (assembly GCA_050633205.1). Lineage (GTDB taxonomy): Bacteria > Pseudomonadota > Alphaproteobacteria > Rhizobiales > CBDHHC01 > CBDHHC01. The sequence continues at coordinate 13,481 of JBOEGA010000164.1, read as the reverse complement.
TTAGATCTCTGATAATAACAGGTATCGTATGCAATCCTGCTATCTGGGATGCGCGCCAGCGACGTTCACCGGCAACGATCTCATAGCCCGCGTGTAAACCGGCAGACTTTCTCACTATTAGCGGCTGAACCACACCCTTTTCGGCAATAGAAGCCGCTAATTCCTGTAAATCTTCCTCTGCAAAGTCACTTCTTGGATTAAGCGGACTTGATTTCACCTGCTCAATAGAAACGACTCGTTGCTCGCCTTCAGGCGGAAGCTTAGGCGCAGTTGTTGCTGTATCGCCAATAAGAGATGCTAAACCACGCCCTAAGCGGTTATTCTGAGCAGCCATTCGTATTTCCCTTTAAAACCTGTCAAGAAATTCGCTATAAAACATTCACAAGGGTTAATACCTTGGAACAAACTGAAGCAAACCAGTTAACAAACTGATCCTGAAAACTACGCCTTTTACTGAAAAACTGTACGTTTTCAGACTATTAAAAACGTACAGCACATATATTCAAACCTTTTAGGCAGCGCCTAGGAGGTTCTCCCTTTCAATAATCTCGCGAGCAAGCTTGATATAGGCTTTACTACCAATACTTTTGTGATCGTAAAGAAGGATTGGCTTACCGTGAGAAGGAGCTTCAGCTATACGGATATTTCTGGGAATAAGAGTTTCATACACTTTTGGCCCAAAGAACCGTTTAACCTCATTAACAACCTCTTCTGAAAGCTTTGCCCTGGCATCATGCATGGTCAAAACCACACCATGAATTTCCAGATCAGGATTCAAGGTTCCTTTAACAAATTCAATACTTTCATGAAGCTGTTTAATTCCCTCCAGCGCAAAAAACTCGCATTGAACAGGCACGAGAACCGAATCCGCGGCTGACATGGCATTCAATGTAAGAATGTTCAGAGAAGGAGGGCAGTCAATCAGAATATAATCAAAACGCTCATTTTCAGGCAATTGATCATCAGAAACCTTCAATGCCATGATGGAATCACGCAATCTGAAGGCTTTATTTTGAGCTGCATTAAGCTCAGGCTCCAGGCCAGCAAGGTCTCTTGTTGCCGGAACTACAAATAGATTAGGGATAGCAGATGGCATTCCAGCCTGTACCAGACTAGCAGTACGGCTCAGAACGTCATAAGTAGATATTTGACGAGAACGCTCGTCAATTCCTAAGCCTGTACTAGCGTTACCCTGCGGATCAAGGTCGATAATGAGCACTCTTTGCTCAATGGCTGCTAGTGCAGTACCTAGATTTATTGCCGTTGTAGTCTTGCCGACTCCACCTTTTTGATTCGTTACAGCAAGTACCCGTGGGCCTGATTGTCCGTATATATTTCCGGCCATGAGAGGATCTCCTTCACTTAAACCGGGTGTACACCACCGACTCGGACAATATGTCCCTCTGGATCTGTCCGACTCGCCACCAATTCATAAGAAAAACGCCAATTATTCTCGGCAGTTTTGATTTCAGATTGGACTTCTCGCCCCTTCAGAAATAAACATCGAGTACGCTCACTGAGAATAGGTAATGCAAGGCCTAATAGATCATCAAGTGACGCTAGAGCGCGAGCTGTTACCACATCTGGATTTAGAGCATGAGGTGACTCGCGCAATTCTTCAATTCTACCCTCATGGATTTCCACAGTGACAAGCCCTGAAATTGACGTTTTTCTGACTACTTCGTGCAAAAAGGCACACTTTCGTCCGTTACTTTCATATAAATGGACGCTTGATTTGTCAGGAAATGCTTTTTTGTATGTAGAATCAGCTAGTAAAATAGCTATTATCAACCCTGGAAACCCTGCTCCGGAACCAAAATCACACCAAACCTTAGCCCCAGGCGCAAGAGAAAATACCTGCGCACTGTCCGCAAAATGCCTTTGCCATAAGACATCAAGCGTTTTTGGTGCCACCAGATTCTTTGCTTTTTGCCATACTTTTAGCAGATCCGCATAAATTTCCAGTCGCTCAATCGTTTCACGTGAAACATCAAATGCTTTCTGAAAGTCATTTGAGTCTTGAATTACAGTAAGATCAGGATTCATTTTAATATTTTGAGTCATGCGCTTTTGCGCGTTACAGCCTTTTTCACATGCGCCAGAACAAGCATTAATGCTGCTGGTGTCATGCTATCAACACGAGATGCCTGTCCTAGAGTCCCCGGACGGTTAGCTTCAAGTTTGGATCTCAGCTCATTAGATAGCCCCGATATAGACCCATAATCGAAGTCATCAGGGATTTTTATTCCCTCATCTCTACGTACAGCCTGTATATCAGCTTCCTGGCGTTTCAAATACACCGCATAATGGGCATCAACAGCCAATTGTTCTGCAATTTCCAGTGGAATTTCACTCAGTTCAGGCCAAATTTCACGGATTCTGGCCATATCAACATCAGGAAATGAAAGTAAATCAAATGCCGAGCGCCTTTTTCCATCCTTATTGATCCGCAAGCCTTTAGCTTCAGCTTCTGAGGGCGTAAGAGAAAGTTCCTTCAATAAAACCTCTCCACGAGCCATAAATGCCTGCTTTTCCGCGAATTTCTGAGATCTTTCTGCACCAATACAGCCAACTTCAGAGCCAAATCCGGTCAATCTTTGATCCGCATTGTCTGCACGAAGCTTTAGGCGATACTCGGCCCTGGATGTAAACATGCGATAGGGCTCTGTTACGCCACGTGTAACCAGATCATCAATCATAACGCCCATATATGCGTCTGTACGGCTGACAATAAAGTCTTTTGAGCCACCAGAAGCGGCCAAAGCTGCGTTCAAACCAGCCACAACACCCTGTGCTCCGGCCTCTTCATATCCTGTAGTTCCATTGATTTGCCCAGCCAGATACAACCCTTTCAGCACTTTTATCTGCAAAGTTGGATGTAATTCCCGCGGATCTACATAATCATACTCAATCGCGTAGCCATAACGCCTTACAACAACGTTCTCGAGCCCCGGAATCGTCTTTAGAAACGCCAACTGAACGTCTTCAGGCAATGAAGTTGAGATACCGTTAGGATAAACAGTGTCATCATCAAGCCCTTCAGGCTCGAGAAAGATCTGATGTGCCCCGCGCTCCTTAAAACGCACCACCTTATCCTCAATTGAAGGACAATATCGTGGGCCAACCCCCTCAATCTGCCCGGAATACATAGGCGCACGAGCCAGATTACTCTCAATAATCCCATGCGTATCCTTATTCGTATACGTAATATGACAGCTGATCTGAGGATTAGTGATTTTATCCGTTAATGTTGAGAATGGTACGGGTGGATTATCCCCTGGCTGCTCTTCAAGCTGCTCCCAGGCAATGCTCTTGCTATCTAGCCGTGCTGGTGTCCCGGTTTTTAACCGCCCCATGCGCAAACCAAGAGAATAAAGCCTGTCAGATAGCCCAATAGAAGGCGCTTCACCGACTCTACCAGCAGGAATCTGCGTTTCACCAAGATGTATTATGCCTTTAAGGAATGTGCCTGTGGTCAAAACCACCGCTCCGGCCTGATAAACCACTCCATCACCAGTAACAACACCGGTTACATGCCCGTTATCAACAATAAGATCCTCAACAGCAGCAGCAATAACAGTCAGATTATCAGTCTCGGCAATAGCACGCTGCATAGCCTCTCTATAGAGCTTCCGGTCAGCCTGCGCTCTTGGTCCCTGAACGGCAGGGCCTTTCTTCTTGTTAAGCACCCTGAACTGAATACCACCCTGATCAGCTACACGCCCCATCAATCCATCAAGAGCATCAATCTCACCCACAAGATGCCCCTTGCCCAGCCCGCCAATAGCCGGGTTACATGACATCTCACCAATAGTCTCTATCTTATGAGTGAGCAGTGCTGTTTTAGCACCCATGCGCGCAGCAGCAGATGCTGCTTCACAACCGGCATGTCCACCACCAATAACAATCACATCATATGTCTTATTCAAATCTGTCATTCTGATCACTTACCACAATATGGTACTTAAGAGAGTCCCTAAAAAATATAGAGTCTGGGACTCGTTACGTGTTTCACGTGAAACATAGAGTCTGGATTCCGTCATAAGGTACGGATTTTATTTGCCTATACAGAAGCTGCTGAAGATCTCATCGAGCACATCTTCAACATCAATCCTTCCGGTGATCCGACCAATAGCCTGAGCTGCCAATCTAAGATCTTCAGATCTCAATTCAAGGTACTCTGCATCCCCTTCACTAAAGCTCCTTAATGCAGCAACACATACTTCAAGCTCTTGCCTGTGTCTTGCCCTGCTGATGACAGGTGCTTCACTGATACCGACCTGACCATGCACCTGATGGGCCAACTGTTCGATAAGAGCATCAACACCATCACCGGTTTTCACCGATATTCTATACAGGCCATCCACAGAATACCCACAGTTTACGCCCTCTGAGACAAGATCAGCCTTGTTGAGAACCTTCCAGATTGGAGCTTGAGGATTGAGAGTTTTATCATTGGAAGCGTCTGGAGGATAGAGATTATTTTGGGGAGGATAATCCTGGACATCCAGATTTGCATCCTGATCTCCAGATGAAGCGTCCTGCATCCACAAAATAAGGTCCGCCTCCATAACTGAAGCGTGACTCCTCCGAATTCCCTCCCGCTCAACTGTGCTATCAGTGTCCCTGATCCCAGCAGTATCAGACAGGATCACAGGGTATCCCCCCAGGTTTAGACGTACCTCTATCACATCACGGGTCGTACCAGCCTCATCAGAGACAATAGCCACATCCCTTTGGGCAAGCATATTGAGCAGGCTGGACTTACCCGCATTAGGGGGGCCGGCTATAACCACACGATACCCATCCCTCAGTATCTCACCACGTCGGCCATCATTGAGATGGGCCTGTATCTCTCCCAAAGCCTTGTCCACATAAGGCCGCGCCTCTGCTGCAATCTCCTCAGGCACATCAGCTTCATCTGAGAAATCAAGAGCAGCCTCTACTGAAGCCAGCCCACGAAGAATGTCCATACGCCACCCTTCATAAAGACCTCCCAGCGCGCCCTGCGACTGCTGAAGCGCCTGTCTGCGCTGTGCTTGCGTCTCCGCATCAATCAGGTCTGCAAGGCCTTCAACCTCTGTCAGATCAAGCTTGCCATTCTCAAAGGCTCTACGCGAAAACTCGCCTGGTTCTGCCAGTCTGAGGCCTTCAATCCGGCCCAGCGCCTCTATAATGCCCTGTACGACTGCGACCCCGCCATGGACATGCAATTCAGCACAATCCTCGCCTGTAAAGCTTGCTGGACCTGGGAACCACAGCACAAGCGCCTTATCCAGCTCCTCGCCATTCTGAGGGTCTCTGAGCACTTTCAAACTGGCAAATCGGGGCTTGGGTAGGCCTCCGGCAACCATTTTAATAGCCTGTCCGGCGAGCGGTCCTGATACCCTCAAAACCGCAACTCCGGCACGCCCAGTACCACTTGAAAGCGCAAAAATTGTCGTATCTGTCACGTCTAAATCACCAATAGTCACCTTAGTTTCACGTCAATTTACGTCCAGTGAAACAGTCCAGAATTATCATTCTATTAACCATAAAGATGACAGCTCATAAACAGCAATCTTGCCGCTCAACATCAGGTTTATAGAGACGGGGATAAATTTTTATGCTTAATCTGTTCTAAAATCCCAATAGCGTAAAGAAATCAGGCTGATTATCCTTAATCAGAGCTTAATTAATGACCACATCAGAAAACTACTCAGCGCCATCAGTCAGCGTCCATGCACCAATTTTTATTTTCATGACAGTTTTCATCGATGCTATGGGTATTGGTTTGATCATGCCGGTACTGCCTGATCTGATTGAACAGCTAACGAACCTGACCACCAGTGAAGCCGCAATCTGGGGTGGATATTTAAGCGTAGTTTACGCTTCCATGCAGTTCATTTTCAGCCCGACAATCGGTAATCTTTCAGACCGATTTGGCAGAAGACCAATCCTGCTGCTTTCTCTGGCAATGCTGGGTATAAACTACCTTCTTATGGGCCTTGCCAGCTCCATTATTATCCTGTTCATAGGCCGCTTTTTATCTGGAATTGCATCTGCAACAATGGCCACAGCCAATGCCTATATGGCAGATATCAGCCCACCTGAAAAACGCATACAAAATTTCGGCCTGCTGGGTGCAGCCTTCGGAATGGGCTTTATTGTAGGCCCCGCAATTGGTGGATTAATAGGAGAATTAGGCGTCCGGGCCCCTTTCTATGCGGCAGCGATACTCTCTTTGCTGAACTGCTTCTATGGTTTCTTCGTCATCCCGGAAACTCTGAAAGAAGACAACCGCCGTCCTTTCGAATGGAAGCGCGCTAACCCCCTGGGATCTTTCAAGCAGATGGCCAGAATGCCTAAGGTGTTCTGGTTTCTTGTAACAATGTTTTTCTTCAGTCTGGGCCACTTTGTTTACCCCGCTGTATGGAACTTTTTCGCCAAGGAAGCCTTTGATTGGGGAAGCTCTGAAATAGGACTCTCTCTGGCTGCTGTAGGAGTATGTTTTGCTGTTGTTCAGGGCCTGCTGATCCGCAGAATTCTGCCAAAATTTGGCGCTGTAAAAACAGCTCTGATCGGCTTTGTCGCTAGCATTTCAAGCCTGAGCATAATGGCATTCATCACTGATGGCTGGATGGCTTATAGTTTGTTGCCATTGACCGGATTTGGAGCCCTTATAGCCCCGGCAATGAACGGGATAATGTCCAATATGATACCTGAAGACACACAAGGGGAACTGCAGGGTGCAGTAGCCAGCGTCAACGGCATATCACTGGTCATCAGCCCCTTCATAATGACCCAGCTTTTCAGCTACTTTGGTAACAGCCAGGCGACTATATACTTCCCTGGAGCCCCATTCCTGCTGGCCGCACTTCTCATGGCGACAGCACTGATACCGTTTTATCTGGGTTACAGTACCAGCAAAGTTATAAACAGGACTAAGGTCTGACACCCAAACGTACCATAAAGTGGCATTTCTCCCCCGAAAAGCCCACATTCTTACGCTATTCTTGAAGTTTCGTGGATGGAGTTGCTTACCACCAAACTGAGGGAAAATGTATGAGAGATGAAATGGTACTGATCGACAAACTTGAATGGGGAGACTACGTCCGGGTTAGAGATGAAGCACCACGAAAATACAGCATCATGAAATTCGGCATTATCTGCGGCAAGCGGATAGTTGAAGATCCGGAAACAGCTCGCCAGTTTGGCGAGACCGTAGGGACCATGCTTTACCTCGTAGAGTCCTCCGATGGGGACTCAATCGAAATCCCTGAACGCTACCTTGAACAGAACTAAAATCGAAAATGAGCTCTGACATCAAACCAATGCCCCCTGCATAAATTCGGAATGAATGTGAGAGCTCAAAATTTAATGGATTCAAAAGACTATTCGCCTGTCGACTCAAAAAGAGTCACATCTCCTCAAATTTTCTCAACAGAGCCATCCCCAGATTATCCCCAGCATCTACAATTCCCGTCAACAGATTGACAGATACATCTTGAACACTGAATGGTAGGGCCCTCACATAAATAAGTTCTGAACGGAGAAACCATGTCAGACAAGAAAACTGCCGAGCAATATGTCATTCGCACAAGAGAGCTCAATCCGGACGAAGCCACTCATATCCAGCACCCATTAAATCCAGACTCGGATGTGAGAATGCACCCCATCTCGGCATTTGCCGGTATGCAGCGCCTGCACATGCATTATGTCCGCGTCCCTGCTGGCAAAGAAAGTTATACGCCTCATGCCCAGACACTCCAGGAAGAGTATGTCTTCATCATAGAAGGCAATGGCACCCTTGATATCAACGGTGAGCAAACCCCAATCGGCCCAGGCGATTATATCGGCTTCCCGACAGATGGTGCTGCTCACCACATTCTGAATACCGGCACTGAAGACCTTGTCTACCTGTCCGCTGGTGAGCGAACAGATGTTGAAGTGGTTGACCTTCCCACTCACAATAAGATCGGTGTCTTCACTGGAAGGGCAGTTCAGTTCTTCGACAAGGACAGTGCTCAGTCTCTCTCACTGAAAGACTTCGTCAGACAGAAGCCATAAGGTAAGTCCAGGCTGCTCTGACAAATGGAGCAGCCACTCTCTCACCACAACTGCCCCCCAGCACAATTCTCCCAGAACAAATCCCATGAACAAACCCATTCGTTGCCTCGGGCCGGTGCCCAATGATCCCATTCCGTGAAACTGATAATCAGGTGGTAGAGGCATCTCTATAAATCAGGTTGGTGAAAATCAGATCGTCCCCCCACCATGACAACACGCTCAGATGATGAACTGCTCCTCTCTCATCAGACACATCTATGACATGCTAACTGATGATGACCTTCGACATGACCTCACACATCATACATACATATGGGCACTCACCTCATCATGACTGACACATACACCTTCACACTCATCGACATATATGCACTCAACGGCCCATGGCATGTTCAATACCTTGCTCAGATATGATCAGACAGACCCACCGACACCACGAAAAGATGGCGGATTCTGTCCGGTTTGCAAAATCGGGGGTGGCTGAAAATTTGGCGTGTAAAAAATTTTGAATCTTTTGGAAGCAAAAGGAGAATATCTGGAGGATGCTGGAGGTGGTGTCCTATCCTCCAGATACATCCTCCTGACCTCCAGAATTATCGTCCTGCCTCCATAAAAAACTGTCCTGCCCTGAAAATAATCCATCCTGCCCTCCAGAGCTTCCAGAAGACTCTCATCCTGGAAAAGCAAAATTCTGGTCAATTGGATCCATCTGAGGACTAATATCCTCTCCAAAAATGATCATGACCTCTCAAAACCTTAACTTCATGATGACATCCGCCAGGACAAATTGCTGTTCCTGGAGAGCATGACATCAGGAGGAAGGGGAGGATCTTCTCGTCAGATTGAAGAACAGGAATTCTCACACACTCACCTGCCAGATAATCCTGACAGCGGATTCAACTCTTCGCAGACCCCGTATCTCCAGAATTCATTCTCCGCCTGAAACTGATTTCGGGCGATTGAAGAACTCCGCAACAGAATTGTTGACTCTGCCTATCCATGCGGCGAGGCATTCAAACGAGTGCCAGAACCTGCATCTCTGAAATTTGAAGGGTCAAAATAAAAACAGAATCCAATAGCAGTTTGACCTTAGATGAACTTAAAATGATCAACTGGTCAGTTCAAAATAATATACAAAGAATATAAAATCATAATTGCCCCCAGTGCTTTTTTTTATGAAAATCATTTGGCTTTGAGAGCCGTGTTGGCTGGAATAGTCAAAAAATCTGCGTCCCACCGAGAAGAAGCTTTTCAATCAGAATGGATTAACTACCAAACACCACCTGATGCATAATTCTTCCTGGCATCAGAGTAAAAAATCCAGCGATCAGAAGCCCGCCTATATAAACTCCCATCATTGTATATTTATGAGTTGGAATATTGTGGCTTTTCGCAGCTATGACTGCAAGCGGAACATTAAACAGCACAACAACAGATAGAATATGGATCCAGCTGAACCCCCAGAGTTGATTGATCTCACGAATTTGAAACGAGCTGAGTGCAACAATCATCATAGCAATAACCCAGCCCCACCCCAGAACGCGATGCACTGTAGTACCTTTCACGCCGATAAACTGCGCAATACCTACAAGCAAAGCAAACATAGCCGCAAACGCATGAATGATAATGAATATCTGGGACTTCAAAAGAGGATCAAGAGACACGCATAACTCCATTAATGTAAATTCTATTTACACATAATCTTAAAATTTGCGGGATAGCAATAGGAAATAAACACAAAAATGTGATTACAATTACCTCACAATAAAAGTACAATCGGTTCAGAATGGGTTATTGTGCCGGCTGAACGCAAAATCAAAATAAAACAGGAAACCTGTAATGCTCGAACTTTTCAACGAAATGAATAAAGCAATGATGACAGAACTCACGCCAATCGTTCAGGCTTGGACGAACTGGATGGTGTTAATATTTTTGCTTTCCGTTTTTTTTATATGGAACCATAAATCTGCAAGATTTGCACTTGCGACAATCGTCCTGACCATCATGGCAGCACTAACAATCTTCCACTTCACAAAAAATATACATCTGTTTGCAATCCCGCACCTAATTTTGTGGGCACCTCTTGCTTACTACATAGTGAAATTTGTTATTATGAATCCGTCATTTAAGCTCAAGTCAGCTTTTGGCGTCTGGGTATCAGCACTTGTATTAACAATATCTGTATCGCTCGTCTTTGATGTAAAAGATACAGCTCTTATTGCTATGGGAATGAAATGACTCAATTAATTGATGCTCAGATAGATCACTTTGTTGTTGCTGCAACAACCCTTGAACAAGGTGTTAATTATCTACAGTCTCAATTAAATATCACAATACGATACGGCGGTTCCCATCCTAAAATGGGAACCCACAATCACCTGATGAGCCTCGGTGATACCTTCCTTGAAGTAATTGCAGTTGATCCGGAAACAAAACAAACGAGAACGCCTCGCTGGTACAATCTGGACAACCCTGAAATGCAGCAGCAACTGGCAAAATCTCCAAAACTCATTACCTGGGTAGCCAGAACCACAGACATAGAACAGGCAATAAAACAAACCAATATCCCTGTAGGCAAAGTCGAAACCGTCTCAAGAGGAAACCTCACCTGGAAAATCACAGTCCCCGAAGATGGCTCGCTGCCAGAACAGGGAATTTTCCCAACTCTGATTCAGTGGCCACATACTGTCAGGCCCTGGGAAACGATGCAGAATATGGGTTACAAATTCACAGAATTGAACAGGATTCACTTCAAGCCTGATTTAATAAAAAATGAACTGCAAAATATCGGTTTAAACTGCAAAAAAATAAAAATAGAAGCTGGCAGGACTCCCAACCTCTCACTCGCTCTGGAAAATGCCGAAAGTCAGCAAAAAATCATAAAATAATGCTCTGGAATGCTGGAGGACAAAAACGGATAGAGAACGGATGTAGACATTCCTGCCAACATCCTGTTTTCACCTACCCTGGCAATTCATACTCAAATTCATAAAAATGCTGGCCATCTTCCATTTTTATCGCCATTTTCCCGGTAATTCCAGCCAGGTCATCCGTACCGGAATCCGGAACAATTTCAAGCACCAGAAGCTGGCTCCCTTCGCGCATCGTACCATAGTGCTGAAGCACAAAACTTCCATCAAGTCCGCAGAGATTTCCAGTCACTGTTTCCATCGCCACATATCCTGCAGATCCCTGCACACAGGTAACGACACTCAACATCTCACCAACGCTGGAAGCATCCAGTTCACCTTTAAAAACCTTATCAATAGATCGGCGGGCAAACTGGAAACCTTCCGCACCAGACATCCCGGTATCAAGCGGATTCATACTTACTTCGAATGTTCCGGTAATCTTCATAACAATGCAATTCCTTCCTTATCGGACAAGGCTAGAGATATTGCATTTAGTCCCAAAATACAAAAATAAAATCGAGAAGCAGTATTTTTAAAGACGCTCAAACTGACTATCCAGCTTCTGCATAATGACACGCATCTCTTCAAAAATATCATTCACCGCAAATATATCTTCTTCATCCTCATCAGGAACAACCGCAACAGTTTCCCATTCACGATAAATAGCCTCAACACTGTCAGGATCAGAGACTGCATAGGTAATTTCGTCAAGAAAGTCATCAGGAGAACAATGGGGGTTAGCTATAACGGCATCTTTAATAATACGCTGCATAACAGGTGATAGTTCACGAACAATAATCATAATGAAAACCTCTCTTATCTGGCGCTCAACTCATCAACCAGCCTTTATTATTTTTAACTCAGCTTAAAAATAATAACAAGAACAAAAAGAGAACACTTTTAATGCAAAAAAGCCCGACAAGATTGCCGGGCTTTAAATTCATCATATAATTCAATAGGATCAACCTGTGTTCATTGAATCGAAGAAATCATCATTTGATTTCGTCTGCTTAAGCTTATCAATAAGAAACTCGATGCCATCCATCGTCCCCATAGGATTAAGAATACGACGAAGAACGTAGATTTTCTTAAGTTGCTCTTTAACAAGAAGGTCCTCTTTACGAGTACCGGACCTGGCAATATCAATAGCAGGGAAGATCCGCTTGTCAGCAACTTTACGATCAAGAATAAGTTCAGAGTTACCTGTTCCCTTGAACTCCTCAAAGATCACTTCATCCATACGTGACCCCGTATCAATAAGTGCTGTCGCGATAATAGTGAGAGAACCGCCCTCTTCAATATTACGTGCTGCACCAAAGAAACGTTTCGGGCGTTGTAGTGCATTTGAGTCAACACCACCCGTTAAAACCTTGCCCGATGAAGGAACCACAGTATTATAGGCACGACCAAGACGCGTAATAGAGTCGAGAAGAATTACAACATCTCTCTTATGCTCAACCAGACGCTTCGCTTTCTCGATAACCATCTCTGAAACCTGAACGTGACGACTTGGCGGCTCATCAAATGTCGAGGAAATAACTTCCCCCTTCACGGAGCGCTGCATGTCGGTCACCTCTTCCGGACGTTCATCAATAAGAAGAACAATCACATAACATTCAGGGTGATTACTCGTAATTGAATGTGCGATATTCTGAAGAAGAACAGTTTTACCAGTTCTTGGTGGTGCAACAATAAGACCACGCTGCCCTTTACCAAGTGGAGCAACAATATCGATAACACGCGCAGAAAGATCCTTGGCTTTTGGATCTTCTGTTTCCATTTTCAGCCATTCATCAGGATATAAAGGAGTAAGGTTATCGAAGTGAATCTTGTGGCGGGTCTTTTCAGGATCATCAAAATTGATTTTATTCACTTTAAGAAGGGCAAAATATCTCTCACCTTCTTTAGGGCTGCGAATTTGCCCTTCAATAGTATCACCGGTTCGCAATGCAAATCTGCGAATCTGGCTGGGACTTACATATATATCATCAGGCCCTGGAAGATAGTTTGCGTCGGGTGATCTCAGAAAACCGAAACCGTCTTGCAAAACTTCAACAACACCCTCCCCGGTGATGTCAACATCTCGCGCCGCAAGCTGTTTCAGGATAGCAAACATTAACTCTTGTTTACGCAAAGAACTGGCGTTCTCTACTTCTACCTCATCAGCAAATGCCAGAAGCTCGGTCGGTGATTTTGTTTTTAGCTCTTGAAGCTTCATTTCCTGCATGGGAATACTCCGGATTGGCCGAGACATGTCGCATGGATATCGCCACTTTGGCCAGGATCAAAGGAAAGATAAAATTAAAATAGTGCTCTAATATCAGATATGTACAAACATACATATCTTACATTGAAACATACTCATTTTACGTGGATCATCCCGGATGATTGAAATTCCCGGGAAAAGATGATTTGCCCTTATAACAAAAACAATTAGAAATTAAAAGTGCTATTATGCAGCAGCTCCTCCGGATATATTAAAACATTATGAAAATGGTTTGATAATCACCAGAATAACGA